>NZ_CP018846.1:0-300000 GCF_002025705.1 Pseudomonas putida | reverse complement strand
GGTACTGCTGGTGGGCCTGGGTGTTGCCTATGTGATTTCCGGCGACTATGCGGGCTGGAACTTCGGCCTGGCCCAGGGTGGCTGGGGCGGCATGTTCCTCGCCACCCTGCTGATGGCCACCATGTACCTGTGCATGTGCTTCTCGCTGGCCGAACTTTCCTCGATGATCCCCACCGCAGGCGGCGGCTATGGCTTTGCCCGCAGTGCCTTCGGCCCGTGGGGCGGCTTCCTGACCGGCACGGCGATCCTCATCGAGTACGCCATCGCCCCCGCCGCCATCGCCACGTTCATTGGCGCCTACTGCCAGTCACTGTTCGGCATCGGCGGCTGGATGATCTACCTGGTGTTCTATGTGGTCTTCATCGGCATTCACATCTACGGCGTGGGTGAAGCGCTGAAGTTGATGTTCATCATCACCGCCATCGCGGCCATCGCCCTGGCCGTATTCCTGGTGGCAATGGTGCCCCATTTTGATGCAGCCAACCTGTTCGACATCGCCAAAACGGACGCCGCAGGAGCCAGCAGCTTCCTGCCGTTCGGCTATGTCGGTGTGTGGGCAGCGATCCCCTATGCCATCTGGTTCTTCCTCGCCGTCGAAGGCGTGCCACTGGCCGCCGAAGAAACCAAGAACCCCAAGCGTGACCTGCCACGCGGCCTGATCGGCGCGATGCTGGTACTGCTGGCCTTCGCCCTGTTGATCCTGGTGGTCGGCCCTGGCGGTGCGGGCTCCGAAGCCCTGAAGGCCTCCGGCAACCCGCTGGTCGAGGCGCTGGCCAAAGCCTACGGTGGCTCCACCTGGATGGGCAGCTTCGTCAACCTGGTGGGGCTTGCCGGCCTGATCGCCAGCTTCTTCTCGATCATCTACGCCTATTCACGGCAGATCTTTGCCCTGTCCCGTGCCGGCTACCTGCCGCGCAAACTGTCGGAAACCAACAAAAGCAAGGCCCCGGTGATGGCGCTGGTGATCCCCGGCATCATCGGCTTCGCCCTGTCGCTGACCGGCCAGGGCGACCTGCTGATCCTGGTAGCGGTATTCGGTGCCACACTGTCCTATGTGCTGATGATGGCCGCGCACATCACCCTGCGCATCCGCCGGCCGAAAATGGAACGCCCCTACCGCACTCCGGGCGGCATCTTCACCTCGGGCCTGGCCCTGGTGCTGGCTTGCATCGCCGTGGTCGCGGGCTTCCTGGTCGACCCACGGGTAGTGATTGGCGCCGCGGTGATTTATGCGGTACTGATTGCCTACTTTGCGTTCTACAGCCGCCACCACCTGGTCGCGGGCACACCGGAAGAGGAATTCGCCGCGATCCAGAAGGCCGAAGAGGCCCTGCACTGATCGCCGCCACCTGCCGCGGGCCAGCCCGCGGCTCTGGAGATTCTGTATGGCAAGTTTCGTACACACGGTAGGCCACCTGGTCTACCGCTTCGACAGCCTCAAGGACGTGATGGCCAAGGCCAGCCCAGCCCGTTCCGGGGACTTCCTGGCCGGCGTCGCCGCCGCCAACGACGGCGAGCGGGTGGCCGCGCAGATGGCCCTGGCCAACATACCGCTGACGCACTTTCTGAATGAAGCACTGATCCCCTACGAACAGGACGAAATCACCCGGCTGATCGTCGATACCCACGACACCCAGGCCTTCGCCCCGGTCAGCCACCTGACCGTTGGTGGCCTGCGCGACTGGCTGCTAAGCGAAGAGGCCAACGAACAAAGCCTGCGCGCCCTCGCGCCAGGGCTGACCCCGGAAATGGCCGCCGCAGTGTCGAAGATCATGCGCGTGCAGGACCTGGTACTGGTGGCGCAGAAGATCCGCGTGGTCACCAGGTTCCGTGGCACCATGGGCCTGCGCGGGCGCCTGTCGACCCGCCTGCAGCCCAACCACCCGACCGACGAACCGGCCGGTATTGCCGCCAGCATTCTCGACGGCCTGCTCTACGGCAACGGCGACGCCATGATCGGCATCAACCCGGCGACCGACAGCATCGCCTCGATCTGCGCCCTGCTGGAAATGCTCGACGCCATCATCCAGCGCTACGACATCCCCACCCAGGCCTGCGTGCTGACCCACGTCACCACCTCGATCGAAGCAATCAACCGCGGCGTGCCGCTGGACCTGGTGTTCCAGTCGATTGCCGGCACCGAAGCAGCCAACGCCGGCTTCGGCATCAACCTGAACGTGCTGCAGGAAGGTTACGAGGCCGGCCTGTCGCTCAAGCGCGGTACCCTCGGGCAGAACCTGATGTACTTTGAGACTGGCCAGGGCAGCGCCCTGTCGGCCAACGCCCACCACGGTGTCGACCAGCAGACCTGCGAGACCCGCGCCTACGCCGTGGCCCGTCACTTCAAACCGTTCCTGGTCAACACCGTGGTCGGCTTCATCGGCCCCGAGTACCTGTACAACGGCAAACAGATCATCCGCGCCGGCCTCGAAGACCACTTCTGCGGCAAGCTGCTGGGCGTGCCGATGGGCTGCGACATTTGCTACACCAACCACGCCGAAGCCGACCAGGACGACATGGATACCCTGCTGACCCTGCTGGGCGTGGCCGGGATCAATTTCATCATGGGCATCCCCGGCTCCGACGACATCATGCTCAACTACCAGACCACGTCGTTCCACGACGCGCTGTATGCGCGCCAGACCCTGGGCCTGAAGCCCGGGCCGGAATTCGAAGCCTGGCTGCAACGCACCGGCATCTTCACCCAGGCCGATGGCCGCGTGCGCTTTGGCGACAACCTGCCGCCGGCATTCCGCCAGGCATTGGCACAGCTGGCTTAAGAGGTGACCATGGCAGACCGTACCCCCACCCCGCCCTCAACCCAAGAAAACCCTTGGCTGGCCCTGCGCAACCTGACCCCGGCGCGCATCGCCCTGGGCCGCACCGGCATCAGCCTGCCCACCAGCGCACAACTGGACTTCCAGTTTGCCCACGCCCAGGCCCGTGACGCCGTGCACCTGGCCTTCGACCACGCCGCCCTGAGCGAACAGCTCAAGGACCGTGGCCGCGACAGCCTGGTGCTGCACAGCGCCGCCAGCGACCGTCACCAATACCTGCAACGCCCCGACCTCGGCCGGCGGCTCAACGATGACTCGGCCGAACGCTTGCGCCAACATGCCCAGGCCAACCCCGACGGGGTCGACCTGGCCATCGTGGTCGCCGACGGCCTCTCGGCCCTGGCCGTGCACCGCCATACCTTGCCGTTCCTGGCCCGCTTCGAGGAACAGGCCGCCGCCGATGGCTGGACCAGCGCCCCGGTGGTGCTGGTAGAGCAAGGCCGGGTTGCGGTGGCGGACGAAGTTGGCCAGTTGCTCGGTGCACGCATGACCGTAATGCTGATTGGTGAACGCCCGGGCCTGAGCTCGCCGGACAGCCTCGGCCTGTATTTCACCTACGCGCCCAAGGTCGGCCTGACCGATGCCTATCGCAACTGCATCTCCAACATCCGCCTTGAAGGCCTGAGCTACGGCATGGCCGCCCATCGCCTGCTATACCTGATGCGCGAAGCCTGCCGACGGCAGCTTTCCGGTGTGAATCTGAAGGACGAAGCCGAGGTCCATAGCATCGACAGCGAAAATGCCCCCACCCAGCGAGGCAACTTCCTGCTCGGCGAAGGTTAAAGAACATGTCACGGAAGGCGGATTGCACTGATGGCCAGCATTGGGGCAGCATGCCCATGAACGCTGCAGGCATTCCGCTGTTTCCCCAAATGGACTCTGAGGGCCGCACATGCGCATTATCAAGGCAACCCTGGAACACCTCGACCTGCTCACCCCGCTGTTCGTCAGATACCGCGAGTTCTATGGGCAGCTCCCTTATCCCGACAGTTCGCGCAAATTCCTGCAAAAACGCCTGATGCGCGGTGAATCGGTCATTTACCTGGCTTTGCCAGTCGACGATGACAGCAAGCTGCTCGGCTTCTGCCAGCTTTATCCAAGCTATTCGTCGCTGTCGCTGAAGCGGGTGTGGATTCTCAATGACATCTTCGTGGCCGAAGATTCACGGCGCATGCTGGTAGCCGACCACCTGATGCGTGAGGCCAAGAAAATGGCCAAGGAAACCAACGCGGTACGGATGCGGGTTTCGACCAGTGCCAACAACGACGTGGCGCGCAAGACCTACGAATCGATGGGCTTTCGCAAGGACACCGAGTTCGAGAACTACATCCTGCCGATCAGCCAGGACTGAACCGCACCACGATCATTGTGGGAGCGGCCTTGCCGGGGCGCCGGACCGGTCGGAAAGGGCCGCATAGCGGCCCCAGGTTTTCAGCTTCGCAGCGAGAATTGCCGGGGCCGCCTTGCGGCCCTTTCCGACCGGTCCGGCGCCCCGGCAAGGCCGCTCCTACAACGATCGCGTACACCTGCAAGTACCAGTAACCCCCCGCTACAAACTCCCCGGGCAGGTTTCCTACTTAGCCGTATAATGCAACGACCTGTCATGTGTGAAAATTTACCCATCCACAGGTATTCATGCCGACGCCCAGGGCATTGTCCGTCATCGCGTGCCCGTAAAGCGGGTCAAGAACACAGGTGCTGTACATGGAATTCAACCCGCTGGACCTTATTCTTCATCTCGATACCTACCTCGATTTGCTGGTCACCAATTACGGCCCCTGGATCTACGCGATCCTGTTCGCTGTCATCTTCTGCGAAACTGGCCTGGTGGTGATGCCGTTCCTGCCGGGCGACTCGCTGCTGTTCATCGCCGGCGCCGTGGCCGCAGGGGGTGGCATGGATCCGGTCCTGCTGGCGGGCCTTCTCATGGCGGCGGCTATCCTGGGCGACAGCACCAACTACATCATCGGCCGCACGACAGGCGAAAGACTGTTCAGCAACCCCAATTCGAAGATCTTCCGCCGCGACTACCTGCAGCGTACCCACGAGTTCTATGAACGCCACGGTGGCAAGACCGTGACCATGGCGCGCTTCCTGCCGATCCTGCGCACCTTCGCGCCGTTCGTCGCCGGCATTGCGCACATGCATTACCCGCGCTTCCTCGGTTTCAGCGTGGCAGGTTCGTTGCTGTGGGTCGGCGGCCTGGTGACCCTGGGCTACTTCTTCGGTAACGTGCCATTCATCAAGCAGCATCTGTCGCTGATGGTGGTCGGCATCATCGTGCTTTCGCTGGTACCGATGATCCTCGGCCTGCTGCGTAGCCGCCTGGGCCGCACCGCCAAGGCCCACTGACAGCAGACATGTGGTCCTTCAGCGCCTGGCGGCGCAAGCGCACCCTGGCGCGCTACCCGATCGACGCACGGCAATGGCAGGTGATCCGCGATCGCCTGCCAATGCTCGATGGCATCAGCGATGCAGAAGACCAGTGGCTGCGCGAAGCCTGCATCCTGTTCCTGCTCGACAAGCACCTGACCACTCTCCCCGGGGTCGAACTTGACGATGAGCAGCGCCTGTTTCTAGCCGCTCAGGCACAGCTGCCGCTGTTGCACCTGGGCGACTTGAACTGGTACCAGGGCTTCCACGAGATCATCCTCTACCCCGACGACTTCAAGAGCCCGCAGCGCCACCGCGATGCCAGCGGCGTGGAGCACGTGTGGGATGCCGAGCACAGCGGCGAAGCCTGGCAGCAGGGGCCGATCATCCTGGCCTGGGCCGGTGTGCTGGCCAGTGGCAGCTGGGAAGCCTACAACCTGGTGATCCATGAACTGGCGCATAAACTCGACATGCTCAATGGCGATGCCAACGGCCTGCCGCCGCTGCACCCGGGCATGCACGTGGAAGACTGGGCCGCGGCCATGCAGCAGGCGTATGACGACCTCAACCGCCAGCTCGACGCCGACCCCGACGCACAAACCGCCATCGACCCCTACGCAGCGGAAAACCCGGCGGAATTCTTCGCCGTCACCAGTGAATACTTCTTCAGCGCCCCCGACCTGCTGCACCAGGCTTATCCACAGGTGTACCGGCAGCTGTCGCTGTTCTATCGCCAGGATCCGCTGGCACGCCTTGTACAGCTGCAAGCCGAGCACCCGGAGTACCGCGAAAACCACGCCTGAGGCGGCCGCTCATATTGCCCGCACATCAGGCCAGACGTGGCATGGCCTGGCGGAATGTGCCTATAATCGCCGCCACTTTTTGAGCAATCACGGGGGCACTGCCCAATGAGCTACAGCAAGATTCCGGCTGGCAAAGACCTGCCGAACGACATCTACGTCGCTATCGAGATCCCGGCCAACCACGCGCCGATCAAATACGAAATCGACAAAGACAGCGACACGCTGTTCGTTGACCGTTTCATGGCTACCCCGATGTTCTACCCAGCCAACTACGGTTTCATCCCGAACACCCTGGCCGACGACGGTGATCCGCTGGACGTGCTGGTCGTGACCCCTTACCCGGTAGCCCCAGGCTCGGTCATTCGTGCCCGCCCGGTCGGCGTGCTGAACATGACCGACGACGGCGGCGGCGACGCCAAGGTCATCGCCGTTCCTCACGACAAGCTGAGCCAGCTGTACGTCGACGTGAAGGAATACACCGACCTGCCAGCCCTGCTGATCCAACAAATCGAGCACTTCTTCGCGAACTACAAGGATCTCGAGAAGGGCAAGTGGGTCAAGATCGAAGGCTGGGATGGCGCCGACGCCGCCCGCGCTGCAATCACCAAATCGGTCGCTGCCTACAAAGGCTGATACCGCTTTGCAGAAAAAGCCCCGCCTCGGCGGGGCTTTTTTATGGGTGACATTAAGAGCAGGTAAAAAGTCCTACGCATTCCTACACTTTCACCCTACATCCAGGCGTTTTTCATACCGTTCAGATCTACATCTCGTTCATTTCGCTACTGGCATCCGGCCGCTACACTCGGCCTCATGAACAGATCCGGTGACCGACTCAAGGCACTCCTCAGGGAATGTGGCCTGACCCCCGCAGACTTCGCTGCCCAGCGCCGCGTCACGTCGCAGCACATCAACAACTGGTTCACTCGCGGCATTCCGATTGCCCGCCTCGATGAAATGGCCGAGTTGTTCTGCGTGCACCGACGCTGGCTGCAAACCGGCGAAGGCCCCAAGCACCCGCATTCGTTTCTACGCATGTACGCGCCCCAGTCGACGCCGGTAGAAACACCCGGGCTACCTTCGATATCGCATCCTCCCCTGGTGCAAGTCCCCTTCAACGAACTGCGCAATGGTCAGCTCATGGCAGTGGAGCATCATTGCCTGGCAATGCCGGCATCTGCGCTGGCGGCATTGGCCGTGCCTGTGGAAAAAGCCATCTGCATGACCATGCCAGCCGCCAACATGGCGCCGTGGATACCGCGCGATGCCATCCTGGCGATCGACCTCAGCTTCACCCGTGTAGTTGATGGCGAGATCTATGCGCTGTTGCACAACGGCAGGCTCAGGGTGAACAGCCTGAGCATTGGCCACCAGGGCGCCTTGTGCCTGCACAGCCACAACCGGCGTGAGGTGGTGGAACGCTACTCACCTTTGCAGTGCGATGTGCAGAAACTGGAAGTACTCGGGTGGGTGTTCCATTGGTCGCATTACCGCCAGCGACGTCCCGACTGACACACTCTGTGCCATTTTTTGCTGGGCATACCGCGCCAGCCCTTGTATGCTACGCGGCACATTCAGCCCCGGCCGGCGCAAGCCGCGTTCCAGAGGGCTCGGCGACGTTCCACACGATCGTTTGCCATCTCTTTCAGGCCCTTGATGGCCACACAGTTAAGGCGGCTGCGACTTACCATAAATTAGTCGGAACCGTCCCCGAGAAGCCGGCCACAAGCCGGCTTTTTAATGCCCATTTTTTGTATGCCGATGGTTTGCAGCGCCTATCAGATCGAGCGCCGCCCACGCGGCGCATCGCGGATAAAATCCGCTCCTACATCTGTTGCAACGTGGCCATGCCTGACAGGCCATGGTTGTCAGCCTGTTTGTAGGGCTCAAGTCATGCGCCAAGGCTGACAACCATGACGTAACAGGTTCGGCACGTTGCAACAGATGTAGGAGCGGATTTTATCCGCGATGCGCCGCGCGGGCGGCGCTCGATCTCACAGGCGCTACAACTCCCCCGGCGTGCATGTGGTGGCCCTGATGCCCCCTCAAGCCAGGCTCATCAATGCCTCATGCCGAGTTCGGCATCATCCATCAGCGCCTTGGCCATCGCACTCAGGTAGTGCGAGGCCCAGATCATCATTGGTTTCTCGTCCATCAGGCCGAGGATGGTCAGCTCCCGCACATAGCCCATCAGTTCCGAGGCCTGTTCGCGGGCATCCTGGCAAGGGATGCCGGGTTCAACGCGGAACAGTGGGTGGGTCTGGTTTTCACCTTGGAAGAAAATGGTCTTGCCGACGGTGCATGGGGTGTTGTCTGTGGTCATTGGTCAATCTCCCTGAAAACACTCGCGTGTCTGGGCCGGCCAATCGCGGATAAATCCGCTCCTACAAGAACCACTCAACCTGTAGGAGCGGATTTATCCGCGATTGGCCGGCCCAGAAAACACATCACTCAAGCCTCAATGCAGCGTCCTAGGCCCAGTAGGCATCTGCACCTGGATCAACGCGGCTTCGAGCAAAACCCGTAGCGCCTCCATCTCATGCATCGAGGCCATCATCAGGATCGACGCCGGTGACTTGGGCTGCAGCAGCAACGCCTGATGCACCACGGTCGACGCGCATAGGGCGTAGTCGGTGGCCTGGATCAGGGTGTCTTCGAGGGAATGAATATCGTGGGGTGGATCGGGGACAATTTTAAGCATGGTGTAATCTCGTCTGTATAAGAAGGGACCACCACGACATCACTTGCATTTGATGGGTGGCGGCTACGCGCGGGTCTGCAAGACCGGACAGACGAGAACCGGCAGATCCGAAGACCTCCCGCACGCAGCCACCATTAACCGAAGTTGCCAGCATGCAACAACTCGGAAAGCGGTACTGAGCGTCTGTACGGGCTTGCAGGCCCGGTCGCTGATTTGGCAACGACCGGGCCACACTATGCCGCCAGAAACACCACCGCAATGGCCCAAGGGCGCTAGGAAGCTAATTCAGAAATGGACTACAAACAACGGGAATTTTCTGAACTTAGAAGTCATACCGCGCCCCGACCATCATGCTTCGCGATGGCCCATAGAAGTTGAATGTCGAGGTCGACCCCACCCGCGACAGGTAATCGCGGTCGAACAGGTTGTTGACGTTGAAGGTCGCCGTCAGCTTCGAGGTCACCGGGTACGACAGCATGGCGTCCACGGTGGCATAGCCCGGCGCATCGATACGCACCCCGCCGTTCTCGGAGTAGAAGTTGCTCATCGCCGACACACCGCCACCAATGGCCAACCCGGTCAGCGGGCCTTGGCTGATGGTGTATTTGCTCCACAGCGACGCCTGGTTGCGCGGCATGATGAAGAAAGTGGTTTCGGCGTCACCCTCGACGGTTTCGGTTTCCATCCAGGTGTACCCCGCCAGCAGCTCCCAGTTCGGCGTCAGCTTGCCGCTGACTTCCACTTCGGCGCCCTTGACCCGGGTCTTGCCGGAGGCGACCGAGAAGCCGGTGTCCACGCCATCGGCATCGTATTCGGTACTGGCGCGGTTCTTGTCGGTCAGGCGGAACACCGAGAAACGGGTGTTCAGGTCGCCACCGAAGTAGCTGCTTTTCAGGCCGAATTCATATTGTTCACCTTGGCGCGGCTTGAGCACCCGGCCATTGCCGTCGGTGTCCGACTGCGGCTTGAACACCTGCGAATAACTGGCGTACAGCGCGTGGTTTTCGGTCAGGTCGTAGACCAGGCCGCCATAAGGCGTGAAGCGGCCATCGACGCGCTTGTTGTCGTCGACCGTCGAGCCACTGCTCAGGGTGGTGGTGTAGAAGTCACCGCGATACCAGCTGAAGCGGCCACCGGCAATCAGCGCCAGGCGCTCGACCGGGCGGAAGGTGACCTTGGAGTAAAGGCCGTATTCCTCTTCCTGCATGCCGGTCTCGGTGCTGTAGTTCGGTGACGGCTTGGCGAAACGCGTCGGCGTGTAGGTGTTGACGTTGATGCTGCCCAGGTTGGTGGTGCCGTTGAGGTACTCGGTGTCGTAGTTCTTGTAGTCGGTGCCGACCACGAATTCGCTGACCTGGCCGAAGGTTTCGAACGGCTGGCTGTAGCTGGCGTCCAGCGAGTAGGTGTCCTGGGTGAAGTCGCGGGCGCTGGCGCGCTCGGAGTTGGCCCCGGTAGTGGCATTGGTCGCGGTGAAGGCATACAGGTAGTTGGTATCGCGGTGCGAACCGCGCGCGGCAACGCGACCATAGCCACCGTTGTCGAAGCGGTGGGTCAGCTCGGCGACCAGGTCGGTGGTCTTGCCGTCGAAGTAGTTCCAGTCGGCGCCGAGGAAACGCGAGTGGCTGAAGTCGGGCACCTCACCAGACAACGTGGCCGGGTAACCGTTGTGCGGGGTGATGTTCTTCACCTCGTGGATCAGGCCGAACGACAGCTGAGTGTCGTCGTCCAGGTCGATGTCCAGCGCGCCGTAGTAGCTATTGCTGGTGTTGGCGTTGTAGTCGACTTCGCCATTGGTGTCATCGCGCGAGGTGATGAAACGCCCGCGTACCCGGCCGGCATCATCCAGCGGCCCACTCAGGTCGATTTCTTCGTGGTTGGTGTCCCAGGTGCCATAGCTGCCTTCGACATGGCCCTGGAATTCGGCGGTCGGGCGTTTGCGCACCATGTTGACGATGCCGCCCAACTCGCTGGTGCTGCTGAACAGGCCGGCCGGGCCGCGCATGATCTCGACCCGGTCGAAGGCGGCCAGCGACGGCACGGTGCCAAAGATACTGGCCATGGGTGCCGGCAGGCCGTCGATGTTGAACTCGCTGTACTCATAGCCACGAGCGTAGATAGACGAACGACCGCTGTCGTTGGTCAGGGTACGCAGGCCTGCCGTGTACTTGGCCAAGTCGTCCAGATGCACGAACTGGCGGTCCTTGAAGTAGTCCTGGGTATACACGGTGATCGATTGCGGGATGTCCTTGAGTGCCGCCGGGGTCTTGGTACCCACGGTAGCGGCATCGACGCTGTAACCACCGGTCTGTTCCGAGGGCAGCATGTCGTAGAGGCGGTTACCTTCGATGGTCAGGGCCGGCAGGTCGAGCGATGTGTCGCCCTCAGCAGCCTGGTCTGCCACCGTTTCAGCCAGTGCCGACAACGAAAAAGGCGCCAGCAGCCCCAGCACCAGCCATCCCCGAACCCGCCGCGGGCTCCCCACACCTTTAAAACCGCTCATGACAAACCCTTCGCCCAAATGATATTTAATCGCAAACGAAACAAGTTGCTTTTTGCGAACGATACCGGACGAAAAACCGGGGTGCAGCAGGATTAACCTTCTTAACACATGCGGCCGACACGGGGCGATTGCCCTTCCCCCGTCCACAGTGGGATGATGGCTAACTGATACGGATTCTCATTAAAGACCACCGATGCCCACCTCACTCCTCCTCGCCGAAGATGATGCACGTCTGCGTGAGGACCTGCAGCGCCACTTTCTCAACCGCGGTTTCCTGGTCAACGCCTGCGCTACCGGCACCCAGGCGTTGAATGCCGTGCAGCACAGCCGTTTCGACATGGTGCTGCTGGACATCATGCTACCGGGCATCGACGGCCTGAGCCTGCTCGACGAACTGCGCCGCCAGCATGCCGTGCCCGTGATGCTGATGTCGGCGCTTGGCGCCGAGCAAGACCGTATCAGCGGCTTTACCCGGGGTGCGGACGATTACCTGCCCAAGCCATTCAGCCTCGCTGAGCTGGACGCACGGGTGGATGCCCTGTTGCGACGCGTGGCCTTCGGCCGCGAACCGCTCCCGCACAGCGAGCCCGGCCCGCTGGTCTTCGACCAGTACCTGCAGGATGTGCTGCACCATGGCAAAGCGGCCGGCCTGACCGCATCTGAATTCCGCTTGCTGGCCACGTTGAATGCCCACCCTGGCGAGGCCCTGAGCAAGCCGTTCCTCTACCAGACCGTGCTGCACCGGGCCTACACCCGCCTGGACCGCGGCCTCGATGTGCACGTGTGCAACCTGCGCCGCAAACTGGCCGATATCGCTGCCCAGCACCTGCAGATCCAGGCTGTACGCGGTCAGGGCTACATCCTGGTCGACACGGAACACGCCTGATGCGCCGGCATCCCTTGCTGTGGAAACTGGCAGCATTGCAGGTCAGCTTCTGCCTGCTGCTGACCTGGCTGATCTGGACCTGGGGACTGTCGGTGGAGCGCAGTACCTATTTTCTTTCCCAGGCCGACCAGGACTATCTCGCCCGCTATGCGCAGCAGGCCGAACAGGCCTGGCAGCAAGCAGGCGCTTCGGGGGCCGAGGCCTTCCGCCGCAAGCTCGAACATGCCGAAGACACCTGGGTGGTATTACTCGGGCCGCACCTGCAAAGCCTCGGCACCACGGCCCTGGACGCCGAAGAGGCCAGCCACCTGACCTTCATGCGCAAGCTCGACTGGCCCATGAGCCGGCGCCTGCAGGATGAACTGCCCTACGTCAGCATCGAGTTTCCGCAGCACCCCGAAAACGGTCGCCTGGTGATGCAGTTGCCCGAGCGCTTGCTGCCTACCGGGCTCACGCCCTGGACCCATGTCATCACCCACGGCGTCGCACCCACGCTGCTCGCCCTGCTGCTGGGCCTGGCCATCTACCGGCAGCTGGTGGTGCCGCTCAACCGCCTGCGCGACCGCGCCGATGCCCTGCGCGCGGACGACCTGGACAGCCCGGGGCTGCCCCTGCAGGAGCGCCGCGATGAGCTGGGCGAGCTGGCACAGGCCTTCGAGCACATGGCCGGGCGCTTGCGGCAAAGCCTGGAGCAACAACGCTTGCTGCTGCGCACGCTGTCCCACGAATTGCGCACACCCCTGGCGCGGCTGCGCATCGCCCACGACAGCGAGTTGCCGCCGGCGCAACTGCGTGAGCGCCTGGGACGCGAAGTCAACGACATGCAGAAGCTGCTCGAGGACACCCTGGACCTCGCCTGGATGGACACCGAGCAGCCGCAACTGCCCACTGAACCAGTGCTGATGCTGTCCGTGTGGGAAGCGCTGTGCCAAGACATCTGCTTCGAAAGTGGCTGGGAGCAATCACGCCTGCCCTGCTCGCTGGGCACCGATTGCCGGGTGCAGGCCCACCTGGACAGCCTGGCCCAGGCGCTTGAAAACCTGATGCGCAACGCCATCCGCCATTCACCTGACGACGGCCGGGTCAGCCTCGATGGCTGGCGTGACGGCGCCTGCTGGCACCTGCGCCTGAGCGACCAAGGGCCCGGCGTACCGCAAGCTGACCTCGAGCGCATCTTCCAACCCTACCAACGCCTGCCCGGCAGCGGCGCAGGCTTTGGCCTCGGGCTGGCCATTGCCCGCCGCGCCATCGAATTGCAAGGCGGCCGGCTGTGGGCCAGCAATGGCCACCCTGGCTTGTGCCTGCACGTGATGCTGCCGATCGGCCAGGAATGTTTAGAAAGTTAATGCGCTTTACGGCCAAACAGCACTGATTATCATCTGGGGCTTTCAAGCCTTGCGATTCTCGCAACGCCCTGACGAGACACCTGATGAGCAAGATGACCCTGTCCCTGGTGCTGGCCCTGGCGCTGGCCGCCCCAGTTGCCGTGGCACAGCCAGAGCGTGAGCAGAAGATGGATACATCGTTGCTACAGCGCCAGGACCTGGCCTACCGTTTCAGTCACCTCGATTTGGACTCGGCGGATGGCCTGCGCCACTACCGTCTGTGGATCGGCAAGCCGGATCGCCCGGCGCCTGCCGCCGGTTATCCGGTGCTGTGGATGCTCGACGGCAATGCGGCAATTGGCGCGCTTGATGGCCAGCAACTGAGCAAGCTCGCCGCCGGCCAGGCGCCGTTGCTGGTGGCCGTGGGGTACCAGACCGAGCAGCGTATCGAGCGCGCAGGGCGTACCTTCGACTACACCCCGGCGTTGCCTGGGCAGGCCGAGCAGCGCGATCCACTCACGGGCGAACCCAGCGGTGGGGTGGATGCGTTTCTTGATCTGCTGACCCTGAAGATGCGGCCGCTGGTGGCGGGCGTGGCGCCGATCGACCTGCAGCGGCAGACGCTGTGGGGGCATTCCTATGGCGGTTTGGCGGTGCTGCATGCGCTGTTCACCCGGCCAGGGGCGTTCAGCGACTATGCGGCGGCCAGCCCATCACTGTGGTGGAACGATGGGGCGATCGTGCGTGAGGCGCAGGGGTTGCAACAGCGCCTGAGTGACAGCCGGCCGCGGCTGTTGCTGATGCGCGGGAGTGAAGAGCCGGCGAATCCGCGTATGCCGGTGAAGGGCGATGTGGAGCGGCCGGCGCGGGAGCTGGCGGCTGATCTTTCCAGGGTGCAAGGGCTGCGGGTGCGCTTTGACCGCTTCGAAGGGCTGGGACATGGGCCGATGTTGCCGGCCTCACTGAATAAAGTGATAGAAGACCTTTCTCGGTAAACCCGTACCCGCGAAGAGGCCAGTACAGGTCAACCTTTCACACAAACCACCTGCCGCAGAGTGTGCACCACTTCCACCAACTCCTGTTGCGCCCGCATCACGGCATCAATGTCCTTGTACGCCATGGGAATCTCGTCGATCACGTCCTTGTCCTTGCGGCACTCCACATGCGCCGTGGCCCGCCTCTGATCTTCCACGGTGAAGCGGCTCTTGGCCTTGGTCCGGCTCATCACCCTGCCCGCGCCATGGCTGCAGGAGCAGAACGACTCCTCGTTACCCAACCCCCGCACGATGAAGCTTCTGGCGCCCATGGACCCGGGAATGATGCCCAACTGCCCCTTCTGCGCCGACACCGCGCCCTTGCGCGTCACCAGTACCTCGCGGCCAAAGTGCTGCTCACGTTGCACATAGTTGTGGTGGCAGTTGACCGCCTCCAGGCTTGCCTCGAAGGCTCTGCCCAGCGCCTTGCGGGCAGCCGCGACCACCGCCTGCATCATCAGCTCGCGGTTGCAGCGGGCAAAGTCCTGCGCCCACTCCACCGCCTCGACATAGTAGGCGAAATGGCGGCTGCCCTCCTCGAAATAGGCCAGGTCCTTGTCCGGCAGGTTGGCCAGGTGCTGACGCATGTCGGCCTGGGCCAGTTCGATGAACAGATTGCCAATGGCATTGCCCACACCACGCGAGCCACTGTGCAGCATGAACCAGACCCGGTCGGCCTCGTCCAGGCACACCTCGATGAAGTGGTTGCCGCCGCCCAGGGTGCCAAGGTGGTGGCGGTTGTTGGTCTTTTCCAGGCGCGGGTACTTGTCGGTAATGGCCTTGAAGCGCCCGGCGAGCTGGCCCCAGGCTTTTTCTGCCGAACCCGGCACATTGTCCCAGGCCCCCTGGTCGCGCTTGCCAAAGGTCTTGCCGTGGGGCACAGCCTGCTCGATGGCGCTGCGCAGGCCATGCAGGTTGTCTGGCAGGTCACGCGCCTGCAGTGAGGTACGCGCGGCGATCATGCCGCAGCCGATGTCCACACCCACCGCCGCAGGAATGATCGCGCCGACCGTGGGAATCACGCTGCCAATGGTCGAGCCCTTGCCCAGGTGCACATCCGGCATCACCGCCAGGTGCTTGAAGATGAACGGCATCTTCGCCGTGTTCAGCAGTTGCCGGCGGGCGTCGTCCTCGACCGGCACACCGTCGGTCCACAGTTTGACCGGCTTGCCGCCGGCGACCTGAAGAATGTCCATTGAGCTGTTCCTGTTGAGCCATGCCTGCAGGATACCGCCGAAGGTCGTAGATGTGCGGGTTGCCAGCAAGGTGGCCCAGTGCTGTATGCTTGGCCGGTCTTCAGGGCGGGGTGCAAGTCCCCACCGGCGGTAAATCGAAAGATGAGCCCGCGAGCGCCCCGGCCATGCCGGGGGTCAGCAGATCTGGTGCGACTCCAGAGCCGACGGTCATAGTCCGGATGAAAGAAGGCGTCAGGCAGGGGCCATTCGGGCGCCCCTGCGCGCGCATTTTGTTCGCCCCGAGACGTTCATCGATCATTCACGAGGAGCGTTTCATGTCCCCTTTGCTGCAAAAACAATTCCCCAACGTATCTGCCGCCGTCGCCGCCTTCCAGGCCGGGCGCCCTGTGCTGTTGCTCGACGATGACGACCGCGAGGACGAAGCCGATATCGTGGCCGCCGCCGAGAACCTGTCGCTGCAGACCATGGCCATGATGATCCGCGACTGCAGCGGCATTGTCTGCCTGTGCCTGGACGAGGCCACTGTCGATGCCCTGCAGTTGGCACCGATGGTGCAGAACAACCAGGCCCGCCACGGCACGGGCTTCACCGTCACCATCGAAGCGGCCGAGGGCGTGAGCACCGGCGTTTCCGCGCAGGATCGCATCACCACCATCGAAGCGGCGCTGCGTTCGACCGCCGAGCAGCGCCATATCGTCAGCCCGGGCCATGTGTTCCCGCTGCGTGCGCGTGATGGTGGCGTGCTGACCCGTCGTGGCCACACCGAAGGCTCGGTGGACCTGGCACGCCTGGCCGGCTTGCGCCCGGCAGCGGTGCTGTGCGAGCTGATGAACCCCGATGGCAGCATGGCGCGGGGCGAGCAGGTGGCGGTGTATGCGCGGCAGTACAACCTGCCGGTGCTGACCATCGAGGAGCTGGCGCGGTGCCGTGAGGCCATGGTCGAGCTGGAAGCAGAGCCGGCCTGACAGACCGCACGGGGCCCGTGGGCACGGACCTGTAGGAGCGGCCTCGCCGGGGCGCCGGACCGGTCGGAAAGGGCTGCGAAGCGGCCCCAGGGTTTCAGCTTCACAGCCGAAATTGCCGGGGCCGCGTTGCGGCCCTTTCCGACCGGTCCGGCGCCCCGGCAAGGCCACTCCTACAAATGTCCGCATCTAATGATCGGGTAGCCTGAAGTTTGCTCCCCCCGCCCCGCTCTGCTAACGTCGCGCGGTTCTGACCCGCCACCGAGACTGTCGCCATGGCCCGCAAAAAAGCCTCCATCGATTTCGAACAATCCCTCGCCGACCTGCAAGCCCTGGTCGAGCGCCTGGAGAACGGCGAACTGTCGCTGGAAGACTCGCTGGCCGCGTTCGAGCAAGGCATCGCCCTGACCCGCGATTGCCAGGGGGCGTTGGCCCAGGCCGAACAGAAAGTACAGATTCTGCTGGAACGTGACGGCGAACTCACCGCGCAGCCGTTCGATGCGGAGCCAGAAGCATGATCACTGTTTACCAGGCCAGCTGCCAGGCCCGCGTCGACGCCGCCCTCGAACCGCTGTTCATCGCCCCGACCAAAGAGCTGGAACGCCTTTATGCGGCCATGCGCTACAGCGTGATGAATGGCGGCAAACGCGTGCGCCCGTTGCTCGCCTATGCCGCCTGCGAAGCCCTTGGCGCGCCCGCCGAACAAGCCAACGGCGCCGCCTGTGCGGTAGAGCTGATCCACGCCTATTCGCTGGTCCATGACGACCTGCCGGCCATGGACGATGACGACTTGCGCCGTGGCCAGCCAACCACCCACAAAGCCTTCGACGAGGCCTGCGCGATTCTCGCCGGTGATGGCTTGCAGAGCCTGGCTTTCAGCGCCCTGCTCGACCCGCGCCTGAGCCCGCAGGCCGACAGCACCCGCCTGGCCATGGTCCAGGCCCTGGCCAAGGCCGCAGGCCCTGCGGGCATGGTCGGCGGCCAGGCCATCGACCTTGGCTCGGTCGGCCTGAAGCTAGACCAGCAGGCTCTGGAATTCATGCACCGGCACAAGACCGGCGCCCTGATCGAAGCCAGCGTGCGCCTCGGCGCCCTGGCCAGTGCCCGCGCCGAGCAGGCGCAGCTGGATGACCTGCAGACTTATGCACAGGCCATCGGCCTGGCATTCCAGGTGCAGGACGATATCCTCGACGTGGAAAGCGACACCGCCACCCTGGGCAAGCGCCAGGGCGCCGACATCGCCCGTGACAAACCGACCTACCCGGCGCTGCTGGGGCTGGAAGCCGCCAAGGCCTACGCAATCGAACTGCGCGACCAGGCGCTGTTCGCCCTGCAAGGTTTTGGTGAATCCGCCGAGCCGCTGCGGGCGTTGGCGCGCTATATCGTCGAGCGCCGTCATTAAGGATTGACCCCAATCCCCTGCAGGAGCGGGTTTACCCGCGAATGCGGTGGTAAGTCCAACATTGCATTCGCGGGTAAACCCGCTCCCACAGGGTCCGCGAAACCCGTGGTCGAATGGGCACTTTTCCCACAATGGGGTAAACTGCCGCGTCTTCACACACCTATAACGACTCGCCTGATGCCCACGACGTTTCAAGAGATCCCCCGCGAACGCCCGGTCACGCCGTTGCTCGACCGCGCTGACACGCCTGCCGGCTTGCGCCGGTTGGCCGAAGCCGACCTGGAGACCCTGGCCGACGAATTGCGCCAGGAGTTGCTCTACACCGTTGGTCAGACCGGTGGGCATTTCGGCGCCGGCCTAGGCGTCATCGAGCTGACGATCGCCCTGCACTACGTCTTCGACACCCCGGATGACCGGCTGGTGTGGGACGTCGGCCACCAGGCCTACCCGCACAAGATCCTCACCGGGCGCCGCAACCGCATGCTCAGCCTGCGCCAGAAGGACGGCATCGCCGCCTTCCCGCGCCGCAGCGAGAGCGAATACGACACCTTCGGCGTCGGCCACTCGAGCACCTCGATCAGCGCAGCGCTGGGCATGGCCATTGCCGCCCGCCTGCAGAACAGTGCACGCAAGTCGATCGCCGTGATCGGCGATGGCGCCCTCACTGCTGGCATGGCCTTCGAAGCGTTGAACCACGCCCAGGAAGTCAACGCCGACATGCTGGTGATCCTCAACGACAACGACATGTCGATTTCGCGCAATGTCGGCGGCTTGTCCAACTACCTGGCCAAGATCCTCTCCAGCCGCACCTACGCGAGCATGCGCGAAGGCAGCAAGAAGGTGCTGTCGCGCCTGCCCGGTGCCTGGGAAATCGCCCGTCGCACCGAGGAATATGCCAAGGGCATGCTGGTGCCAGGCACGCTGTTCGAAGAGCTGGGCTGGAACTACATCGGCCCGATCGACGGCCACGACCTGCCAACCATGATCGCCACCCTGCGCAACATGCGTGACCTCAAGGGCCCGCAGTTCCTGCACGTGGTGACCAAGAAGGGCAAGGGCTTCGCCCCGGCGGAGATCGACCCGATCGGCTACCACGCCATCACCAAGCTCGAACCTGCCGACAAGCCGGCTGCGCCGAAGAAGGTCAGCGGGCCGAAGTATTCCGCTGTGTTCGGCCAGTGGCTGTGCGACATGGCTGCCGCCGACAACCGCCTGGTGGGCATCACCCCGGCGATGAAGGAAGGCTCCGACCTGGTCGCCTTCAGCGAGCGTTACCCGCAGCGTTATTTCGACGTGGCGATCGCCGAGCAGCACGCGGTCACCCTCGCCGCCGGCATGGCCTGCGAAGGCAGCAAGCCGGTGGTGGCGATCTACTCCACCTTCCTGCAGCGCGCCTACGACCAGCTGATTCATGACGTGGCTGTGCAGAACCTTGATGTGCTGTTCGCCATCGACCGTGCCGGCCTGGTGGGCGAAGACGGCCCGACTCACGCTGGCAGCTACGACCTGTCGTACCTGCGCTGCATCCCGGGCATGCTGGTAATGACCCCGAGCGACGAGAACGAGCTGCGCAAGATGCTCAGTACCGGCCACCTGTTTAACGGCCCGGCGGCTGTGCGCTACCCACGTGGTACCGGCCCGAACGCACCGATCAGCGGTGACCTCGAACCGTTGGAAATCGGCAAGGGCGTGGTTCGCCGCCAGGGCGAAAAAGTTGCCCTGCTGGTGTTTGGCGTGCAGTTGGCCGAGGCCCTGCAGGTTGCCGAGCAGATCAACGCCACCGTGGTCGACATGCGCTTCGTCAAGCCGCTGGACGAGGCCCTGGTGCTGGAACTGGCTGCCAGCCATGAGTTGCTGGTGACCATTGAAGAGAACAGCATCATGGGTGGCGCAGGGGCTGCCGTAGGCGAGTTCCTTGCCAACGAAGGCGTGGTCAAGCCGCTGCTGCACCTGGGCCTGCCAGATATTTATGTCGAGCATGCCAAACCGGCGCAGATGCTGGCCGAGTGCGGGCTGGATGCTGCCGGCATCGAAACCTCGGTGAAGGCCCGCATGGCCAAGCTTGGGCTGTAGATTTTGGGGCCGCTTTGCGGCCCTTTCGCGACACAAGGCCGCTCCTACACAGGATCGCGCAATCCTGTAGGAGCGGCCTTGCGTCGCGATCGAGGGCGCAGCCCTCGCAAAATGGAACAGCCAATGAAAACCTCAACCTTTGCCACCCTGCTCTGCCTCCCCATTCCGTTGCTGGCCGCCGAACGCGACGACGCCCTCAAGCTCCCCGACATCCTGATCAGCGCCAACCGCCAGGTCGAGTCGCGGGCCACCACCAGCGCCGCCAACACCGTCTTCACCCGCGCCGATATCGACCGCCTGCAACCTGGCAGCGTCACCGACCTGCTCACCCGTGTGCCCGGCGTGCAAGTCGCGCCCACCGGTGGCCGTGGCAGCCTGCCAGGCATCTTCATCCGTGGCACCAAGGCCGCCCAGAGCCTGGTGCTGGTCGATGGCGTGCGCATCGCCAACGCCACCTCCGGCGACAGCGGCCTGCAATTTCTGGATGTCGACCAGATCGAACGCGTCGAAGTGCTGCGCGGCTCGCGCTCGGCGGTGTACGGCAGTGACGCCATCGGCGGGGTGATCCAGATCTTCACCCGCCGCAGCAGCGGCCCCGGCCTGCAACCACGCCTGCGCCTGGCGGCGGGCAGCAACCAGACATTCCAGCGTAGCCTGGGGCTATCCGGCGGTGACGACGCCACCCGTTTCAACCTCGGCGCCAGCCTTGATGAAACCGCGGGCATCGACTCTACCGGGCCATCGTTCGCCAGTGACGGCGACCACGACGCCTACCGTAACAAGTCGCTCAACCTCAGCCTGAGCCACACTTTCGGCGAGCGCTTTGAAGCCGGCCTGAACCTGCTCGACAGCCGCGGCCGCAGCGAATACGACAACCCGTTCGGCCGTTTCGACCCGGTCACCTTCCAGAGCTTCGGGCAAAAGCCCTACACCGACTTCAGCGTCAGCAGCCTGGGCAGCTACTTCGATGCGCAGCTCAACGACCTGTGGCATTCGCGCCTGGAGCTTGGCCACAGCGAAAACCGTGACGACAAGCGCGACAAGCTCAGCGACGAGCGTTTCGTGTTCAACACCTACCGCGATCAGGTCACCTGGCAGAACGACCTGGCCCTGGCCGAACGGCATAACCTGCTGCTGGGAGGCGACTGGTACGAAGACCGTGTGCACGGTAGCACCGACTTCACCGAGGACAGCCGCTGGAACCGTGCTGCGTTTATCCAGCACCGATACAGCGGAGAACGTTTTTCCACCGAGGTGGGCGTACGCCGCGACCAGAACCAGCAGTTCGGCGGCCAGACTACCTGGAGCGGCAGCCTCACCGTACCGTTGAATGCCCAGAACGATGTGCTGCTGTCCTACAGCGAAGGGTTCCGTGCCCCGACGTTCAACGACCTGTACTACCCGCAGTTCAGCAACCCGGACCTCAAGCCCGAGCGCTCGAAGAGCTATGAAGTGCAGTGGCGCAGCCAGCTCACCCACGACAGCCGCCTGGAAACCTCGCTGTACCGTACCGACCTGCGCGATGCGATCATTTTCGGCCAGGACTCGATCCCACAGAACGTGGCTGCGGCGCGTATCAATGGCTTGGAAATGGCACTGGATCAGCAATGGGGCGAATGGCGCAGCCAACTTGGCCTTGCGCTGATCGACCCGCGTGACCGCGACAGTGGCCACACCCTCGCCCGCCGAGCCCGGCGCACGCTGAGCCTGGACCTGGATCGTCAGTTCGATCGGCTCACTGTGGGCGCCAGCTGGCAGGCCGTGAGCGCCAGCTACGACGACGAGGCCAACCGCAATCGACTTGGCGGCTACGGCCTGCTGGGCCTGCGTGCCGGTTGGATGGCTACTGAGGACCTGAAGCTGGAAGTGAAGCTGGATAACCTGCTGGACAAGGACTACAGCCGGGCACTCTACAGCTTCGACGGGGCCAGCTACGGCTACCGCGAAGAAGGCCGCACCGCGTTGTTCAGCGTCACCTGGACGCCGGCACTCTAGCCGCCAGCAGCGCGCACAGGCGGGCGGTGGCCTCGATCATCTGCCCGCTGGGCCGCTCCAGGCCCTTGTCTGGCACCACCAACAGGCCCTCCCCCGCCACCGCGCTCAGCCGCGGCCAGGCCTTCCAGCTCGCCAGCTGCACCTGGTCACCCGCCAGAATCACCTGCGGGTCACGCATCAGCACCGACTCGACATTCACCTGTGGTGCCGGCTGGCTCAGGTCGGCAAAGACATTGCGCGCCCCGCACACCACCAGGGCATCGCTGACCACCTGTTGCCCACCCAAGGTGTACAGCGGCCGGTCCCAGACCTGGTAGAACACCCGCAGCGGCTGCTCGCGCCGATACTGCTGGCGCAAGTGCTGCAGGCGCACGCGCAGGCCCTGTACATAGGGCCGGCCTTGCTCGCCCCGCCCGACACGCACGGCGATGGCCTCGATCTGTTCGAGCAACTGGTCAAGGTTGTGAGGTTCGGCGCTGTACGTGGCGATACCCAGACGCCTGAGCTGGTCGCGCTGGGCCGGTGCCACGCTGCCAGGCCAGAGCAGCAGCAGGTCGGGCTTGAGGCTGAGCAGAGTTTCCATGTCCAGCTGGCCCTGGCGCCCGACCGAAGGCAGCCGCTGCAGTGCCTGCGGTCGCTCGCCGCCATCGAGCACGCCCACCAGCAGGTCATCGGCGTGCAGTTCGAGCATGATTTCGCTCATCGACGGCGCAAGGCTGACCACACGCAAGGGTTCGCCGGCCCTTGCGGTCAGGGCCAGCAGTGCCAACAGGCAAAGCAGGACGCGCATCAGCCCAGCTGACGCGGAATGCGGTAGAGGTAAAGCACCACCACGGTGGACAGCGCAAGGAGGAACTGCGGCACCGCTTCGAGCCCGACCAGCACCGACAGCGCAGCGACCCAGGCCGGGAAGCAGGCGAACAGCATGGCCATGCGCCGCACCCGCGCCAAGGTTATCCAGGCTGCAGGCTCTTCAGGGGTGCCCAGCACCTTCGAGGTGGCGATCAGCGCCCGCTTGTAGGCGCCGAAGCGCGGCAGGCTGAGGAACATGGTCGCGGCACCGGCGATGAACAGCGGCATCGCCAGCACCGGGATCAGCGCATCGCCACCACCGAAGGCCCAGGCCATGACCGGCAGCGGCACCAGGCCGACCGCCAGGTACTGCCACCAGGCCAGCGCCAGGCGCCGCTTGACCTCGCCGCGGGTCACGCCTGGGGCACCTCGCCCTGGTGTTCGTTACCCAGCATGTGGCCAAGTTTGCCGGCCTTGGTGGCCAGGTAGTAACGGTTGTGCGGGTTATGCCCGGTGTGCAGCGGCACGCGCTCGGCGACCTTGATGTTCATGTCGGTCAGCGCCTTGACCTTGCGTGGGTTGTTGGTCATCAGACGCAGCGACTTCACGCCCAGGTGCTCGAGCATCGGCAGGCACATGGCGTAGTCGCGCTGGTCGGCGGCAAAGCCCAGGCGCTCGTTGGCCTCGACGGTGTCAGCACCGCCATCTTGCAGCTCATAGGCGCGGATCTTGTTCAAAAGGCCGATGCCACGGCCTTCCTGACGCAGGTACAGCAGCACGCCACGGCCTTCGCGGGCGATTGCCTGCAGCGCGGCTTCCAGCTGCGAACCGCAGTCGCAGCGCTGGCTGAACAGGGCATCGCCGGTCAGGCACTCGGAGTGCAGACGCCCCAACACCGGCTCGCCGTCGGCGAAATCACCCAGGCTGAGCACCACGTGCTCACGGCCAGTGGCTTCGTCGAGAAAGCCATGCATGGTGAAGATCGCAAAGGGAGTCGGGAGTTTCGAGGCGGCAACAAAGACGACGGGCACGTTGTGCTCCTGGATTAAGTAGGTAATTTCTCGTGAGCCGATTGTATCAGCAGGTTGCCGCGTGTGCGCTCGTTGAATACCGTAGCTTAAGATCGAAAAGTTCGATGCTTAGCAGGACCTGGCTTTGTGCCCCGCGCAACGCCTGTGGGAGCGGGTTTACCCGCGATCACCGGCAACCCACCACGTCGCCTGCTCCGCGGGTAAACCCGCTGCCACAGGGATCTCGCAGGCATCGGGCAATTGCACGGGTTACTGCGGCTTGCTGTCCGGGGTGAAGGGATAGGGCTGCTTCCAGTGCTCGAAGATCGGTTTCAACTCGCCGCTACGCACCAGTTCGGCCATGCGTTTGTCGAACAAGTCGCGCAGAGCATTGGCGTGCTCGTTCTTGGAAAACGCCAGGTACAACGGCAGTTCGGCCACATGGGTGCTGCGAAAACGCTCCGGCTGCGAGGTCTGCCCGAGCACATAATCGACTTCGGTCTGTGCATCGATGTAGAAGTCCACCCGTTCATGCTCGAGCATCGGCAAGATCCCTTCACGGCGCTGGATCTCGCGGAAGTTGTGCGCGTTGGGCAGGTAACTGCTGTAGTCATAGCCGCGCACCCAGGCCAGGCGGTACTGGCCGACGGTGGCCAAGGTCGGCACCGGAGTGGTGGCCAGCCCCAAGGCATAGATGTGGTCCATGTCGAAATGCCAGCGCGGATAGAGGTTGTCGTCGTTTTCGTCCTTGTACGACCCGACCCAGGCATCAGCCTCGCCACGCTTGACCAGGCCAACCGCGCGGCTGTAAGGCGCACTCTGGGTCAGCACTTTGACACCGGCAGGCTCGAACACCTTGCGCAGCACATCCCAGGCCACGCCACTGCCATCGGCATTGGTGTAGTCGATCCACTCTTCGCTGACCAGGTGAATCTGCTTCGGTAGCGCATCAGCCGCCATTACCCAGGGGGCAAGGCTCAGCATCATTGCCAGCAGCACAGTCCTCATGGCCATCGAAACGCTCCCTGCCTCAGCCTACCGCCCACACCAGAATCTGCATGCCCAGCCAGGCGAACACACCGGCCAGGATATCGTCGAGCATGATCCCGACACCACCATGAACATGGCGGTCGATCCAGCGGATCGGCCATGGTTTGAGGATGTCGAAGAAGCGGAACATGAGGAACCCGGCGAGGATCCACTGCCACCCTTCCGGCACCAGCCACAGGGTGATCCACATGCCGACCATCTCATCCCAGACAATGCCCTCATGGTCGTGAACGCGCAAGTCGTTAGCGACTTTCCCGCACAGCCAGAAGCCGAACAGCATCATCACGCCCAGCAACAGCCAGTAACCCCAGTCGGGCAGCATCTGCCACAGCGGGATGAACGGGATCGCTACCATCGAACCCCAGGTGCCGGGGGCCTTGGGCAGGGTGCCAGAGCCGAAGCCGAAAGCGATGAAGTGCCACGGGTTGCGCCAGACCGATGGCGGAACGAACTCCGCAGGCACCTGGTTGGGGTGGTCGGTCACGGTGTCTCCCTAAAGTGTTGATAGCCCCGTTGAAGCGGGGTGATGTCCTGGCCCTGCGGGTCGCGCAGGGTCACGCCCTGGCCTTCGAGCACGCGCCCGATAACGTGCACCTCGGCGAAACCGAGGTCGGTCAACGGAGCGAGCGCCGCAGGCGGCAGGGTAAATGCCAATACGTAGTCGTCGCCGCCGGTCAGCGCTGCCAGCCGGGCCGCATCGTGCCCAAGGAAGGCCTCCAGAGCAGGAGACACTGGCACCTGCGCCAGGTTCACCTCGAGTGCGACCCCGGATGCCTTGGCGATATGCCCACAGTCGGCGAGCAGGCCATCGGAAATGTCCAACGCCGCCGTGGCCCGGCCGCGCAGCCGCTGACCAAGGTCGAGCTGAGGCATCGGCGACCAGTAGTGGTCGAGCAGTGGCCCGGCCAGCTCGGCCGGTGCCTCGCGCTCGCCCAGTACCAGCGGCAACGCCCCTGCCGCCTTGCCCAGCGAACCGCCGACGCACAGCAGGTCGCCCGGCCGCGCGCCGCTGCGGCGCAACGCCTGGCCAGCCGGCACGCGGCCGAACACGGTGACGGTAATGCTCAGCGGGCCACGGGTGGTGTCGCCACCAATCAGGCTCATGCGGCAACGCTGGGCCATGCGGCTGAGGCCGTCGGCATAGGCCGCCAGCCAGTCGGGGCCAACATCAGGCAGGGTCAGGGCGAGGGTGAAGCCGATCGCCGTCGCGCCCATGGCCGCCAGGTCACTGGCCGCCACGGCCAACGAGCGCTGGCCAAGCAGCAGCGGATCGCAGACAGCGGGGAAATGCACCCCGGCGACCAGGGTGTCGGTCGACACCGCCAGTTGTTCACCGGGGGGAAGGTCGAGCAGGGCGCAATCGTCGCCGATGCCCAGCACCACGCCCTCGCCGCCCTGCGCACAGGGCGCGGCGGCGAAGTAATGGTTGATCAGCTCGAACTCACCCATGGGCCGGCAGCGCCAGGATCAGCGCTTGTTCGCCTTGACTTCTGCTTCACGCAGGGCCGGAGCGAGCTTGTCCAGCACGCCGTTGACGAACTTGTGGCCGTCGGTGGCACCGAAGACCTTGGCCAGTTCCACGCCTTCGTTGATCACCACGCGGTACGGTACGTCGACGCGCTTGATCAGTTCCCAGGTGGACAGGCGCAGCACCGCCAGCTCGACCGGGTCGAGCTCTTCCAGTGCGATGGTCATGCAAGGCACCAGCGCCTTGTCGATTTCGCCCTTGATCGCCGGGACCCCGTGGAGGATCTCGCGGAAATAGGCACCGTCGACATCGGTGAAATCGTTATCGACCCGGAACTGCGCTTCGATCTCGTTCAGCGAATGCTGGGCCATGTGCCACTGATACAGGGCCTGGGTCGCGAGCTTGCGGGCTTCGCGGCGCTTGGCGCTCTTCGATGGCTTGCCGGCATCCGCAGGTTTTGGATCGCGCGGGTTGAAACGATCGCTTTCGTCGCTAATCACTTGGCCTCCAACTGCGCCAGCAGGCTGACCATTTCCAGAGCGGACAGGGCAGCTTCACCGCCTTTGTTGCCAGCCTTGGTGCCGGAGCGCTCGATGGCTTGCTCGATGGAGTCGACGGTCAGAACGCCGAAGGCCACCGGTACGCCGAACTCCATGGACACCTGGGCCAGGCCCTTGGTGCATTCGCCCGCCACGTATTCAAAGTGCGGGGTACCGCCACGGATCACTGCGCCCAGGGCGATGATCGCGTCGTATTCGCCCTGCTGGGCGACTTTCTGTGCCACCAGCGGGATTTCGAACGCACCCGGGGCACGGATGATGGTGATGTCGCTTTCGCTGACACCGTGGCGTACCAGGGTATCAACGGCGCCGCTTACCAGGCTTTCGACGACGAAGCTGTTGAAGCGGCCAACCACCAAAGCATAGCGACCTTTGGGGGCGATGAAGGTACCTTCGATGGTCTTCAGGGTCATTCCGATATTCTCATCTTCAAGAGCGAGGCCGCATACAAGCGGCCTCGACAGGGGTCTGGACTCGAGCTCAGGGCGTCAATGCCGCCTCAAGTCACTCGGAGGGCACGTATTCTACAACTTCCAGATCGAATCCGGATATCGCATTGAACTTCATCGGCGAACTCATCAGGCGCATCTTGCGCACACCGAGGTCGCGCAGGATCTGCGAACCGGCACCGACGGTGCTGTAGGTGGTCGGCGCCTTGGTCGGTGCATCGCCCGCGCTTTCGCGGATATGCGCCAACAGCACGTCGCCGTCCAGCGGGTGGCCCAGCAGCAACACCACGCCACTGCCAGCCTCGGCTACGGCGGCCATGGCCGCGCGCAGGCTCCAGCGGCCAGGCTGCTTGACCAGCAGCAAGTCACGCAGCGGGTCCATGTTGTGCACACGCACCAGGGTCGGCTCTTCGGCGCAGATGTTGCCCAGGGTCAGGGCCATGTGCACGTCACCTTCCACCGCGTCGCGGTAGGTAACCAGGTTGAACTCACCCAGTTCGCTCTCGATCGGCTGCTCGGAGACGCGCTGCACGGTGCGCTCGTGGATCATGCGGTAGTGGATCAGGTCGGCGATGGTGCCGATCTTCAGGCCATGCTCGGCGGCGAACACTTCCAGCTCGGCGCGGCGCGACATGGTGCCGTCGTCGTTCATCACTTCGCAGATCACGCCGCTCGGCTCGAAGCCAGCCATGCGCGCCAGGTCGCAGGCCGCTTCGGTGTGGCCGGCGCGGGCCAGGGTGCCGCCAGGCTGGGCCATCAGCGGGAAGATGTGGCCCGGGCTGACGATGTCTTCAGCCTTGGCGTCCTTGGCTGCTGCAGCCTGCACGGTGCGGGCGCGGTCGGCGGCGGAAATGCCGGTGGTGACGCCTTCGGCGGCTTCGATCGACACGGTGAACTTGGTGCCGAAGCCCGAGCCGTTGCGCGGTGCCATCAGCGGCAGCTTCAGTGTCTCGCAGCGCTCGCGGGTCATCGGCATGCAGATCAGGCCGCGGGCGTGCTTGGCCATGAAGTTGATGTGCTCAGGCAGGCAGCACTCGGCGGCCATGATGATGTCGCCTTCGTTCTCGCGGTCTTCGTCATCCATGAGGATGACCATTTTGCCCTGGCGGATGTCTTCGACCAGTTCTTCGATGCTGTTGAGCGCCACTCGGCACCCCCTTCTCAATCAGGATTTCAAGAAGCCGTTGGCGGCCAGGAAGCTTTCGGTAATGCCACTGCCCTTGCTCGGTTCGGCGGCCTTGTCGCCCAGCAGCAGACGCTCCAGGTAACGGGCCAGCAAGTCGACCTCAAGGTTCACCCGACGCCCTGCGCGGTAGTCGGCCATGATGGTTTCGGACAGGGTGTGCGGGACAATGGTCAGCTCGAATTCGGCGCCATTGACCTCGTTGACCGTCAGGCTGGTGCCGTCGACGGTGATCGAACCCTTGTGGGCGATGTACTTGGCCAGCTCCTTGGGTGCACGCACGCGGAACTGGATGGCGCGGGCGTTATCGCTGCGCGAGATGATTTCGCCGACGCCGTCGACGTGGCCGCTGACCAGGTGGCCGCCCAAACGGGTGGTCGGGGTCAGGGCTTTCTCCAGGTTGACCTTGCTACCGCTTTTAAGGTCGATGAAGGCGGTGCGCTTGAGGGTCTCGACGCTGACGTCGGCCCAGAAACCATTACCCGGCAGCTCGACGGCGGTCAGGCACACGCCGTTGACGGCAATGCTGTCGCCGAGCTTGACGTCACCCAGGTCGAGCTTGCCGGTTTCGACGTATACGCGCACGTCACCGCCCTTGGGGGTCATGCTGCGAATGGTGCCGATGGATTCGATGATGCCGGTGAACATGGGGACTTCCTCAGAAACGGATTGCGCGGGGCAAGCCCGGCATTATACGCCGGGTGCCGGCAGAGGGATGGCCGTGACCCGCCAGTCATCGCCCACTGCACGCATTTCGGTGATTTTCAGCCGTGGCGCCTGGCTCATCTTGTCCAGCGGCCAGTCCAGCAACGGCCGGGCCTGGGAACCGAGGAAAGTGCCAGCGACGAACAGCTGGTACTCGTCGATCAGGCCCTGGCGGGCGAAGGCGCCGACCAGGCCGGCGCCAGCCTCCAGCAGGATTTCGTTGACGCCGCGGGCGGCCAGCGCCTGCAGCAATGCCGGCAGGTCTACCTGGCCATTGTCGCCCGGCAGGCTGAGCAACTCATGGCCGACGGCGGCATAGCGCGGGTCATCTGCGACAGCAGTAACTACCAGCACCGGGCCGGCCTGGAAGAACGGCGCATCCAGCGGCAGGCGCAGGCGGCCGTCGATCAGCACGCGCAACGGCGTGCGGCTGAGCGCCAGAGCGGTGGTTTCGGCGTCCAGGCCCAGCTCGGCGCCACGCACGGTCATCCGCGCGTTGTCGGCCAGCACGCTGGCGGCACTGGTCAGCACCACGCTGGAACGGGCGCGCAGGCGCTGCACTGCCGAGCGGGCAGCGGGCCCGGTGATCCACTGGCTTTCACCGCTGGCCATGGCGGTGCGGCCGTCCAGGCTCATCGCCAGCTTGGCGCGGACGAACGGCAGGCCGTGTTCCATGCGCTTGAGGAAGCCAGGGTTGAGCGCGCGGGCCTCGGCTTCGAGCACGCCGCTGGCCACGATGATGCCGGCGTCTGCCAGGCGCCGCAGGCCCTGACCGGCGACTTGCGGATTGGGGTCCTGCATGGCGGCAACCACCCGGGCCACACCGGCCTTGACCAGCGCCTCGGCGCACGGCGGCGTGCGGCCATGGTGGCTGCACGGCTCAAGGGTGACGTAGGCGCAGGCGCCGCGGGCCCGTTCGCCGGCCTGGCGCAAGGCATGCACTTCGGCGTGCGGTTCACCGGCACGCACGTGCCAGCCTTCACCGACCACTTCGCCATCGCGGACGATCACACAACCCACACGCGGGTTGGGGTGGGTGGTGTACACGCCCTTGCGCGCCAGCTCCAGCGCGCGGGCCATGTAATGGGCGTCGAGGATCGCGGTCTGGCTGGGCATGCTCACTCTTTAGCCGGCTCGCGGGCCAGGCGGTCGATTTCTTCGCGGAATTCGTCGAGGTCCTGGAAGCGCCGGTACACCGAGGCGAAGCGGATGTAGGCCACTTCATCGAGCTTGCGCAGCTCGGCCATGACCATTTCGCCCACCACCAGCGACTTGACCTCGCGCTCGCCGGTGGCGCGCAGTCGGCTCTTGATATGCGCCAGCGCCGCTTCCAGGCGCTCGACGCTGACCGGGCGCTTCTCCAGCGCACGCTGCATGCCGGCCCGCAGCTTCTCTTCATCGAAGGGCTGGCGCGTGCCGTCTTGCTTGATCAACCGGGGCAGCACCAGCTCGGCGGTTTCGAAGGTGGTGAAGCGCTCGCCGCAGGCGACGCATTCACGGCGGCGGCGCACCTGTTCGCCCTCGGCGACCAGACGCGAGTCGATGACCTTGGTGTCGTTGGCACCGCAAAAGGGACAGTGCATGGTGGCAGGCAACAAAAAAAGGGAGGGCCATGGTAGCGCATTGCACTGGCAAGACAAGCCAAAGGGGTTAACATCCATACAATTCTGCCCGTGAAGGACCCACCCATGCATCTTCGTGCGCTCGTCGTGCTGTGCTGCGCTTCCCTGCTCGCCGCCTGCGGCAGTGACCGCCCCAAGACCGAAGCAGTCCCCGCGCCAGCATCGGCCAAGGTAGCGAAAAACGCCGAACCGCTTGGCCCATTGCCAGCCTATCAACGAGAACTGAGCGGCACCTTGCTGGAGATCCCCGCCGGCGCCGACGTAGAGCTGGCGCTGCTGGTCATCGACGACCGCGACCGCCCGCAACAGCTGCTGGCCAGCAGCACCCTGACCGGCACGGGCCAGGCCTTGCCCTATCACCTGCGTTTCAACCCCGAAGCCTTCCCGGCCGGTGCCCGCGTGGAACTGCGCGGCCGCGCCAGCAGCTCCGGCCAGTTGATCATGCACTTGCCCCCTGTACGCATCATCCAGGCCCAGACCCAGGCCACCGGCCCGCTGCGTTTCGAGAAGGCGCCATAAGTGGCGCCGCTTGCCCTGCAACAGGCCCTCAGCGGACTGATCGGTGAAGCGCGCCTGGTGGTCAGCGATTTGCCCGAATGCGCGCTGAAGCTATGGCTGATCGATGATCAGAACATGGACCGTGCCTTCAGCAGCGAAGAAACCCGGCGCATTCTCGAAGAGCCGCCGTACTGGAGCTTCTGCTGGGCCAGCGGCCTGGCCATGGCGCGTTACCTGGCCGAGCGCCCGGAATGGGTGGCTGGCAAGCGTGTGCTCGACTTTGGCGCCGGCTCCGGCATCGCCGGGATTGCCGCTGCCCGCGCAGGCGCCTTGGAGGTGGTGGCCTGCGACCTCGACCCGCTGGCCCTCGATGCCTGCCGCGCCAATGCCGCGCTGAACGGGGTTGAGCTGAGCTACAGCAGCGACTTCTTTGCCGAAGACGACCGCTTCGACCTGATCCTGGTTGCCGATGTGCTGTACGACCGCGCCAACCTGCCGCTGCTGGATGCCTTCCTCGGTCGCGGCCGCCAGGCGTTGGTGGCCGACTCGCGAGTACGCGACTTCAGCCACCCGCTGTACCAGCAGTTGGGCGTGCTCGAAGCGCTGACCCTGCCAGACCTGGCCGAGCCACACGAATTCCGCAGGGTCAGCCTGTACCACGCCAGCCGCGACACCTTATAGTGGTGCCATACACGAGTTTGCGAGAGTCGCGATGACCCAAGACACGCCTTACATTTTCGACGCTACAGATGCCACCTTCCAGCAACTGGTGATCGAGAACTCCTTCCACAAGCCGGTGCTGGTGGACTTCTGGGCCGAGTGGTGCGCGCCATGCAAGGCGCTGATGCCGCTGCTGGCGAAAATCGCCGAGGGTTACCAGGGCGAACTGCTGCTGGCCAAGATCAACTGCGACGTCGAGCAGCAAGTGGTGGCCCAGTTCGGTATCCGCAGCCTGCCGACCGTGGTGCTGTTCAAGGATGGCCAGCCGGTCGACGGCTTTGCCGGTGCGCAGCCGGAGTCGGCGATCCGCGCCATGCTCGAACCGCACGTGCAGATGCCTGCCGCCCCGGCCGCTTCGCCGCTGGAGCAAGCCAAGGCGCTGTTCGCCGAAAGCCGTTTCGCCGAGGCCGAAGCTGCGCTCAAAGCACTGCTGGGCGAAGACAACAGCAATGCCGAGGCATTGATCCTGTATGCCCGCTGCCTGGCCGAGCGTGGTGAGCTGGGGGAAGCCCAGGTGGTGCTGGACGCGGTCAAGACCGACGAGCACAAGGCCGCGCTGGCCGGTGCCAAGGCTCAGCTGACCTTCCTGCGCCAGGCCGCCAGCCTGCCGGAAGTCGCCGACCTGAAGAGCCGCCTGGCGCAGAACCCACAGGATGACGAAGCGGCGTACCAGCTGAGCATCCAGCAACTGGCGCGCCAGCAGTACGAGGCGGCGCTGGACGGTTTGCTGAAACTGTTCCAGCGTAATCGTGGGTATGAAAACGGATTGCCGCAGAAGGCGATGCTGCAGGTGTTCGAGCTGCTGGGCAGCGATCATCCGTTGGTTGGCGTGTACCGCCGTCGCCTGTCTTCGGCCATGTTCTGAGCCTGAGAATGCCGGGGCCGCTTTGCGGCCCCAGAATCCAGAACCTCAACCCAGCCAGTGATACACCGGCGCATCCGCGCCACTTTCCACCTTCACCTCACTGCTATGCCGCAAGCGCACCAGCAAACGCTTGCCCGCCGCGGTACTCCCGGCCAGCCCTTCCAACCGGTCCAGCAACTCCGGCCCGCTCATCTGCCCTGCCAGGCGCAGTACCTCACGCGCTGCATTCCACTGCCCATCGTCCTGGCGCGGCGACGCTGTCGTGGCTACCGGCTCAGGCACCGGTATTTCGATCTGCCGCCCCAACTGCGCCCATTCCGAAGGCTCCAGCTCGATGGTCAGGTCCACCGGCCAGTCACCAATCTGCCCACGAATTCTCACGATGCATTCCTTGAGCTCAGGTCAATGCAGCCATCCTACCGCAACATGAAACCTGCGCCACGCAGGCTGGCGGCGCGAAGAAAAGTTGTTATAACATAACCGAATCTTTCAGCCCGCTCCGGAGTCGTCCATGCGTCGTCTGCTGCTCGCCCTGCCCTTCGCCCTGCTGCCCCTGGCCGTGGCTCATGCCCACGACGAACATGATCATGATCATGATCATGATCACGCCCACGGCACCCTCGGAGCCCACGAGCATGGCGTGGCCAAGCTCAACGCGGTTCTCGACGGCAACACCCTGGAACTGGAGCTGGACAGCCCGGCGATGAACCTGGTGGGCTTCGAGCACACGGCCAGCAGCGATACCGACAAGGCCAAGGTGGCCGCTGTGCGCCAACAGCTCGAACAACCGTTGAAGCTGTTCGCCCTGGCCTCGGCCGCCGGCTGCAAGGAAGACCAGCAAGAGCTGGAAAGCCCGCTGTTTGGTGACGCGGCCAAAGCTGACGACGACGGTGACGAGCATGAGAAAGGCCACGTGCACAGTGACATCAATGCCCACTACCAGCTGACCTGCGCCAACCCGGAAAAACTCGCCCAGATCGACCTTGCCCCGCTATACAAGGCCTTCCCGGCCACCCAGAAGATCAATGTGCAACTGATCGGCCCGAACGGCCAGAAAGGCGTCGAAACTTCGCCCGCCAAGGCCGTGGTCGCGTTCTGAAATGAGCCAGCCGTTGATTGAACTGCAGGACCTGGTATTCGCCTGGCCCGGCCAGGCGCCGCTGCTGGATATCCCGGCGTTCCGCCTGCAAGCCGGCGAAGCGTTGTTCCTCAAGGGCCCCAGCGGCAGTGGCAAGACCACCCTGCTGGGCCTGCTCGGCGGGGTCAACCGGCCGGGCCAGGGGCGTATCCAGCTACTGGGGCAGGACCTCGCCACGCTCGGCCAAGGCGCACGCGACCGCTTCCGTGTCGACCATACCGGCTACATCTTCCAGCAGTTCAACTTGCTGCCGTTCCTTTCGGTGCGGGAAAACGTCGAGTTGCCGTGCCGGTTCTCGCGCAGCCGCGCCGAGCGTGCCACCCAGCGCCACGGCAGCGTCGACCAGGCCGCCAGCGAACTGCTCGCGCACCTGGGCCTGGGTGACCCGGCGCTGCTTGCACGGCGTGCCGACAGCCTGTCGATCGGCCAGCAGCAGCGCGTCGCCGCCGCCCGCGCACTGATCGGCCAGCCGGAACTGGTGATTGCCGACGAGCCGACCTCGGCACTGGATGCAGACACCCGCGAAGCGTTCATTCGCCTGCTGTTCGACGAGTGCCGCGCAGCCGGTTCCAGCCTGCTGTTCGTCAGCCATGACCAAAGCCTGGCACCGTTGTTCGACCGTCACCTTTCACTGGCCGAACTCAACCGCGCCGCCAAGCCCCGGGAGGCCTGATGTACCTGCTCCGCCTTGCCCTGGCCAGCCTGGCCAACCGCCGTTTCACCGCCTTTCTCACTGCCTTCGCCATCGCTTTGTCGGTGTGCCTGTTGCTGGCTGTCGAACGCGTACGCACCGAGGCTCGCGCCAGCTTCGCCAGCACCATCAGCGGCACTGACCTGATTGTCGGCGCCCGCTCGGGCTCGGTGAACCTGCTGCTGTATTCGGTATTTCGCATCGGCAACGCCACCAACAACATCCGCTGGGACAGCTACCAGCACTATGCCCAAGACCCGCGGGTAAAGTGGGCGATCCCCATTTCACTGGGCGATTCACACCGTGGTTACCGGGTGATGGGCACCACCACGGACTATTTCAGCCACTATCAGTACGGTCGCCGGCAGCATCTGGAACTGAGCCAGGGCCGTGAGTTTGCCAGCGACCCGTTCGAAGTGGTGCTCGGCGCCGAAGTGGCCGAAGCGCTGCACTACAAGCTGGGCGACAAGCTGGTACTGGCGCACGGCGTAGCTGCGATCAGCCTGGTCAAGCACGACGACAAACCATTCACCGTGGTCGGCGTGCTCAAGCGCACCGGCACACCGGTCGACCGTACCCTGCACATCAGCCTCGGCGGCATGGAGGCCATCCACATCGACTGGCACAACGGCGTGCCGGCCCGTGGTGCCGGGCGCATCAGCGCCGATCAGGCGCGGACCATGGACCTGCAGCCGGCAGCCATCACCGCGTTCATGCTCGGCCTGAACAGCAAGATCGCCACCTTCAGCCTGCAGCGCGAAATCAACGAGTACCGCAGCGAGCCGCTGCTGGCGATCCTGCCTGGGGTTGCCTTGCAGGAGTTGTGGAGCCTGATGGGCACCGCCGAGCAGGCGTTGTTCGTGGTGTCGTTGTTTGTGGTGCTGACTGGCCTGATTGGCATGCTCACGGCGATTCTCACCAGCCTCAACGAACGCCGCCGGGAGATGGCGATCCTGCGCTCGGTGGGCGCACGCCCGTGGCATATCGCCGGGCTGCTGGTACTCGAAGCGCTGGCGCTGGCGGTGACGGGCATCGCGGCAGGGCTTGGGTTGCTGTACGCAGGCATCGCCCTGGCCCAAGGCTACGTGCAGGCCAACTACGGCCTGTACCTGCCCCTGGCCTTGCCTAGCGCACATGAATGGACGCTGCTGGCTATCATCCTTGGCGCAGCGCTGCTGATGGGCAGCGTACCGGCCTGGCGCGCCTATCGGCAGTCGCTGGCCGATGGCTTGTCGATTCATCTCTGAGAGTCAGTGTAATGATCCGGAACCTCATCGCCTTCTTCGCGGGTAAACCCGCTCCCACAGGTACTGCGCTGGCTTTGAAAGCTGTGGAGGGCTTTGTGGGAGCGGATTTACCCGCGAAGAGGCCGGGACAGGCAGCACAGCTCTTGCTGGCCGTGCTGCTCTCACTGGCTCTACCAGCCTGGGCAGATGAGGTGCGTGAACTGGACTGGCCTGCGCTCATCCCTGAGGGCGCACCGGTCATCCCGCCACAACTGGCGCCGCTGCACGACATGTCGCAGTTGAGCGATGCGCTGTCTGCCGAATCGGCCCCGCCGGCACGCCAGCAAGGGCCCGACGCCCCGGTGGTGAAAAGCCTCGATGGCCAGCAGGTCAAGATTCCTGGCTACATCGTGCCGCTGGAGGTGAGCGAAGAAGGCCGCACCACGGAGTTCTTGCTGGTGCCTTACTACGGTGCCTGCATCCATGTGCCACCGCCGCCGTCGAACCAGATCGTGCATATCTTCAGCGAAATGGGTGTGCGTGTGGAGGACCTCTATCAGCCCTACTGGATCGAGGGAAAGATGCAGGTTAGAGCCTCCAGCAGCGAATTGGCCGACGCCGGATACCAGATGGAAGCCGAGAAAATATACGCTTATGTTCTCAAGTGAGAACTGTTTCGAATTCGTGATGACGCTTCTTTGAGCTGGGTCAAACATTCCGTTTATTCAGCTCCGTACCATTGGACTATTCAATTACTCACGTCCTTTGGGAGCTTCCATGAACAAGTCCTTGCTCGGTGCCTCGCTTGTGGCCCTTGCGCTCGCCGCCCCTGTTGCCCACGCCCACAAAGCGGGTGATGTCATCGTCCGCGCCGGTGCCATCACCACTGCTCCGAACGAAAGCAGCGGCGACCTGAAATTCGACGGCAACAAGGTGTCGGGCACCAAGGCGACCCTGGACAGCGACACCCAGCTGGGCCTGACCTTCGCCTACATGCTCACCGACCACATCGGCCTGGAGCTGCTGGCTGCAACCCCGTTCAAGCACAGCGTAGGCGTCAAAGGCCTGGGCGGCGGGCTGGACGGCAAGCTGGCCGACATCAAGCAGCTGCCACCGACCCTGTCCGTGCAGTACTACCCGATGGAGCCTAACTCCAAGTTCCAGCCCTATGCTGGCGTCGGCATCAACTACACCCTGTTCTTCGATGAAGACCTGACCGGCGAGCGCAAGCAACAGGGCTTCAGCAACCTCAAGCTGCAGGACTCGGTGGGTATCGCCGGCCAGTTGGGCATGGACTACATGATCACCGACAACCTGCTGGTGAACGCCTCGGTCTGGTACGTCGACATCGACACCAAGGCCAGCGTCAACGGCCCGACCGCACTGGGCTACAGCAAAACCAAGGTCGACGTCGATGTCGACCCTTGGGTGTACATGGTCGGCCTTGGCTACAAGTTCTGACCCGAACACGGCAGGGCGGCTTCGGTCGCCCTTTCTCGTTGCCCCCAGGACCAGCACCCCAGCGCCAGCGCACTGATCGCCATCCCCAGCCCACACACCGCAATCCAGCCCCAGCGCGCATAAACCCAACTCGCCAGCACCGCCCCCAGCCCACTGCCGATCGAGTAGCAACACATGTAGGCGCCGATCAACCGGCTGGCCATCGCGCCACGCCCCGCCAGCAACAGGCTCTGGTTGGTGACATGCACCGCTTGCACCGCAAAATCCAGCATCAGCACACCCAGCGCGAACGCCGTCAGCGAGTGCCCGACACAGGCTGCCGGCAGCCACGACAACGTCAGCAGGCCCAGCGCCAGCCCGGTGGTACGCTCACCCAGCCCTCGATCAGCCAGACGACCGGCCCGCGACGCCGCCAAGGTACCGGCGATACCCGCCAGGCCGAACAGGCCGACCTCGGTATGGTTGAGCGCCAGCGGTGGCGCACTCAGGGGCAACACCATGGCACTCCACAACACGCTGAACGCCGCGAAGATCAACAGGCCGAACAGCCCGTGCCGGCGCAGCAGACGATCGTGTCGATACAAGGTGAACAACGAGCCGATCAGTTGCAGGTAGCCTGGCCGTTGCGCAGGTAACCGGCTGGCGGGCAACCAGCGCCAGAGCACCACGGCCATCAGCATGAGCACAACCGCCGCCACGAAGTACACCGTACGCCATCCGGCCAGGTCGGCGAGCGCACCTGAAACCAGACGTGCCAGCAAAATGCCCAGCACCACGCCGCTGGTGACCGTGCCCACCGCTTGGCCCTGACTGGCCGGGGTGGCAAGGGTGGCGGCGTGGGCGACCATGACCTGCACCATGACCGCCATCAGCCCGACCAGAGCCAAAGCAGCCAGCAGAACCAGCCACTGCTGCGCCAGGCCAACACCGATCAAGGCCACGGTGGCAAGCAGCAGTTGCACCAGCAGCAGGCGTTTGCGCTCGATCAGATCGCCAAGGGGCACGATCAGGATCAGCCCAACGGCATAACCCGCCTGCGTTGCGCCGACCACCCAACCGATCTGCTGCTGCGCCACGCCCAGGTCTCTGGCTATCGACTCGAGCAAAGGCTGAGCGAAATAGACCGTGGCCACGGCCATGGCGCTGGTAGAGGCAAGCAAGAGGGATATCCAGCGATTCATCGGGCTGACTCCTTCGCAACTGGTTTCAAATTAAAACCACATGATGGATATTTAGCAAATGTGGTTTTAATCTGCAACCAGATGAACAACACAGGTGTTGCCAATGCTCGACGAAGTGAACGCTCAATGCCCCGTGGCTCGGGCGCTGGAAGTGCTGGGTGACCGTTGGGCGCTGATGATCCTGCGCGATGCCTTCGATGGCCTGCGCCGTTTCAGCGAGTTTCAGAAGAACCTGGGGCTGGCGAAGAACATCCTTGCGTCGCGGCTGAAGTTGCTGGTGGAGAGCGGGTTGCTGGCTTTGCAGCCGGCGTCCGATGGCAGTGCGTACAAGGAATATGTGCTGACCGAGAAAGGCCGCTCGGTGTTTCCGATCGTGGTGGGGTTGCGCCAGTGGGGGGAGCGGTTTCTGTTCGAGGCGGGGGAAGTGCGCTCGGCACTGGTGGACAGTGCCAAGGGGCAAGCTGTCGAGCTTCTGCAGGTACGTGCAGAGGACGGAAGGCCACTGGCGGCGGAGGATTGCCAGCGCAAGCTGGTGCGCCATCGGTGAACAGGGGGCGCTTCGCACCCCTTTCCGACCGGTCCGGCGCCCCGGCAAGGCCGCTCCTACAATAGATTGCGGTCTGCTGTAGGAGCGGCCTTGTGTCGCGAATGGGCTGCAAAGCAGCCCCGGCTATCTCAAGCCTTGCCGAGCAGCTTGGCCAGCCCTTCGACCATCGGGGTCGGCTGCGGGAAGTCGAAACGCGCCAGCAAACGCTGGTTGTCCGCCCGGGAATGGCGAATGTCACCCGACCGCGCCTGGCCGTAGCTGATCGCCGGCAAACTGCCCACCACCTGCTCCAGCGCCTTGAGCATCTGGTTCAGCGAAGTCGCCTGGTTCAGGCCGACGTTCACCGCGCCCTCTTCCACCTGCGGTTGCTCCAGTGCCTGCACCATCACCTGCACCAGGTCGCCGACGTAGAGGAAGTCACGGGTCTGTTCGCCATCACCGAACACGGTGATCGGCAAGCCCTGGGCCGCCCGCTCGCTGAAGATGCTGATCACCCCGGAATACGGCGAGGAAGGGTCCTGGCGCGGGCCGAAGATGTTGAAGAAGCGGAACACCACCGGCTCCAGGCCATGCTGACGGCGGTAGAAGTCGAGGTATTGCTCGCTGGCCAGCTTGTCCACCGCGTAGGGCGTCAACGGCGCCTTGGGCGTGTCCTCAGCAATCGACTCACCTTCACCATTGTTGCCATACACTGCTGCGCTTGATGCAAAGACCACGCGGCGCACGCCATGCACGCGCATGGCTTCGGCCACGTTGAGGGTGCCGATGAAGTTGCTCTGGTGGGTCTTCACCGGGTCTTCGACCGACGCCTGCACCGACGCCACCGCAGCCAGGTGGACCACGGCACGGCAACCGGCGGCAGCACGCTGAACCAGCTCGGCGTCGGCCACATCGCCCTGGATCAGCTCCAGGTGCGGGTTGCCCAACTGCAAGTTGTCGCGCTTGCCGGTGGAAAGGTCGTCGAGAATACGTACGGCGTAGCCTTTGGCCAGCAACGCATCGCACAGGTGGGAGCCAATAAAGCCGGCGCCGCCGGTGATCAGGATGGGGGCATCAGCCATGGCGGTAGAATCGATCCAGTAATGGTGGCAAGCCCGCGCGCCAGGCACGCGGCTTGATACCGAAAGTGTGAAGAATTTTCTTGCAGGCCAGTACCGCGTGTTGCGGCTCCTCGCTGGCGTCCGGCCGTGCGGCATGGGCCTGCGCGGTCGGCGCCTGCACTGCCAGCTGACGGTACTGCCCGGCCTCGCTGAGAATCGCCTGGCCCAGCGCCAGCGGCGTGGTCGCCTCGTTGCCGGCGTAGTGGTAGGTACCCCACAGCGGTGCACTGCAATCAAGCTGCTTGAGCACCGACAGGATCACCCGCGCAGCGTCGTCTACCGGCGTCGGGTTGCCGCGCCGGTCATCGGCCAGCAGCAGCTCCTGCGGTTGTTCGGCGCGGGTCAGGAAGCGGCCCAGGGCGCCGTCGATGCTCTCGTCCAACAACCAGCCAAAGCGCAGCAGCACATGCTGCGGGCACGCCGCGCGCACGCTTTGCTCGATACGCCACAGCGCCTGGCCACGCTGGCCCAGCGGTACCGGTTCGTCCTTCTCGCTGTAGGCGGTGGCCCGCGAACCATCGAACACCCGGTAGCTGGAAGGCTGCACCAGGGTGATCTGGTGATGCTGGCACAACTCCGCCAACCGCTCTACAGCCCGCTCCTGCTGGGCCAGACGCTGGTCGCTGACCGACTCGGCCTGGAACCAGTCGAAGTAGTAGGCCAGGTTGACCAGGGCATCGGGGCGATGATCGTCAAGCAGCTGAGTGAGGCTGGCCGGGGCCCAGCCGTTTTCCGGCGGGCGCGGTGCCAGGAATGCGATGTCCTCCTCGGCCCCGAGACGAATCAGCGCTTGCCCGAGGGCATTGCCACCACCCAACAGCATCAGGCGCATACGCATAGAGTCAGCAGATCCGAACAGGTTGATGAGGGAAAGGGGTCATTTTGCGGTTTCCTGCCCGGGAAGTCCAACGCAGGGCCTGGCCAAGGCCGCCGACGGTAGTGAATTCAGTTTTACAAATATCAAGACAGTCGCCATCAGACTTCTCCTACAGCATGCCGGGAATGAGCTGGCTTTCGCGAAGCAGCATAACTGCATTGAATAGTTGACTCACCCACTTGCCAGGTGAGGAGCTGCATAAAAACAACAACAAGGAATGTTCAATGCCCCATTAGTGGCTGAGAACAGGAAAACACCCAGTGATCGAACTCGACTTGAACCTCATCCTGATACTCGCCCTGGTTGCACTGATGGCTGGCTTTTTTGATGCGATCGCAGGAGGCGGGGGCTTGATCACACTCCCGGTCTTGTTCGTTGCCGGCATAGAACCCTTGGCAGCTATTGCCACCAACAAATTCCAGGCGGCTTCGGCCACGGTGTCGGCTACGTGCGCTTTTGCCCGCAAAGGCATGATCGACTGGAAGCGCGGCAGCCCCATGGCTGTCTGTCCTTCATCGGAGGGGCCCTGGGCGCCTTGTCTGTCAGCTACGTACCCAAGAACGTTTTACAAGCTTGCGTACCCATATTGCTGATTCTGGTGGCGGCCTACTTCGCCTTCAGCCCAAAATCGAATGAACAAGCGCGCAAGGCAAAGATTTCGACTAGCCTGTGCTGCGTGGCAGTGGCTCCGATCATCGGTTTCTATGACGGGATCTTTGGCCCGGGGGTCGGCTCGTTCTTCATGCTGGCCTGCGTGATACTGCTGGGCCAGCACCTGATACAAGCCGTGTGCAACAGCAAACTGCTGAACGCAGCTTGCAACCTGGGCGCGTTGTCGGTGTTCTCACTGAGCGGGGCGATCATCTGGCCGCTGGCGCTGGCAATGGCGTTTGCCGCGTTAGTGGGGGCACAGTTGGGGGCACGCTGCGCAGTACATTTCGGCCCGCAGCTGATCAAACCGCTGCTGGTCTGCGTATGCTGCATCATGGCACTGAAGCTGTTGCTCGACTCAGGCAACCCACTTGGCGAATGGCTGCACAATCAGTTCTTCTAGCTAGAGAGCACCATGCACTGGCAAACGGGCACCCAGCAGCGCCTGAAATGGCAGTTCGACGAGCCCGCCCCGGGCAAAGAGCTGTTCATCGATGAACAATTCGGAAGCTACCTGCAACAGGCCCGATTGTTGGTTCCTGATACCGAGCGCGCAGCACCGGCATTCGTGCTGGGTGGCGCGCGTTCGGACTTTACCCGGCTCAATCCCCTGCTCTATCGCTTGCAAGCCGCTGGCATCGGGTCGCTCACTGGCAATCTTTCCGGCCACAGCCTCGCCAGCGAACCAGGCGCAGTGTCGCCGTCACTAAATACCAACCTCGAAGAGGCACTGCGATTCCACGCGCATATCGCGCCTCTATGCCAAACACTCATAGGCCACAGCCTGGGCGCAGCAATCGCATTGAAACTTGCGGCACGGTTGCCGCAAGTGCGCAGCATCGTGTTGATCTGCCCAGCGGTCTATCCCGATGATGCCCACCAAGCGCCGTTTGGCCCGGCATTCACAGCGGCCATCAGCAAGCCTTACGGCTTTCTCGATAGCGACAGCTATGCCTTTCTAAAGCAGTTCCAGGGCAGAGTGCTGATGGTGATTGGCGAGTATGACGGGCTCAACTCGCAACGCTTCGGCAAAGGGCCAGGGACCAGCGCAGGTAACCTGTGGCTGGCCGGTACCGAGCGCTACAGCCCGATCCCTGAAGAGGTCACCCACGCGCTGATGCGGGCCGTGCCGGCGGCGCGTTTGCAATGCCTGTTCCTTACAGACTGTGACCACGGCATCGCCGCCCACTTACGCAGCACGCCGGCCATCGCGGACAAGGTTGGCAATGCGGTTGCAACGTTCATCCTCGACGGCGCGTGACGCGCTGACCATCACTCGATTTCAAACAGCCCGTTACTGAGCGGCCCCACACTCAACCGCTCGCGCACATCGTCATCTATCCGTGGGTCATCCGGCCGGTACAGCCTGACCTGCCGATAGGCATTGATGCGGTTGATCTCCTCGCCCAGATACTCCCACACCACGCGGGTGCAGGCCGGATTGCGCCGGTCGCCGCTCGACACCCCGGCCTTCAGGCCATTGAGGCGGGTGATGCGGCTCTTGAAGCTGGGGATGAGGATGGTCTGGCTCATCTCGTTGAAGGTCAGCGACTCGTAGTCGATGAGGAACATCCGGTCCTGCAGCTGGAACGCCGCTCCCAGGTAACGGCAGCGCACCTCGGCATGCTGGTCGGTGGCGCTGGAGCGCTCCTGGCGTTCCTGGCGCTCGAACATGAAGCGGCCGCGCTCCTCCCACAGGTGCACCAGCGACACCAGGATGGTGCCGGGTACCGACATGCAGTTGGAATACTCGAAGTAATACCCGCAATAGCGCGACAGGTTGCCGGCTTGATCGTGCAGCGGGCGGAACAGTTCGCTGATCGGGTCGCCGGGCTGGTCGGTGACAGTCGATACGCGTGCGCCGATCAGGCGGGCGAACTGCTCGGCCGGCAGATTCAGCTCGTAATCCTCGACACCGAAGAAATCACCGATGCGCTTGAGGTTGAAAGGCGTCGGTCGGCTCTGGCCGCTCAGGTACTTGTTGAACTGCGCGCGGTTGATCGAGAGCTGGCGGCAAACTTCCGAGATAGAGCGGTAGTGGCTGCAGGCCAATTTGAGGTTGGTAGCGAAATGATCGCTCATGACAGGGGACTCAGGTGACGCGAATGATGCCAGTCTAGCATCAAGTCGCACCAAATCAGAGCAACCCGCGAAATTGTAACCACTCTTGTCATGGCCAACCATGCGCCCCAACGAATAGCGGTGCGCCTGCCGTCCGCTAGTCATTCCATGCGAAGAATAAGAATCGAGGTCATTTTCCAATGCTCGAAGCACTCAACGATTTCCTCTCGGGGAAACTTCTCATCGTGCTGATCGTCGGTCTCGGCGGTTACTTCACCATCCGTTCGCGGTTCGTTCAGTTCCGCCACTTCGGCCACATGTTCGCCGTCTTCAAAGAGTCGCTGCGTGGCCAGGCAGGCCAGCTGAGCTCCTTCCAGGCTCTGATGCTGAGCCTGGCCGGCCGCGTTGGCGCCGGTAACATCGCCGGTGTCGGCATCGCCGTAACCCTGGGTGGCCCAGGCGCGGTGTTCTGGATGTGGGTCACGGCACTGGTCGGCATGGCCAGCAGCTTCTTCGAATGCACCCTGGCCCAGGTCTACAAGCGCGCCGACGGCGACGGCCTGTACCGTGGTGGCCCGGCCTACTACATCCAGCACGGCCTGAAGCGCAAAAGCATGGCCATCGTGTTCTCGATCCTGCTGCTGGTCACCTACGGCTTCGCCTTCATCGGCCTGCAGTCGTACACCGTGACCCACTCGCTGCAGAACGCCTTTGCCTTCGACCCGCGCCACACCGGTATCGTCCTGGCGGTGCTGCTGGCAATCACCTTCCTCGGTGGCATCAAGCGTATCGCGGCGGTGTCGGACCTGCTGGTACCGGTCAAGACCCTGGCCTACATCGGCGTGACCCTGTACGTGATCGGCACCCAGATCGAACACGTGCCCGCCATGCTGGAAACCATCTTCAAGAGCGCCTTTGGCCTCGACCCGGCGTTCGGCGGCCTGCTTGGCAGCGCCATCGTCATGGGCGTGAAGCGTGGCGTGTTCGCCAACGAAGCCGGTCTGGGCAGTGCCCCGAACGTAGCTGCCGTGGCCGCCGTGAAGCACCCAGGTGCCCAGGGCGTGGTCCAGGCATTCAGCGTGTTCCTCGACACCTTCGTGATCTGCACCTGCACCGCGCTGCTGATCCTGCTGTCGGGCTTCTACACCCCAGGCTTCGAAGGTGACGGCATCGTCCTGACCCAGAACTCGCTGGCCGCCGTGGTCGGTGACTGGGGCCGCCTGTTCGTCAGCGTGGCACTGTCGCTGTTCGTATTCACCTGCATCCTCTACAACTACTACCTGGGCGAAAACAGCCTGCAGTTCCTCAGCCGCAACCGCATGGTGCTGCTGGCGTTCCGTGCCCTGGTACTGGCGCTGGTGGTGTGGGGCTCGATGCAGGACCTGTCGACCGTGTTCGCCTTCGCCGACATCACCATGACCTGCCTGGCCTTCGTCAACCTGGTAGCCCTGGCCCTGCTGTTCAAAGTCGGCCTGCGGGTGATGCGCGACTACGATGACCAGCGCAAGGCCGGCATCCAGCAGCCAGTGTTCGACTCGTCGAAGTTCGCCGACCTGGACCTGGACCGCAACGCCTGGCCTGCCAATCCACAGGCGGAAACAGCCACTGACAAAGCAGTCGGCCAAGCTCAGTCGCAGCGCTGATATCCTCCCCTGCCCAGCCGCCCCTTCCGTGGGCGGCTGCTCTACCTCCGCTCACCGCTTCGGATGCTTTCCATGCGTGCAGTCAAGAATCTCCTCGTCCTCTACACCGGTGGCACCATCGGCATGCTGGAAACCGCCGAAGGCCTGGCGCCGGCCGGTGGTTTCGACACGCGCATGCGCGAACACCTCGCCCAGCTGCCCGATGCGCCCCAGGTGCAATGGACGCTGCAGGAAATGAACCCGTTGCTCGACAGCGCCAACATGCAGCAACACAACTGGCTGGCGATGCGCGATGCCATCGTCGCAGCAGTGGACGCTGGCCATGACGGCGTGCTGGTGCTGCATGGCACCGATAGCCTGGCCTACAGCGCCGCTGCGCTGTCGTTCCTGCTGCTGGGCCTGCCGGTGCCGGTGCTGCTGACCGGCTCGATGCTGCCGGCCGGGGCGCCGGGGAGCGATGCCTGGGACAACCTGTGCGGGGCCCTGCGCCAGGTCGGACAGGGCCTGGAAGCTGGCGTGCAGTTATATTTCCACGGCCAGTTGCTGCATGGCTGCCGGACTTCGAAACTGCGTAGCGAGGCCTTTGACGCCTTCGCCGCACTGCCGCGCCATCGTGAAGGCGAGCGTGCCACCGATTTGCCTGCCGCTCTGGGCTATCGCCAGCAGCGCCAACCGGTCAACCTGGCGGTGATGCCGGTGTTCCCGGGCCTGCAGGCCGCGCACCTGAAGGCATTGCTCGGCAGTGGCGTACAAGGGCTGCTGCTGGAGTGCTATGGCAGTGGTACCGGCCCGTCGGACGACCAGGCGCTGCTGGAGGTGCTGCGTGCAGCGCGCCAGCGTGGTGTGCTGCTGGCCGCCATCAGCCAGTGTCCGGAAGGGTCGGTGGTGTTCGATACCTATGCGGCGGGTAATCGCTTGCGCGGCGCCGGGCTGGTCAGTGGTGGCGGCATGACCCGCGAGGCGGCGCTGGGCAAGATGTTTGCGCTGCTGGGGGCGGGGTTGGATGTGGATGCTGCCGAGCACTGGTTCGCGCTGGATCTGTGTGGAGAGCGGCTGTAGGAGCGGCCTTGCGTCGCGAAAGGGCTGCAAAGCAGCCCCGGCGACCTATGCGACGAAGCTGAAAACCCGGGGCCGCTTCGCGCCCCTTTCGCGACACAAGGCCGCTCCTACAGAAGAGCGCCTTGCAATGCGGTGAGAATGGCGGAAGGCAGCGGGAGTCGAACCTGCCCGGGAACGGCTGCCGTCCCCAACCGGGTTTGAAGCCCGGCCGCGCCACCGGGCGCGATTGCCTTCCTTGAACTCAGTGCCTGGCCTGCTGGGCCAGGGCGCTGTCGGCGCGGATGTGACGCTGATCGGCCACCCTCCGGGTCAAGCCGATGCGGTCGAAGTATTCGAGAATCTGCACACTGCGCTTGCGACCGATGCCCAACATATCGCGAAACGCGGCAACCTGCACTACCGGCGTCTCGTTAGCCTGCCCCAGCAGCAGCTCTGCCATGCGCTGTAGCGTCACCTCAGGGTAGAAGAGGTCACGCACCACCTGATGCACCAGGCCCAGCCGGGCCAGCTTGCGCAGTAGCAGGCGCACATCCGCCTCCGCGCAATTTTCTTCTGCGGCCAACGTCCTGACCCAAGGCGGATCATATTGCCCTGCCAGCAGTTTCGGCTGCAGCTGCGCCCATAGCACGCTGTCGGCGGCGCTCAACTGCACCTTGTGATCAGGCAAATGCAGCCATGGCCCGCTGCTGGCTACCAGCTCATCATTGAGCAGCTCATCGAGCAGGCTGACAAACGCCGGGCGCTCCAGCGGCAAGGCAGCGAAGCGGCGCAGGCGATCGCGGTCCGGGCCAAGCTGGTCGGGCTCCTGTTCATGGAACCGCGCCAGCTGCTCCAACACCTGGTGCCTCAGTGCCTGCCATTGGCCCTTGGCAAAAAGCAGTGGGCCCTGACGCGTGGCCACCACTTGCACATCATTGGGCAATAGCCAGGTTTCACGCTGGCGGTTGAACTGGCGCTCCAGGCGCTGCGGGTCAAGGCCACCAAGCGCACTGGCGAGCAAGGCCGACATAGCCTCCTCCAGGCCATCTGCATCGCGCAGCACCTGCAACTGGCGCAGGCGTTCGGCACTGCGGCGCTGCCGGCTTGGCGCAAACGGGTCGAGCACCTTGCCGCCGCCGAGGGTGCGCTGCGCACGCTGGTCTCGCAGCACCACGCGGTCACCGTGTACCGCCTGCAACGGCGCGTTAAGCAGAAGCTGGGCAAACATGCGCTGGCCGGCGGCCAGGGTTTCGCCTTCGAGCAAAGCCACCCGGGCCGTCACATCCTGGGTGCCGAGGTGCACGTGAACGGCACTGAAATGCTCGAAAATGCGGGTTTCACCAGGTAGCAGGTAAAGTTCGATATCCACCCGCACGCTGGGCGCATGCAGCCATTCGGGCACCAGCCAGTCACCTCGGTGCACCTGCTCTACTGCCAGGCGTTCGGCGGCGATGTTCAGCGCCACCCGCTGGCCGGCCTCAGCCACCAGTGCCACCTGGTTCTGCGCGTGCAGGCCACGCACCCGCACCGGCTTGCCGCCTTTGCCCAGCAGCAAGGTGTCGCCGGCACTGACGCGCCCGGCCAGCGCTGTGCCAGTGACTACCACCCCGGCGCCGGTCACGGCAAAGGCGCGATCGACCGCCAGGCGAAAGCCACCGCGCACGCTGCGTTGGCGCACTTGCACCTCGGCCTCCAGCAAGGCCCGGCGCAATACCTCGATACCTTGCCCGGTGATGCTCGACACTGGGAACTGCCGTGCCTTGGCATATGGCCCGTCTGCCAGCAACGCTCTGACCTGCGCCTGCACTTCTGCCAGGCGTTCAGGCTCAACCCGGTCACATTTGCTTATCGCCACCAGCGCCTGGGGAATCCCCAACAGCTCGATGATCGCCAGGTGCTCGCGGGTCTGCGGCATCACCCCATCGTCGGCCGCCACCACCAGCAGCACCAGGTCGATGCCATGGGCGCCCGCCAGCATGTTGTGGATAAACCGCTCATGGCCCGGCACATCGATGAAACCGGTCAACGCCGCCCCTTCTGCCAGCGCAGCATAGCGGTAGCCAAGGTCGATGGTCATGCCACGGGCGCGCTCTTCCTGGCGCTGGTCACCGGCCTGGCCGGTGATGGCCTGAAGCAGCGCGGTCTTGCCGTGGTCGATGTGACCGGCGGTGCCGACGATCACTGCACTGGCCCCAATTGCAAGGCCGGCAACTGCGCCAGCCACTGGGCTTCATCATCGAGCTGACGCAGGTCTAGCCACAAGGCGTCGTCATCGATGCGCCCGAGCACCGGCACCGGCAGGTCGCGCAGGGCCCGCTCCAGCACATGCAGGCTGCGCCCGCGCAGTTTCTTCGACACTTGCGGGCGCAGGCACAGCGCCGCGCTTGGCAGGCGCGCCACCGGCTGGCTGCCGCTGCCGATCATGCCCAGCGCCGGTTGAACGCTTACTACCCACTGCTCGCCCAGGCGGGCCTTGAGTTGCGGTGCCAGGCGCTCGGCCTGGGCCTGGATCTCGGCCTGGCTGCGGGTGAGCAGGCGCAGGCTCGGCAGGCGCTCGGCCAGGCGGTCGGGGTTGCGGTACAGCGCCAGCACCGCCTCGAGTGCTGCGAGGGTGATCTTGTCGACGCGCAAGGCGCGCTTGAGCGGGTTTTTCTTGATCTTGGCGATCAGCGCCTTGCGACCGACGATGATCCCGGCCTGAGGGCCACCCAGCAGCTTGTCGCCGCTGAAGGTGACGATGTCGGCGCCATCGGCCAAGGCCTGGCGCACCGTCGGCTCGGCGGGCAGGCCCCAGCGCGTGAGGTCGAGCAGGCTGCCGCTGCCGAGGTCTTCGAGCAGCGGCAGTTCATGCTGGTGGGCGATACGCGCAAGCTCGGCCGTCGGTACCTGGTGGGTGAAGCCCTGAATACTGTAGTTGCTGCAGTGCACGCGCATCAGCAAGCCGGTGCGCGGGCCAACGGCGGCCTCATAGTCGCGGGCGTGGGTACGGTTGGTCGTGCCGATCTCGTGCAGCTTCACCCCGGCACGGGCCATGATATCGGGAATGCGAAAGGCGCCGCCGATCTCGATCAGTTCACCGCGGGAGATGATGCCCTCCTTGCGCGCACCCAGGCTGTTGAGCGCCAGCAGCACAGCGGCCGCGTTGTTGTTAACCACGGTGACGGCTTCGGCGCCGGTCAGTTCGCGGATCAAGCCTTCGATCAGGTCGTCACGGTCGCCGCGCTTGCCGGTGGCCAGGTCGAACTCCAGGTTGAGCGGGTAGCGGGCCGCGGTCTGCATGGCCTCGATGGCTTCCTCGGGCAGCAGCGCACGGCCGAGGTTGGTGTGCAGCACGGTGCCGGTGAGGTTGAACACACGACGGACCTGGCTGCGTTGCTGGATGGCCAGGCGTTCGCCGGTACGGCCGAGGAGGATTTCCGGGGCCAGCTCGGCACTGCCGAGTTCGCCGCGCAGGGCCGGGGCGCGCAGGTCGTCGAGCAACTGCCTGAGGGTGGCCAGGACGGCGTCGCGGCCATGGCGGTCGATCAGCGGCAAGCATGCCGGGTGGCGCAGAAGAGTGTCGATGGAGGGCAGGCGTGGGGTGTCGCTGGCGAGGCTGGAAGACATGCAGTACTACCTTGGACTGATCCGTTGTCTGTTCTGGCCTCTTCGCGGGCAAGCCCGCTCCCACAGGGTTCTCCACAGGTCTGGGAGACGGCGCAGGCCTTTGTGGGAGCGGGTTTACCCGCGAAGCAGGCGACTCGGTATTACAGTGTAGACACTCCCCTACTACCCAGGCGCGAACATCAGGTTCGGTGCCAGGCGATGGAAGCCCTCTTCGTCCAGCCGGATATCCAGCGCCAGGCTAGCCAGGTCGTCAGCCAGTGGCTCGGCCGCGGCATCGTTCTCCAGGTAATTCTGCTTCAGGTAGCTCTCGCAGCCTGGGCAACACTCGGCACGCAGCGGCGCCTTGCCCGGTGCATGGCGGTCATCTTCAAGGCTGGTGTAGCGCAAATCCTTGCTCGACTCGCAGTACACGCACTTGACCCGCACCACATGCCACTCACAGGCGCACAGCGAACAGGCCAGGTAACGCAAACCGTTGTGCTTGCCACGGTTACGCACAACCCCGGCCATTGCTGGCGAACCGCAGGCCGGGCACTGGGCCAGGCTGCCGGCGGGCTTGAGCTCGGGGGCTGGCAGCGCCAGCAACCAGCTCGACCAGGCAGCCTGCAAGGCGGCGCCAATGAACGGCACCAACGCCGCTGGCAGCGCATCGTACTGCCCGCCGAGCAAGGCGATACCCCAGCCCTTGCGCTGGCTATCATCACTGTCGCGCAGGGCCTGCAGCGCCTCGCCCAGCGGGCCGCTAGCCTCACTGTCAAGGTGGGTAAGCAAGGCCTGCAACCAGACCAGCCACGGCCCTTCGCGCACCAGGCTGTCGGCTGCCAGCGGTGGCAGGCCATGACTTATGCACAGGCGCTGACGCTCCTCGGCCACCGGCAAACCGCCGGGTGGGTTATCCACAAGCTGCTGCTGGACGTGGCACAGCTGCGCGATCAGCCGCAGGTAATCACCCAGGGCATTGCCCTCGGCCAGGTATTCCAGGCGCGCTGCGCGCATTGCAAACAAATTGGCAGGCGGCAGATGCAGAAACGGCGGCATTACCGCCGAAGCTTCGATCTGCCCAGGTTCGAGTATCGTGCTCAAGCGCTCATCCTTCTTTGCGTCCATGATTGCTCGGCGTCTTGTCGCCGGTCACTTCGCGGTACCACAACTCATGGTGCTTGCGTGCCCAGGCGCGGCTGACCCAGCCATGCAGCATGGCGCCGATCGAGCCCTTGATCCAGATACCAGCGTAGATATGCACGATGATGCTTAGGATCAGCACGAACGCCGCCAGGGCGTGGGCCAGCGCCGACAGGCGAATGACCTCGATGCCGAACAGGTGGCTGAAATACGCGCGCCAGATCACCACGCCGCTGAGTAGCAGCACCAGCATGCACGCCAGCAGGGTCCAGAACAGCAGCTTCTGGCCGGCGTTGTACTTGCCAATTGGCGGCACGCCCTCCTCCTTGTTCAACATCACCCGGTCCACGCGGCGCAGCCAAAGGCGGTCGTTGGCGGTGATGAAGTTGGCACGCCAGAAGCGCACCACCAGGCCCAGGAAGAACACGAACATCGCCACGCCCAGGAACGGGTGCAGGATGCGCGTCCAAGGCCCGCCGCCGAACAGATGGCTGAGCCAGAACAGTGCCGGGTGGAACAGCGCCAGCCCCGAGAGCCCTGCCGTCATGAACAGGATCGCGACGATCCAGTGGTTGGTCCGCTCGTTGGCGTTGTAGCGCAGGATAGGTTTGTTGTCGTTCATGGCCGCTGCTCCCCTTGCCCACCGGGCTTGGTCGGATCATAGACATGCACCGACGGGTCAACCTGATGCACGCTTTCGTCCGGCGGTGTGGGGTGTTCGTCCTCTTCCACCCGCTGTGGCCCCACCCGCACGTAGTGGAAGAACCCGGCCAGCACCGCCGCGCCCATGGCCAGCAGCGCCAGCGGCTTGGTGAAGCCCTTCCACAAGCCCACCAGCGGGCTGATCACCGGCTGGTCCGGCAGGCCGGCGTACAGCTTCGGCGTGTCGGCATGGTGCAGCACATACATCACGTGGGTGCCGCCGACGCCGTCCGGGTCGTACAGCCCGGCCTTGTCGTAACCGCGCGACTTGAGGTCGACGATGCGCTCGGCGGCATGCACTTTCATCTCATCCTTGCTGCCGAACACGATCGCCCCGGTCGGGCAGGTCTTCACGCAGGCCGGCTCCAGGCCCACGCTTACACGGTCGGAACACAAGGTGCACTTGTACGCCTTGTGGTCCTTCTGCGAGATACGCGGGATGTTGAACGGGCAACCGGTGATGCAGTAACCGCAACCGATGCAGTGGTCCTGGTTGAAGTCGACGATGCCGTTGGCGTGCTTGATGATCGCCCCGGGGCTCGGGCAGGCCTTCAGGCAACCTGGGTCGGCGCAGTGCATGCAGCCGTCCTTGCGGATCAGCCACTCCAGGTTGCCGTCGTCGCGCTCGTGCTCTGTGAAGCGCATCAAGGTCCAGGTCTCGGCCGTAAGGTCCTGGGGGTTGTCGTAGGTGCCGTGGTTGTGGCCGACCTCGTCTCGCAGTTCGTTCCACTCCGAGCACGCCACCTGGCAGGCCTTGCAGCCGATGCACTTGGTGGTGTCGATCAGCTTGGCGACCTCCTCCAGCTGGCGTACCGAGGGCGGAACGGTGGTGGTGGCCGAGCGGGCGATGATGTCTTGGCTGGCCATCAGAGTTTCTCCACTTTGACGAGGAACGACTTGGACTCTGGCGTCTGGGTGTTACCGTCACCGAGGAACGGCACCAGGGTGTTGGTCAGGTAGCCATGGCGCGTGGTCCCGGTGAAGCCCCAGTGCAGCGGGATGCCGATCTGGTGCACGGTCTGGTTGTTGACTTGCAACGGACGAATCCGCTTGGTCACCACCGCGACCGCATCGATATGCCCGCGCTTGCTCGACACCCGCACGCGGTCACCGGCCTTGATGCCCTTCTCGTTGGCCAGCACCTCGCCGATTTCGACGAACTGTTCGGGCTGCGCGATGGCATTCAGGCGGCAGTGCTTGCTCCAGAAGTGGAAATGCTCGGTCAGCCGGTAGGTCGTCGCTGCATAGGGGAACTCGTCGTGCGTACCCAGGGTGTCCCACACCGAATCGAAGATCCGACCGGCCGGGTTGCTGGTGGCCTTCTTGTTCTGCGGGTGCAGTGGGTTGATGCCAATTGGCGTCTCGAACGGCTCGTAGTGCTCGGGGAACGGGCCTTCGGCCATCTTGTCGATGGCGAAGAACCGCGCCACGCCTTCGGGGTTCATGATGAACGGGTTCATCCCCGCCTCTGGCGGCGAGTCGACCTTGAAGTCGGGCACGTCGGTACCGGTCCAGGCCTTGCCGTTCCACCACACCAGGCGCTTCTTCTCCGGGTCCCAGGGTTTGCCTTGCGGGTCGCTGGAAGCACGGTTGTAAAGAATGCGGCGGTTGGCTGGCCAGGCCCAGGCCCAGTTCTGCACCTGATGCATGCCGTACGGGTCGCTGTTGTCGCGGCGGGCCATCTGGTTGCCCTGTTCGGTCCAGCAACCGGCGAAGATCCAGCAGCCGGAAGCGGTGCTGCCGTCGTCCTTCATCTGGGCAAAGCCTGCCAACTGCTGGCCGGCCTTGAGCGTGGCACCAGTGGCGTCGGTGAGGTCGCTGACCGCCCAGCCGTTCATCTCCTTGGCCAGCTCCTCAGGCGATGGCTCTTCAGGGATCTTGTACGGCCAGTGGATGTTCATCATCGCATCAGGGTAGGCACCGCCCTCGGTCTGGTAACGATGACGCAGGCGCAGGAACAGCTCGCTCATGATCTGCACGTCGGTGCGGGTCTCGCCCGGGCCGTCGGCGCCTTTCCAGTGCCACTGCAGCCAACGGCTGCTGTTGACCAGCGAACCATCCTCCTCGGCGAAACAGGTAGTGGGCAGGCGAATCACCTCTGTCTGGATATTGGCCGTGTCGACGTCGTTGAACGGCCCGGCGTTGCGCCAGAACTCCGAGGTTTCGGTGGCCAGCGGGTCCATGATCACCAGCCACTTGAGCTTGCCAAGGGCCGCAGTGACGCGGTTCTTGTCCGGCAGCGCGGCAATCGGGTTGAAACCCTGGCACACGTAGCCATTGACCTTGCCTTGGCCCATCATCTCGAACATGCGCAACACGTCGTAGGCCGGCACATCGAGCTTGGGCAGCCAGTCGTAGCCCCAGTTGTTTTCTGCGGTGGCGTTGGCGCCGTACCAGGCCTTCATCAGGCTGACGTGGAACTTGCCGTAGTTCTGCCAGTACGACAACTGCCCCGGGCGCAGCGGCTTCGACGCACGCTTGTCGATGTAAGTGGCGTAGTCCTGCTCGGCGTCGCCAGCCAGGGTCAGGTAGCCCGGCAAAGAGTTGGACAGCAGGCCGAGGTCGGTCAGGCCCTGGATGTTGGAGTGCCCGCGCAAGGCGTTGACCCCGCCACCCGGCATGCCGACGTTGCCCAGCAGCAGCTGGACCATGGCCGCACTACGGATGATCTGCGCGCCAATCGAGTGCTGCGTCCAGCCGAGCGCGTAGAGGATCGTCATGGTCTTGCCCGGCACCGAGCAACTGGCGATCTCTTCCCAGACCTTCATCATGGCGTCCTGCGGCATGCCACAGGTCATGCTCGCCAGTTCCGGGGTGTAGCGGCTGTAGTGCTGCTTCATCAACTGATACACGCAGCGCGGGTGCTGCAGGGTCGGGTCGACTTTGGCGAAGCCGTCCTCACCCAGCTCGTAGCCCCAGCCGGACTTATCCGCATACACGCGCTTGGCCTCGTCATAGCCGCTGAACAGCCCGTCCTCGAAGCCATAGCTCTCTTTGACGATGAACGACACGTCGGTGTAGTTGCGCACGTACTCGTGCTGGATCTTGTCGTTGCTCAGCAGGTAGTTGATCAGCCCGCCCATGAAAGCGATGTCGGTACCGGTACGGATCGGCGCGTAGTAATCCGCCACCGAAGCGGTACGGGTAAACCGCGGGTCGACCACGATCAGCCGCGCCTGGTTATGCGCCTTGGCCTCGGTCACCCATTTGAAGCCACACGGATGCGCTTCTGCTGCGTTGCCACCCATCACCAGGACCAGATTCGCGTTGGCGATATCGGACCAGTGGTTGGTCATGGCGCCACGGCCGTACGTCGGGGCAAGACTTGCCACCGTCGGGCCATGTCAGACACGTGCCTGGTTATCGAACCCCAGCATGCCTGTTGCGCGGACGACCTTGTGGGTCAGGTAGCCGGCCTCGCTGGAGGCAGCGGAGGCAGCGAGAAAACCGGTGGTAAGCCAGCGGTTGACGGTTTGCCCCTGGGCGTTCTTCTCGATGAAGTTGGCGTCGCGGTCCTTTTTCATCAGGTCGGCGACGCGGTCGAGCGCTTCGTCCCAGCTGACCCGTACCCACTCATTGCTGCCCGGCTTGCGCATCTCTGGATACTTGAGGCGGCTGGGGCTGTGGATAAAGTCGAGCAGGCCGGCACCTTTCGGGCACAGGGTGCCGCGGTTGACCGGGTGATCGGCGTCGCCTTCGATGTGGATGATGTTCTGTTTGACGTTTTTGCCCGCATCGCCCTGGCTGTACAGGATCAGGCCGCAGCCGACCGAGCAGTAGGGGCAGGTGTTGCGGGTTTCTTTGGTGTGCGCCAGCTTGAAGTGACGCACCTGCTCGGCGAAGGCCGGCGTCGGGGCCATGCCCAACGCCGCCAGGCTCGAGCCTCCAAGGCCGACGGCGGCGACCTTGAAGAACTGCCGACGGTTGAGATCCATCGTGCACTCCTGATCAGGTTTGGACGCACGGAACATGGCCGGCGCCTCTTGGTAGTCACGGGGGCGGTTTTGACGGCCGCCAATAGGTAAGACTAGTCAAGAAACCAGAAGGTGCGATGACATGGGTCAGGGGTGTGGGGATTGGTTGTGTTCGACGGTTGCATTTGGGCTGCCAGGTGCATGCCTTGGATTCTATGGCGCCTGTGAGACCGAGCGCCGCCCGCGCGGCGCATCGCGGATAAATCCGCTCCTACAGTCTGTTTCGGGGCCAGTCCATCCTGTGATGGTCACCGCTGTCCGCCTTCTTTGTCCCATTCGTAATCGAAAGGTATCGCTACTGCTGCTCAATCTGTCTTCTGCCATGCGCCCAGGGCACGCGCGCCAATGCTGCAAGATAACTGGCCCGAAACAGACTGTAGGAGCGGATTTATCCGCGATGCGCCGCGCGGGCGGCGCTCGATCTCACAGGCGCTGAACATGTTTTGGCGAGCATCTGGTGGCCGTCTCCTCCTCTTCTGGCATGCCCACCAGCCATAAAAAAACCCAGAGCATCTGCCCTGGGTTTCTATTCCAGCTAAACGCCAGACCGTTCAATCAGAACGGAATATCGTCATCAAAGCTGTCAAAGTCAGCCGCCGGCTGCGGTGCTGGCTGCTGCGGCGCCGGACGCTGTTGCTGCTGCGGGCGCTGGGCCTGCTGGCGTGGCGGAGCCTGGTTGTACTGTTGCTGCTGGCCGCCACCGTAGTTGCCGCCACCCTGATTGTACTGATCGCCGCCGCCTTGCTGGCCCTGCGGACGGCCGCCGAGCAGCTGCATGGTGCCGTTGATGTCGACGATGATTTCGGTGGTGTAGCGCTTGATGCCGTCTTTTTCCCACTCGCGGGTCTGCAGCTTGCCTTCGATGTAGCACTGCGAACCTTTGCGCAGGTACTCGCCGGCGATTTCGGCAACCTTGCCGAACAGCGACACACGGTGCCACTCGGTACGCTCGACCTTCTGGCCCGACTGCTTGTCGGTCCACTGCTCGCTGGTGGCCAGGCTCAGGTTGGTCACGGCGTTACCGTTGGGCAGGTAGCGGACTTCGGGATCCTGGCCACAGGTGCCGACCAGAATGACTTTGTTAACCCCACGGGCCATAACGTTCTCCTAGGCTTCGCACGCCGAAGAGGCTGGATTTACCAGTCGCTCGAGGGTCGCACGGTCCAAAATTTTCGTATCCAGTTTGATATAGATGGCGGCTTCATCTGCCACCACCACGGCGTCGGTCACACCCGGCACGGCCATCAGGCGCTCGGTCAAGCCGGCTTCCCGAACTGCCTCTGGCGTCAGCGGCATGCGCAGGCTGGTCACATAGGGTGGCTCGTTCATGCGCAAAGCGACGACCAACCAGATGGCACACAGGATTGCGCAACCAAGGAACACCAGGTTCAGCCCGCCGTGCTGGAACAGCCAGCCACCGAGGATTCCTCCAAGAGCGGCACCGAGGAACTGGCTGGTGGAATACACCCCCATCGCCGTCCCCTTGCCACCAGCAGGCGACACCTTGCTCACCAGCGAAGGCAACGAGGCCTCCAGCAGGTTGAATGCGGTAAAGAATACCACGGTGCCAATCACCAGTCCGCGCAAACCGTCAGCCCACTGCCAGAAGAATACCTCCGTCAGCAGCAGGACACTGACCGCACCTGCCAACACACGTTTCATCTTGCGCTTTTTTTCGCCGTAGATGATGAACGGGATCATTGCAAAAAATGAGATCAACAGCGCGGTCAGGTACACCCACCAGTGCTGCTCTTTCGGCAGGCCACCGCGCTCGACGAAGGCCAGCGGCAGTGCGACGAAGCTGGCCATGAGGATGGCGTGAAGGATGAAGATACCCACATCCAGGCGCAGAAGGTCCGGATGGCGCAGGGTCGGGCCAATGGCCTGGCGCGCCACACCGGATTCACGATGCTGCAGAATGCTGTGGGTGTTGGGCACGACGAACGCGATCAGCAAGATGCCGACCAGGGCAAGTCCTGCAGTGGCCAGGAACAAGCCTGACAAACCAAAGGCACTTGTCAGCAACGGGCCGACAACCATGGCCACGGCGAACGACAACCCGATGCTCATGCCGATCATGGCCATGGCCTTGGTCCGGTGTTGCTCGCGGGTCAGGTCGGACAGCAGTGCCATGACCGCAGCGGAAATCGCCCCGGCGCCCTGCAGGATTCGCCCGGCGATCACGCCCCAGATGGAGTCAGCCTGGGCCGCCAATACGCTGCCCAGGGCAAAGATCACCAGCCCCAGGTAAATCACCGGGCGGCGGCCGATGCGGTCGGAAATCATCCCGAACGGGATCTGCAATACTGCCTGTGTCAGGCCATAGGCGCCAATGGCAAGGCCAATCAGCGCGGGCGTGGCGCCGGCCAGGTCCATGCCGTAGGTGGCCAGCACCGGCAAGACCATGAACATGCCCAGCATACGAAAGGCAAAGACCAGGGCCAGGCCGCCAGCAGCGCGGGTTTCGCCGCTGCTCATGCGCTCGTTGTGGGTGTCGTGCATGGATAAACCTCGTGTGAACCGGCGGCGATTCTATCAGTCCGACAGCTTGACGGCATCTACGCGACGCTTTGCCGCGTACTGGCAGCGCGCCGTATACTTCCTTGTTTATGCCCGCCGAGCGAGGCCGCAGTGGACAAGATCCTGATTCGTGGGGCTCGAACCCACAACCTGAAGAACATCGACCTGACTCTGCCGCGGGACAAGCTGATCGTGATCACCGGCCTGTCCGGATCCGGCAAGTCGTCCCTGGCGTTCGACACCCTGTATGCCGAAGGCCAGCGCCGCTACGTGGAGTCGCTGTCAGCCTATGCCCGGCAGTTCCTGTCGATGATGGAAAAGCCTGACGTCGACACCATTGAAGGGCTATCGCCGGCCATTTCCATCGAACAGAAGTCGACCTCGCACAACCCGCGTTCGACCGTCGGCACCATCACCGAGATCTACGACTACCTGCGCCTGCTGTATGCCCGCGTCGGTACGCCGCGCTGCCCGGACCACGACATTCCGCTGGAGGCGCAAACGATCAGCCAGATGGTCGACCTGGTGCTGGAGCGCCCGGAAGGCAGCAAGCTGATGTTGCTGGCGCCGGTGGTGCGCGAGCGCAAGGGTGAGCACCTGGCGGTGTTCGATGAACTGCGCGCCCAGGGCTTCGTCCGCGCGCGGGTCAACGGCAAGCTCTATGAGCTCGACGAACTGCCCAAGCTGGACAAACAGAAGAAGCACAGCATCGATGTGGTAGTGGACCGTTTCAAGGTCCGCGCCGACCTCCAGCAGCGCCTGGCCGAGTCGTTCGAGACCGCACTGAAGCTGGCAGACGGTATTGCCCTGGTGGCGCCAATGGATGACGAGCCCGGCGAAGAGATGATCTTCTCGGCACGCTTCGCCTGCCCGGTTTGCGGCCATGCGATCAGTGAGCTGGAGCCGAAGCTGTTCTCCTTCAACAACCCGGCCGGTGCCTGCCCGACCTGCGACGGCCTGGGGGTCAAGCAGTTCTTCGACACCAAGCGCCTGGTCAACAGCGAGCTGACTCTGGCCGAAGGCGCGATTCGCGGCTGGGATCGGCGCAATGTGTACTACTTCCAGATGCTCAGCTCGCTGGCCGCGCATTACGGCTTCAGCCTGGAAGAGCCGTTCGGCGAACTGTCGGCCGAGCACCAGAAGGTCATCCTGCAGGGTAGCGGCAAGCAGAGCGTCGACTTCAAATACCTCAATGATCGCGGTGACATCGTCAAGCGCTCGCACCCGTTCGAAGGCATCGTGCCGAACCTGGAACGCCGCTACCGCGAGACCGAGTCGGCCACCGTGCGTGAAGAGCTGGCCAAGTTCCTCGGCACCCAGCCCTGCCCGGATTGCCGCGGCACCCGCCTGCGCCGCGAAGCCCGCCACGTGTGGGTTGGCGAGAAGACCCTGCCGGCGGTGACCAACCTGCCGATTGGCGAAGCCAGCAACTACTTCGGCGAACTGACCCTGACCGGCCGGCGCGGCGAAATCGCGGCGAAAATCCTCAAGGAAATCTGTGAGCGCCTGCAGTTCCTGGTCAACGTCGGCCTCGACTACCTGACCCTGGACCGCAGTGCCGATACGCTGTCCGGGGGTGAAGCCCAGCGTATCCGCCTGGCCAGCCAGATCGGCGCCGGCCTGGTCGGGGTGATGTACATCCTCGATGAACCGTCCATCGGTCTTCATCAACGCGACAACGACCGTTTGCTGGCCACCCTCAATCACCTGCGCGACCTGGGCAATACCGTGATCGTGGTGGAGCACGACGAGGACGCCATCCGCCTGGCCGACTACGTGGTCGACATCGGCCCGGGTGCGGGTGTGCACGGCGGCCAGATCGTCGCCGAGGGCTCACCGCAGGAGGTCATGGACCACCCTGACTCACTGACCGGCAAGTACCTGTCCGGGCGCAAGAAGATCGCCGTACCGGCCAAGCGCACACCGCGCAACAAGAAGCTGCAGCTTAAGCTCAAGGGCGCGCGTGGCAACAACCTGCAGAACGTCGACCTGGAAGTGCCGATCGGCCTGCTGACTTGTGTCACCGGCGTGTCTGGCTCGGGCAAGTCGACGCTGATCAACAACACCCTGTTCCCCCTCGCCGCCACCGCCCTCAACGGCGCGAGCAGCCTGGAAGCCGCGCCGCACAGCAGCATGGACGGCCTGCAGCACCTGGACAAGGTGGTGGATATCGACCAGAGCCCGATCGGCCGTACCCCGCGCTCGAACCCGGCGACCTACACCGGCATCTTCACACCGATCCGCGAGCTGTTCTCCGGCGTGCCGGAATCCCGGTCGCGCGGCTACGGCCCGGGGCGTTTCTCGTTCAACGTCAAAGGCGGCCGCTGCGAGGCCTGCCAGGGCGACGGCTTGATCAAGGTAGAGATGCACTTCCTGCCGGACATCTACGTGCCCTGCGACGTGTGCAAGAGCAAGCGCTATAACCGCGAAACCCTGGAGATCAAGTACAAGGGCAAGAACATCCACGAGGTGCTGGAAATGACCATCGAGGATGCCCGGGAATTCTTCGATGCAGTGCCGGCGCTGGCGCGCAAGCTACAGACGTTGATGGACGTGGGCCTGTCGTACATCAAGCTGGGGCAGTCGGCGACCACCTTGTCCGGTGGCGAGGCGCAGCGGGTGAAGCTGTCCCGTGAGTTGTCCAAGCGCGACACCGGCAAGACCTTGTACATTCTCGACGAACCGACCACCGGCCTGCACTTTGCCGATATCCAGCAACTGCTGGACGTACTGCATCGCCTGCGTGACCACGGCAACACCGTGGTGGTGATCGAACACAACCTGGATGTGATCAAGACGGCAGACTGGTTGGTGGACCTTGGACCGGAAGGCGGTTCCAAGGGCGGGCAGATCATCGCCTGTGGTACTCCGGAAGAACTGAGCAAGATGAAACAGTCGTATACCGGGCATTACCTCAAGCCACTGCTGGAGCGTGACCGGGCCTGAGTGTTGTCACTGGCATGAAAAAGCCCCTGGTACCGTTGGTGCCAGGGGCTTTTTCATGAAGCTGTGGATAACTTACATCTGCGACTGCAGGTAGTTCTCCAGGCCAATGGCCTTGATCAGACCCTGCTGCTTTTCCAGCCAGTAGGTGTGATCTTCTTCGGTGTCTGCCAGCTGCGCGCGCAGGATGTCGCGGCTGATGTAGTCCTTGTGCAGTTCGCACAGCTCGATGCCTTTGCACAGTGCGCCACGCACCTTGTACTCAAGCTTGAGGTCGGCCTCGATCATTTCCGGCACGGTGCTGCCAACTTCCAGATCGTCCGCGCGCATGTCGGGAGTGCCTTCGAGCATCAGGATACGGCGCATCAGGGCATCGGCGTGCTGCGTTTCTTCTTCCATCTCGTGGTTGATACGCTCGTAGAGCTTGGACAAGCCCCAGTCTTCGTACATGCGCGAGTGGATGAAATACTGGTCGCGTGCGGCCAGTTCGCCCTTCAGCAACGTGACGAGGTAGTTGATTACGTCCGGGTGACCTTGCATCGCCCTGATTCTCCCTGTGAAAACGGCTTGATGCACATAGTGTGAACCAGCTTTTGCGCGCGGTCACTGAAAAGTGCGCAATTAGAAGCAAAAAATCGGTTAAACAGTAGTGATATTCATTGAAAAACCGCCCAAATGAGGGCGGTTCTTCTTATCACTTCGACTTAGGCGAGATTCACGCCCAATGCCTTGGCGATGCCTTCACCGTAGGCCGGGTCGGCCTTGAAGAAGTACTGCAACTGACGCTGGACCACGTCCTCGCTCACGCCCGCCATGGTTCCAGCGATATTGCTGATCAGCAGTGCCTTCTGTTCGTCGCTCATCAAGCGGAACAGCGCGCCGGCGTGGCTGTAGTAGTCGTTATCCTCGCGGTGCTCGTGTCGATCTGCGGCACCGTTCAGGGCCAATGCAGGCTCGGCGTGGCGTGGCGACTGTTTCGGCGCGCCTGCGTAGCTATTGGGCTCGTAGTTCGGCGCACTGCCGTAGCTGCCCATGGCCATCGAACCGTCACGCTGGTAGCTGTTCACCGGGCTACGCGGGGCGTTCACCGGCAGTTGCTGGTGGTTGGTGCCCACACGGTAGCGGTGTGCATCGGCGTAAGCGAATACGCGGCCCTGCAGCATGCGATCTGGCGACAGGCCGACACCCGGGACCATATTGCTGGGGCCGAACGCGGCCTGTTCCACTTCGGCGAAGTAGTTGAGCGGGTTGCGGTTGAGCTCCAGCACACCCACTTCGATCAGCGGATAGTCCTTCTGCGACCAGGTCTTGGTCACGTCGAACGGGTTCTCAGCGCGGTTGGCCGCCTCGGCCTCGCTCATCACCTGGATGCATACGGTCCAGCGTGGGAAGTCGCCACGCTCGATGGCTTCAAACAGGTCACGCTGGGCGTAGTCCGGGTCGGTCCCGGCCAGGCGTGCTGCGTCAGCCGGCGCCAGGTTCTTGATGCCTTGCTGCGTCTTGAAGTGCCATTTAACCCAGGTGCGCTCACCTTGGGTGTTGATCAAGCTGTAGGTGTGGCTACCGAAACCATGCATGTGCCGGTAACCGTCCGGGATACCCCGGTCGGAGAACAGAATGGTGACCTGGTGCAGGGCCTCAGGCGAGTGCGACCAGAAGTCCCACATCATCTGCGCGTTCTTCAAATTGGTTTGCGGGTGACGCTTCTGGGTGTGGATAAAATCGGGGAACTTGAGCGGGTCGCGGATGAAGAACACTGGCGTGTTGTTGCCAACGATGTCCCAGTTGCCTTCCTCGGTGTAGAACTTCACCGCAAAGCCACGTGGGTCGCGCTCGGTATCCGCCGAGCCACGCTCGCCGCCGACCGTCGAGAAGCGCAGGAATGTCTCTGTCTGTTTGCCGATCTGCTCGAACAGCTTGGCGCTGGTGTACGAGGTGATATCGCGGGTGACGATGAAAGTACCGTAGGCGCCCGAACCTTTGGCGTGCACACGGCGCTCAGGAATGTTTTCACGGTTGAAGTGGGCGAGCTTCTCGATCAGATGGAAGTCATCGAGCAGCAGCGGGCCGCGTGGGCCGGCGGAGCGGGAATTCTGGTTGTCGGCTACAGGTGCACCGCTTGCGGTGGTGAGAATCTTGCTCATGGGCTCTCCTTATCGGTCTTCAAGTGCCGGCTAAACGGCTTGATAAGGAGTATCGACGAGCGGTCGACTCAGAACAAATTCATTACATGACTTGTATCAATAGAAATTAACAATATCTGCAGGCACAAAAAACCGGGCACTAGGCCCGGTTCTTTGTAGCAGACAGAACGTCTTACTCAGCAGCTTCTACAGCACCGCCGACCGGACGATCAACCAGCTCGACGTACGCCATAGGCGCGTTGTCGCCAGCGCGGAAACCGCACTTCAGGATGCGCAGGTAGCCGCCCTGACGGGTGGCGTAACGCTTGCCCAGGTCGTTGAACAGTTTGCCAACAGCGGACTTCGAACGGGTACGGTCGAAGGCCAGACGACGGTTAGCAACGCTGTCTTCCTTGGCCAGGGTGATCAGCGGCTCGGCAACGCGGCGCAGTTCCTTGGCTTTCGGCAGGGTGGTTTTGATCAGCTCGTGCTCGATCAACGACACTGCCATGTTCTGGAACATAGCCTTGCGGTGAGAGCTGGTACGGCTCAGGTGACGTCCACTTTTACGATGACGCATGATTCATTCCTTACCAAACACTACGTTCGGTGATTACGACGATCAGGCGGTCGCCTTGTCGTCTTTCTTAAGACTTGCAGGCGGCCAGTTGTCGAGGCGCATGCCGAGAGACAGACCACGAGAGGCCAGGACGTCCTTGATTTCAGTCAGGGACTTCTTGCCCAGGTTAGGAGTCTTCAACAGCTCTACTTCGGTACGCTGAATCAGGTCGCCGATGTAGTAGATGTTCTCCGCCTTGAGGCAGTTGGCCGAACGTACAGTCAGTTCCAGGTCGTCAACCGGGCGCAGCAGGATCGGATCGATCTCGTCTTCCTGCTCGACTACGACAGGCTCACTGTCACCCTTGAGGTCGACGAACGCGGCCAGCTGCTGTTGCAGGATGGTCGCAGCGCGGCGGATAGCCTCTTCAGGATCCAGGGTGCCGTTGGTTTCCAGATCAATGACCAGCTTGTCCAGGTTGGTACGCTGTTCAACACGGGCGTTCTCGACCACATAGGCGATACGACGCACCGGGCTGAACGAAGCGTCCAGCTGCAGACGGCCAATGCTACGGCTTTCGTCTTCGTCGGTTTGACGGGAGTCAGCCGGCTCGTAACCACGACCACGAGCTACGGTGAGCTTCATGTTCAGGGCGCCGTTGGACGCCAGGTTCGCGATTACGTGATCGGGGTTGACGATCTCGACATCGTGATCCAGCTGAATATCGGCAGCGGTAACCACCCCCGAACCCTTTTTCGACAAGGTCAGCGTAACTTCGTCACGACCGTGCAGTTTGATAGCCAGGCCTTTCAGGTTCAACAGGATTTCAATTACGTCTTCCTGAACACCTTCGATCGCGGAGTACTCGTGGAGTACGCCATCGATCTCGGCCTCGACTACTGCACAGCCAGGCATGGAGGACAACAGGATGCGGCGCAGCGCGTTGCCCAGGGTATGGCCGAAACCACGCTCGAGAGGCTCGAGCGTAATCTTGGCGCGGGTCGGACTGACTACCTGCACATCAATATGGCGGGGAGTCAGGAACTCATTTACCGAAATCTGCATGGATGCACCTATTTTCTAGCCCTTACTTGGAGTAGAGCTCGACAATCAGGTTTTCGTTGATGTCGGCAGACAGGTCGCCACGAGCTGGAACGTTCTTGAAAACGCCCGACTTCTTGGCAGTATCAACGTCTACCCACTCAACGCGGCCACGCTGGGCGCACAGTTCAAGGGCTTGAACAATGCGCAGCTGGCTCAGCGATTTCTCGCGAACCGCGACCACGTCACCCGGACGAACTTGGTAGGATGGAATGTTTACAGTCTTACCGTTGACGCTGATCGCTTTGTGCGAAACCAGCTGACGGGACTCGGAACGAGTCGAGCCGAAGCCCATACGGTAAACGACGTTATCCAGACGGCACTCGAGCAGTTGCAGCAGGTTCTCACCGGTTGCGCCTTTTTTCGAGGCAGCAGCTTGGTAGTAACCGCGGAACTGACGCTCCAGAACACCGTAGATACGACGGACTTTTTGTTTCTCGCGCAGCTGGGTACCGTAGTCGGACTGACGGCCACGGCGCTGGCCGTGGATACCTGGGGCTGCTTCGATGTTGCACTTCGATTCCAGAGCGCGAACGCCGCTCTTCAGGAACAGGTCGGTGCCTTCACGACGAGACAGTTTGCATTTTGGACCAATGTAACGTGCCATTCTTCTGTCTCCTGATTACACGCGACGCTTCTTCGGCGGACGGCACCCGTTGTGCGGGATTGGCGTCACGTCGGTGATGCTGGCGATCTTGTAGCCGCAGCTGTTCAAAGCACGAACGGCGGATTCACGACCTGGACCTGGACCCTTGACGTTGACGTCGAGGTTCTTCAGACCATATTCCAGCGCAGCTTGACCAGCACGCTCTGCAGCAATCTGGGCTGCGAACGGGGTGGATTTGCGCGAACCACGGAAACCCGAACCACCGGAAGTAGCCCAGGACAATGCGTTGCCCTGACGATCGGTGATGGTCACGATGGTGTTGTTGAAAGAAGCGTGGATGTGGGCGATGCCATCAACCACTGTCTTTTTGACTTTCTTACGAGGACGAGCAGCAGGTTTTGCCATGTCTATATTCCTGGGCGATTACTTGCGGATCGGCTTACGCGGGCCCTTACGGGTGCGTGCGTTGGTCTTGGTGCGCTGACCGCGAACCGGCAGACCTTTACGATGACGCAGGCCGCGGTAGCAACCCAGGTCCATCAAGCGTTTGATCTTCATGTTGATGTCACGACGCAGGTCACCTTCGGTGGTGAACTTCGCGACTTCGCCACGCAGGGTTTCGATTTGCTCGTCGCTCAGATCCTTGATCTTAGCGGCTGGGTTTACACCAGCGTCTGCACAGATCTTCTGTGCAGTTGTGCGACCGACACCATAGATGTAGGTCAGCGAGATAACAGTATGCTTGTTATCTGGAATGTTGACGCCTGCAATACGGGCCATTCAGTGGGACTCCAATTGACAGCTACCTACGCCCCGGAAGCCAAGAAATAGGGCGCGAGATAATATCGCTGTAGAAACGAATAATCAACCCAGCAGCACACTAGCTGCTGGGTTTGAAACGCAGATCACACTCAGCCTTGGCGCTGTTTGTGACGCGGTTCCGCGCTGCAGATCACTCGTACGACGCCTTCGCGACGGATGATCTTGCAGTTACGGCACAGCTTTTTCACCGATGCACGAACTTTCATTACCGACTCCTCGAACCTTAGGGGCGTATCAGCGCAGCAGACCGCTGCCACCGTAGCCTTTCAGGTTGGCTTTCTTCATCAGGGATTCGTACTGGTGCGAAACGAGGTGCGATTGTACTTGGGACATGAAGTCCATCACAACCACTACCACAATCAGCAACGAGGTCCCGCCAAGGTAGAACGGCACATTTGCTGCCACCACCAGGAACTGGGGCAGAAGGCAGACGGCCATCATGTAAAGAGCACCGAACATGGTCAGACGAGTCAGAACGCCATCAATGTAGCGTGCGGACTGCTCACCAGGACGGATACCCGGAATAAAGGCACCGGACTTCTTCAGGTTTTCCGCTACGTCTTTCGGGTTGAACATCAACGCTGTGTAGAAGAAGCAGAAGAAAATGATCCCTGCACTAAACAGCAGAATGTTCAACGGCTGACCAGGAGCGATCGACTGCGAGATGTCCTGCAGCCAGCCCATACCTTCGGACTGACCGAACCAGGCACCCAGCGAAGCCGGGAACAGCAGAATGCTGCTCGCGAAAATGGCCGGGATAACCCCCGCCATGTTCACCTTCAGCGGCAAGTGGCTGGTCTGCGCCGCGAAGACCTTGCGGCCCTGCTGACGCTTGGCGTAGTGAACGGCGATACGACGCTGACCACGCTCAATGAACACCACGAAACCGATGATCGCTACTGCAAGCAAACCGATTGCGACCAGGGCGAAAATGTTGATATCGCCTGTGCGTGCAGACTCGAAAGACTGCCCGATTGCTCTCGGAAGACCGGCAACGATACCTGCGAAGATCAACATCGAGATACCGTTGCCCACACCGCGCTCGGTGATCTGCTCACCCAGCCACATCATGAACATCGCGCCTGCCACGAAGGTGGAGACAGCAACGACATAGAAGCCGAGGCCCACAGAAAACGCCACGCCCTGGTTGGCCAGGCCAATGGACATGCCAATGGCTTGAACCAGTGCCAGGATAACGGTGCCGTAGCGGGTGTACTGGCTGATCTTGCGACGGCCAGCTTCACCTTCCTTCTTCAACTGCTCCAGTTGCGGGCTGACCGCCGTCATCAACTGCATGATGATCGATGCCGAGATGTACGGCATGATCCCCAGTGCAAAGATGCTCATGCGCTCAAGCGCGCCACCGGAAAACATGTTGAACAAGCTAAGAATGGTCCCCTCATTCTGCCGAAACAGATCCGCCAGACGGTCTGGATTGATGCCAGGAACCGGGATATGCGCACCTATCCGATAGACGATGATCGCCATGAACAGAAAGCGCAGACGAGCCCAGAGTTCCGACATCCCGCCCTTACCGAGCGAAGAGAGAGCACCTTGCTTAGCCATTTATTCCTCGAATTTGCCGCCAGCTGCTTCGATAGCCGCACGCGCACCCTTGGTGGCTGCGATGCCCTTGATGGTGACTGCGCGACTAACTTCGCCAGACAGCATGATTTTCACACGCTGAATGTGCTGGTTGATCACGTTGGCATCCTTCAGGGACTGCACGGAGATCACGTCGCCTTCCACTTTGGCCAGTTCGGACAGACGCACTTCAGCGCGGTCCATGGCTTTCAGGGAAACGAAGCCGAACTTCGGCAAACGACGGTGCAGCGGCTGTTGACCGCCTTCGAAGCCAGGAGCGATCGAACCACCCGAACGGGAGGTCTGACCTTTGTGGCCACGGCCGCCAGTCTTACCCAGACCGCTACCGATACCACGACCTGGACGATGCTTCTCGCGACGGGAACCCGGCGCTGGACTCAGATCATTGAGTTTCATCGATTAACCCTCGACCTTCAGCATGTAGTAAGCCTTGTTGATCATCCCGCGGTTCTCGGGAGTATCCTGGACTTCTACAGTGTGACCGATGCGACGCAGACCCAGACCTTTAACGCACAGTTTGTGGTTAGGCAGGCGGCCCGAGACGCTCTTGATCAGCGTTACTTTAACGGTTGCCATGATTAGAAGATCTCCTCAACGCTCTTGCCGCGCTTGGCAGCAATGGACTCAGGAGATTGCATGGCTTTCAGACCCTTGAAGGTGGCGTAAACCACGTTCACTGGGTTGGTCGAACCGTAGCACTTGGCCAGGACGTTCTGAACACCAGCAACTTCCAGGACGGCACGCATAGCGCCGCCGGCGATGATACCGGTACCTTCCGAGGCAGGCTGCATGTAAACCTTCGAGGCGCCGTGGGCAGCCTTGGTGGCGTACTGCAGGGTGGTGCCCTTCAGGTCAACCTGGATCATGTTGCGACGAGCAGCTTCCATGGCTTTCTGGATCGCAGCAGGTACTTCGCGCGATTTGCCACGGCCGAAACCAACGCGACCCTTGCCATCACCTACCACGGTCAACGCGGTGAAGGTGAAGATACGGCCGCCTTTAACGGTTTTGGCTACGCGGTTAACTTGAACCAGCTTCTCGATGTAGCCTTCGTCGCGCTTTTGATCGTTATTTGCCATAACTTAGAACTCCAGCCCGCCTTCACGAGCAGCATCAGCCAGCGCTTTGACGCGGCCATGGTACTTGAAGCCGGAACGGTCAAAGGCAACTTGAGATACACCGGCGGCTTTCGCACGCTCAGCTACCAGCTTGCCAACCTTAGTGGCCGCGTCGATGTTGCCAGTGGCGCCATCACGCAGGTCTTTGTCCAAGGTCGAGGCGCTTGCCAGAACCTTGCTGCCGTCGGCCGAAATGACCTGGGCATAGATGTGCTGCGAGGAGCGGAACACGCACAGGCGCACGACTTCGAGTTCGTGCATCTTGAGACGTGCTTTGCGAGCGCGACGCAGTCGAATAACTTTTTTGTCGGTCATTTGCTAGGCCCTACTTCTTCTTGGCTTCTTTACGACGGACTACTTCGTCCGCGTAACGCACACCCTTGCCTTTGTAAGGCTCCGGCGGACGGAACCCGCGGATTTCAGCGGCCACCTGACCTACCAGCTGCTTGTCGATACCCTTGATCAGGATGTCGGTCTGGCTAGGAGTTTCAGCGGTGATACCGGCTGGCAGTTCGTAGTCCACTGGGTGAGAGAAGCCCAGGGCCAGGTTCAGGACGGGGCCTTTGGCCTGTGCCTTGTAACCAACACCGACCAGCTGGAGCTTGCGCTCGAAGCCTTGGCTTACGCCTTGGACCATGTTGTTGACCAGAGCGCGGGTAGTACCGGCCATGGCGCGAGCTTGCTGGTCACCATTGCGAGCGACGAAACGCAGCTCACCAGACTCTTCGGTAACTTCAACAGACGAGTGAACGTTCAGTTCGAGAGTGCCTTTGGCACCCTTCACCGAAAGCTGCTGGCCGGCGAATTTGACTTCGACACCAGATGGCAGCTTAACGGGGTTCTTAGCGACGCGAGACATGTCTATCCCCCCTTAGAACACTGTGCAGAGAACTTCGCCGCCGACACCGGCAGCGCGCGCAGCGCGATCAGTCATCACACCTTTGTTGGTGGAGACAATAGACACGCCCAGACCGCCACGTACTTTCGGCAGTTCAGTGACGGACTTGTACTGGCGCAGGCCTGGACGGCTGGAGCGCTTCAGTTCCTCGATGACCGGACGGCCTTCGAAGTACTTCAGTTCGATCGACAGGGAAGGCTTGGCTTCACCAGTAACCTGGTAGCCAGCGATGTAACCTTCGTCCTTAAGAACTTTGGCAACCGCAACCTTCAGAGTGGAGGAAGGCATGCTTACGACGGACTTTTCAGCCATCTGGGCATTACGGATGCGAGTTAGCATGTCCGCTAACGGGTCCTGCATACTCATGGGCTAGATGCTCCTGATACAAGAAATATTAGCCTTGCGGCTATCACAACCACCCGAACGGGCAGGGTAAAAAACCCAGGCTCGGGTGAGCCGGTCATTCTAGACACAAGGCAGAAACGAAACAAGCCCCACGAGGGGGCTTGTTTGTTGGCGAGATCACCGGCGGTCGGAAGATTGCTCCCCTTCCGCCAGGATCACACCTGCAGCGATTACCAGGAGGCTTTGACCAGACCTGGTACGTCGCCGCGCATTGCAGCTTGACGCAGCATGTTACGGCCCAGGCCGAACTTACGGTATACACCGTGAGGACGACCGGTCAGGCGGCAACGGTTGCGCAGACGCGCAGCGCTGGCATCACGTGGCTGCTTCTGCAGAGCGACAACGGCAGCGAAACGCTCTTCTGGAGAGGCGTTCAGGTTGACGATGGTCGCTTTCAGCTCAGCACGCTTTTTGGCGAACTTGGCTACCGTGAGCTGACGCTTCAGCTCGCGGTTTTTCATGCTCTTCTTGGCCATTTTCCTACTCCAATCAGTTGCGGAACGGGAATTTGAATGCACGCAGCAGAGCGCGGCCTTCGTCATCCGAACGAGCAGTGGTGGTCAGGGTGATGTCCAAACCGCGCAGAGCATCGATCTTGTCGTAATCGATTTCCGGGAAGATGATCTGCTCTTTCACGCCCATGCTGTAGTTGCCGCGGCCATCGAAGGACTTGGCATTCAGGCCGCGGAAGTCGCGTACCCGAGGCAGGGAGATCGCCAGCAGGCGGTCCAGGAATTCGTACATCTTGTCGCTACGCAGGGTCACCTTGACGCCGATCGGCCATCCTTCACGGACTTTGAAGCCCGCGATGGATTTACGAGCGAAAGTCACGACCGGCTTTTGACCGGTGATCTTTTCCAGGTCGGCAACAGCGTGCTCGATGACTTTCTTGTCGCCGATCGCTTCGCCCAGACCCATGTTCAGGGTGATCTTGGTAACGCGCGGAACTTCCATCACGTTCGACAGCTTAAGTTCTTCCTTAAGCTTAGGAGCGATTTCGTTCCGGTAAATCTCTTTCAGTCGTGCCATGGTCTTCTACCTAGCAGTGTTCAAGCATCAACCGCTTTTTGGGTCGACTTGAAGACACGAATTTTCTTACCGTCTTCTACTTTGAAACCAACGCGGTCAGCCTTGTTGGTTTCGCCGTTGAAGATGGCAACGTTGGAAGCGTGCAGAGGCGCTTCTTTTTCGACGATACCGCCCTGAACGCCCGCCATCGGGTTAGGCTTGGTATGACGCTTGACCAGGTTCACACCACCGATGACCAGACGGTCATCAGCCAGAACCTTCAGCACCTTACCGCGCTTACCTTTGTCTTTGCCGGCGATCACGATGATCTCGTCGTCACGACGAATCTTTTGCATGTCGGATCTCCTTACAGCACTTCAGGGGCGAGCGAGACGATCTTCATGAACTTCTCAGTACGAAGTTCACGGGTCACTGGCCCGAAGATGCGAGTGCCGATCGGCTCTTGCTTGGTGTTCAGCAGAACAGCAGCGTTGCCGTCGAAACGAATGATGGAACCGTCAGCGCGACGTACACCGTGACGGGTACGGACGACAACAGCAGTCATCACCTGGCCTTTTTTGACCTTACCGCGCGGAATTGCTTCCTTGACGGTTACTTTGATGATGTCACCGATGCCGGCGTAACGGCGGTGCGAGCCGCCGAGCACCTTGATGCACATGACGCGACGAGCGCCGCTGTTATCGGCCACATCGAGCATGGATTGAGTCTGAATCATAAAATTTCTCCGACCCCTAGCCCTTAGACTTCAACAGCGCGTTCGAGGACTTCAACCAGTGCCCAGGACTTAGTCTTGGCCAGCGGACGGGTTTCACGGATGGAAACCTTGTCGCCGATTTTGCACTGGTTGGATTCGTCGTGCGCGTGCAGCTTAGTCGAACGCTTAACGTATTTACCGTAGATCGGGTGCTTTACGCGACGCTCGATCAGAACGGTGATGGTCTTGTCCATTTTGTCGCTGACGACACGGCCAGTCAGCGTACGGACGGTTTTTTCAGCTTCAGCCATGATCACTTACCTGCCTGCTGGTTAAGCACAGTTTTCACGCGAGCGATGTCACGCTTAACTTGCGAGAGCAGGTGCGACTGCCCCAACTGGCCAGTTGCTTTCTGCATACGCAGATTGAACTGGTCGCGCAGCAAGCCGAGCAGTTGCTCATTCAGTTGCTGTGCAGATTTTTCACGAAGTTCATTCGCTTTCATCACATCACCGTCCGCTTAACAAAGGAGGTGGCGAGAGGCAGCTTTGCAGCAGCCAGGGCGAAAGCTTCGCGCGCCAGCTCTTCAGAAACACCCTCGATCTCGTACAGGACTTTACCTGGCTGGATCTGGGCAACCCAGTATTCCACGGAGCCCTTACCTTTACCCATACGAACCTCGAGAGGCTTCTTGGAGATCGGCTTGTCCGGGAACACACGGATCCAGATCTTACCGCCACGCTTAACGTGACGGGTCAGCGCACGACGTGCGGACTCGATCTGGCGAGCGGTGAGGCGACCGCGAGCAACAGCTTTCAGGGCGAATTCGCCGAAGCTGACTTTGCTACCGCGCAGTGCCAGACCACGGTTGTGGCCAGTCATCTGCTTGCGGAATTTTGTACGCTTTGGTTGCAACATTTGGCGTACCCCTTACTTAGCAGCTTTTTTACGAGGCGCTGGTGCTTGTGGTTTCAGTTCTTCTTGGCGACCACCAATAACTTCGCCTTTGAAGATCCAAACCTTCACACCGATCACACCGTAAGTGGTGTGAGCTTCGTAGGTGTTGTAGTCGATATCGGCACGCAGGGTGTGCAGAGGCACACGACCTTCGCGATACCACTCGGTACGAGCAATCTCAGCACCGCCGAGACGACCGCTCACCTGGATCTTGATGCCCTTGGCACCAATACGCATGGCGTTCTGTACGGCGCGCTTCATGGCGCGACGGAACATTACGCGGCGTTCCAGCTGCTGAGCTACGCTCTGCGCAACCAGCATAGCGTCGAGTTCCGGCTTGCGGATCTCTTCGATGTTGATGTGCACAGGCACACCCATCTGCTTGGTCAGGTCCTGACGCAGCTTCTCGACATCTTCACCTTTCTTCCCGATAACGATACCTGGACGAGCGGTGTGGATGGTGATGCGTGCAGTTTGAGCCGGACGATGAATATCGATACGGCTTACGGACGCGCTTTTTAGTTTGTCTTGGAGGTACTCACGCGTTTTCAGATCCTTCAACAGGTAATCTGCGTAAGTAGCACCGTCTGCGTACCAGACGGAGGTGTGCTCCTTGACGATTCCCAGGCGAATGCCAGTGGGATGTACTTTCTGACCCATCTGATCGACTCCGTTACTTGTCCGCAACCTTGACAGTGATATGGCAAGACCGCTTGACGATGCGATCAGCACGGCCTTTGGCACGTGGCATGATGCGCTTCAGCGAACGCCCTTCGTTGACGAAGACGGTGGAGACCTTCAGGTCATCAACGTCAGCGCCTTCGTTGTGTTCGGCGTTGGCAACGGCCGACTCGAGGACTTTCTTCATGATTTCAGCGGCTTTTTTGCTGCTGAAGGCCAACAGGTTGAGCGCTTCGCCCACCTTCTTCCCGCGGATCTGGTCGGCGACCAAGCGGGCTTTCTGGGCGGAGATGCGAGCGCCCGACAACTTAGCGGCTACTTCCATTTCCTTACCCCTTAACGCTTGGCTTTCTTGTCAGCCACGTGCCCGCGATAGGTGCGGGTACCGGCGAACTCGCCCAGTTTGTGGCCGACCATGTCTTCGTTCACGAGAACTGGGACGTGTTGGCGACCGTTGTGTACCGCGATGGTCAGACCGACCATTTGTGGCAGGATCATCGAACGGCGCGACCAGGTTTTAACTGGCTTGCGATCGTTCTTCTCCACCGCCACTTCGACCTTCTTCAACAGGTGAAGATCGATAAAAGGACCTTTTTTCAGAGAACGTGGCACTGTCGTATCCCTCTAGTTACTTGCGACGACGGACGATCATGTTGTCGGTACGCTTATTACCGCGGGTCTTCGCACCCTTGGTTGGGAAGCCCCATGGCGATACCGGATGACGACCACCGGAGGTACGACCTTCACCACCACCATGTGGGTGGTCAACCGGGTTCATGGCAACACCACGAACGGTTGGGCGAACGCCGCGCCAGCGTTTGGCACCAGCTTTACCCAGCGAACGCAGGCTGTGCTCGGAGTTCGAGACTTCGCCCAGGGTCGCACGGCACTCAGCCAGGACTTTACGCATTTCACCAGAGCGCAGACGCAGGGTCACGTAGACACCTTCGCGAGCGATCAGCTGAGCCGAAGCACCAGCGGAACGTGCGATCTGAGCACCTTTACCCGGCTTCAGTTCGATGCCGTGAATGGTGCTACCTACTGGAATGTTGCGCAGCTGCAGGGAGTTACCGGCCTTGATTGGGGCCAGTGCACCTGCGATCAGCTGGTCGCCAGCGCTCACGCCTTTAGGGGCGATGATGTAGCGACGCTCACCGTCTGCGTAGCACAGCAGGGCGATGTGAGCAGTACGGTTCGGGTCGTATTCGATACGCTCGACAGTGGCTGGAATGCCATCTTTGTCGTTGCGACGGAAGTCGACCAGACGGTAATGCTGCTTGTGACCACCACCAACGTGACGAGTGGTAATGCGGCCATTGTTGTTACGACCACCAGACTTCGATTTTTTCTCGATCAGCGGTGCGTGAGGAGCGCCTTTGTGCAGCTCCTTGTTGACCACCTTGACCACGAAACGGCGGCCAGGGGAAGTCGGTTTGCATTTAACGATTGCCATGATGCACCCCTTCCTTACTCAGCACTGCTGCTGAAATCGAGATCTTGGCCTGGCTGAAGGGAGACGATCGCCTTCTTCCAGTCATTACGCTTGCCCAGACCACGTGCGGTACGCTTGGTTTTACCCAGAACGTTAACAGTCGACACGTTTTCAACTTTTACGTTGAACAGGCCTTCGACAGCTTTCTTGATTTCCAGCTTGGTTGCATCGGTAGCAACCTTGAATACGAACTGGCCTTTTTTCTCAGCCAGAACGGTAGCCTTCTCGGAAACGTGCGGGCCAAGGAGGACTTTGAATACGCGTTCCTGGTTCATCCCAGCAGCTCCTCGAATTTCTTCACGGCCGAGACGGTGATCAACACCTTCTCGTATGCGATCAGACTGACCGGGTCGGAACCTTGAACGTCACGTACATCGACGTGCGGCAGGTTGCGAGCAGCCAGGTACAGGTTCTGATCAACAGCGTCGGAAACGATCAGTACGTCGTTCAGACCCATGCCGTTCAGCTTGTTCAGCAGATCTTTGGTTTTCGGCGCTTCAACAGCGAAGTCCTGAACCACGACCAGACGGTCGCTACGCACCAGCTCAGCGAGGATGGAGCGCAGAGCTGCGCGGTACATCTTCTTGTTGAGCTTCTGCGAGTGATCTTGAGGACGAGCTGCGAAGGTTACACCACCGCCACGCCAGATCGGACCACGGGTGGTACCAGCACGAGCACGGCCAGTACCCTTCTGACGCCATGGGCGCTTACCGCCACCAGCCACGTCGGAACGGGTCTTCTGCTGCTTGGTGCCCTGACGGCCGCCGGCCATGTAGGCCACGACTGCTTGGTGTACCAGCGTCTCGTTGAATTCGCCACCGAAAGCCAGTTCGGAAACTTCGATCGCCTGAGCGTCATTTACATTAAGTTGCATGTCAGTATCCCCTTAACCGCGAGCCTTGACAGCTGGACGTACAACCACGTCGCCGCCAGTAGCGCCAGGAACGGCACCCTTGACGAGCAGCAGGTTGCGCTCAGCGTCTACGCGAACTACTTCCAGGGACTGAACAGTCACGCGCTCGGCGCCCATGTGACCGGACATTTTCTTGCCCTTGAACACACGACCAGGAGTCTGGCACTGGCCGATGGAACCTGGGACACGGTGCGACACGGAGTTACCGTGGGTGTTGTCCTGGCCACGGAAGTTCCAGCGCTTGATGGTACCGGCGAAGCCTTTACCTTTGGACTGACCAGTAACGTCAACCAGCTGGCCTGCAGTGAAGAGTTCAGCTTTGATCGAGTCGCCAGCCTGGAACTCGCCTTCTTCAAGACGGAACTCCCAGACACCGCGACCAGCGGCAACGTTGGCCTTGGCGAAGTGGCCTGCCTGAGCGGCAGTCACACGCGAAGCACGACGCTCGCCGACAGTGACTTGCACTGCACGGTAGCCATCGGTTTCTTCAGTTTTGAACTGGGTGACACGATTCGGCTCGATCTCAATGACCGTGACCGGAATGGAGACACCTTCTTCGGTGAAAATGCGGGTCATACCGCACTTGCGACCGATTACACCAATAGTCATGTTGTAAACCTCATGAGTGTACGGGGCTTTCACCCGCTATGGCCGCCCATTTCAGAGCGTTACACGACTAGACCGAAGTCTTAGCCGAGGCTGATCTGTACTTCCACACCTGCCGCCAGATCAAGCTTCATCAGCGCGTCAACGGTTTTATCCGTTGGCTGGACGATGTCCAGAACACGCTTATGAGTGCGAATCTCGTACTGGTCACGCGCGTCTTTGTTGACGTGCGGGGAGACCAGAACGGTGAAACGCTCTTTGCGGGTAGGCAGTGGAATTGGACCACGCACTTGTGCACCAGTACGTTTCGCGGTTTCCACGATTTCCTGGGTGGATTGGTCGATCAGGCGATGGTCGAAAGCCTTCAACCTGATACGGATTTGCTGATTTTGCATTGGATTTCAGACTCCAGGCTGTTCCCAACGGACGCACTACGCCCGCTAAAAGGAGGCGTGATTCTATAGACGCCCCCATTTAGTGTCAACCCAATAAAAAAAACCCCCGCTGAGCGGGGGTTTTTTTCAATCGGTCGAGTGATTACTCGATGATTTTGGCTACGACGCCGGCGCCGACGGTACGACCGCCTTCACGGATAGCGAAGCGCAGACCGTCTTCCATTGCGATGGTCTTGATCAGGGTAACAGTCATCTGAATGTTGTCACCTGGCATTACCATTTCAACGCCTTCCGGCAGTTCGCAGTTACCGGTCACGTCAGTGGTACGGAAGTAGAACTGAGGACGGTAGCCTTTGAAGAACGGAGTGTGACGGCCGCCTTCTTCTTTCGACAGAACGTAGACTTCTGCGGTGAACTTGGTGTGCGGCTTGACCGAACCTGGCTTGACCAGAACCTGGCCACGCTCAACGTCGTCACGCTTGGTACCACGCAGCAAAACGCCGCAGTTCTCGCCAGCACGGCCTTCGTCCAGCAGCTTGCGGAACATCTCAACACCGGTGCAGGTGGTGGTGGTGGTGTCACGCAGACCAACGATTTCCAGCGGATCCTGAACGCGGACGATACCACGCTCGATACGACCGGTAACAACGGTACCACGACCCGAGATCGAGAATACGTCTTCGATTGGCATCAGGAATGGCTGGTCGATGGCACGAACTGGCTCAGGGATGTAGGCATCCAGAGTTTCTACCAGCTTCTTGACAGCGGTAGTGCCCATTTCGTTGTCGTCTTTGCCTTCCAGAGCCATACGAGCCGAACCGATGATGATCGGAGTATCGTCGCCTGGGAAGTCGTAGGTGGACAGCAGGTCGCGAACTTCCATCTCGACCAGTTCCAGCAGCTCAGCGTCGTCTACCAGGTCAGCCTTGTTCAGGAAGACCACGATGTACGGAACGCCAACCTGACGGGACAGCAGGATGTGCTCACGGGTTTGTGGCATCGGACCATCGGCGGCCGAGCAAACCAGGATCGCGCCGTCCATCTGGGCAGCACCGGTGATCATGTTCTTCACGTAGTCAGCGTGACCTGGGCAGTCAACGTGAGCGTAGTGACGAATGTTCGAGTTGTACTCGACGTGAGCGGTGTTGATGGTGATACCGCGCGCTTTTTCTTCCGGAGCCGAGTCGATCTTGTCGAACTCAACGACTGCCGAACCGAAAACTTCGGAGCAGACGCGAGTCAGAGCTGCGGTCAGAGTGGTCTTACCGTGGTCAACGTGGCCGATGGTGCCGACGTTAACGTGGGGAAGGGAACGATCAAATTTTTCTTTAGCCACGACAGTGAACCTCTTGCCTAAAGGGGATTAGCCTTGTTTTTTAACGAGTGCTTCGACGATGTTCGACGGAGCTTCGGCGTATTTGGAGAATTCCATGGAGTAGCTTGCGCGACCCTGAGACATGGAACGAACGTCGGTTGCGTAACCGAACATCTCTCCGAGCGGTACCTCAGCAGTGATTACCTTGCCGGACACCGAGTCTTCATTACCCTGGATCATCCCGCGACGACGGCTCAGGTCACCCATCACGTCACCCAGGTAGTCTTCCGGGGTTACAACTTCGACCTTCATGATCGGCTCAAGCACCACGCCACCGCCCTTCTGGGCCAGTTGCTTGGTCGCCATCGAAGCGGCGATCTTGAACGCCATTTCGTTGGAGTCGACGTCGTGGTACGAACCGTCGAATACCGTAGCCTTCAGGCCCAGCAGCGGATAGCCGGCAACAACGCCGTTCTTCATCTGCTCTTCGATACCCTTCTGGATCGGGGCGATGAATTCCTTAGGAATCACACCACCAACGACTTCGTTGGTGAACACCAGACCTTCGGTGATGTTGCCCTTCTCGTCCACGTCCGGCTCCGAGAAACGGATCCAGCAGTGACCGAACTGACCACGACCACCCGACTGACGAACGAACTTGCCTTCGATCTCGACGTTGGACTTGGTGATCTTCTCGCGGTACGAAACCTGCGGCTTGCCGACGTTGCACTCGACGTTGAACTCGCGCTTCATGCGGTCAACGAGGATGTCCAGGTGCAGCTCACCCATACCGGAGATGATGGTCTGGCCGGTTTCTTCGTCGGTCTTGACGCGGAACGACGGGTCTTCCTGGGCCAGCTTGCCCAGAGCGATACCCATCTTCTCCTGGTCAGCCTTGGTTTTCGGCTCTACGGAGAGCGAAATAACCGGCTCAGGGAAGTCCATACGCTCGAGGATGATCGGCTTGTCGGCGTTGCACAGGGTGTCACCAGTGGTGACGTCCTTCATGCCGATCAGAGCAGCGATGTCGCCAGCGCGTACTTCTTTGATCTCTTCACGCTGGTTGGCGTGCATCTGCACCATACGACCAACGCGCTCTTTCTTGCCCTTGACCGAGTTGATGACGGAGTCACCGGAGGTCAGGAAGCCCGAGTAGACGCGGACGAAGGTCAGAGTACCCACGAACGGGTCGGTGGCAATCTTGAACGCCAAGGCCGAGAACGGCTCGTTGTCGTCAGCAGGACGCTCGTCGTACTGCTCTGGAGTGACTTCATCCTTCGGCACGTCGATCAGGTCAGGGTGGATACCCTTGATCGCCGGGATTTCGGTCGGAGCAGGCAGGAAGTCGATAACGGCGTCGAGAACCAGGGGAACGCCCTTGTTCTTGAACGAGGAACCACAGACAGCAGGAACGATCTCGCTCGCCAGGGTACGGGCGCGCAGACCAGCCTTGATGTCTTCGACGGACAGGTCACCTTCTTCAAGGTACTTGTTCATCAGCTCTTCGTTGGCCTCGGCAGCAGCCTCGACCATGTTGCTGCGCCACTCTTCAGCCAGGTCCAACATATCGGCAGGAATTTCTTCCTCGCGATAGGTAGTGCCTTTGTCGTCATCGTTCCAGTAGATGGCTTTCATCTTGATCAGGTCAACCTGACCCTGGAAGTCATCTTCTGCACCGATAGCCAGCTGGACCGGAACCGGGGTGTGACCCAGACGGTTCTTGATCTGACCAACAACGCGCAGGAAGTTGGCACCAGCACGGTCCATCTTGTTCACGTAGACAACACGTGGAACGCCGTACTTGTTGGCCTGACGCCATACGGTTTCGGACTGAGGCTCAACACCGGAGGTACCGCAGAATACAACGACCGCGCCGTCGAGTACACGCAGCGAACGCTCTACTTCAATGGTGAAGTCAACGTGGCCGGGGGTATCGATGACGTTTACGCGGTAGTTGTCGTACTGACCACGGGAACCTTTCCAGAAGGTGGTAACGGCAGCGGAGGTAATGGTGATACCGCGCTCCTGCTCCTGCACCATCCAGTCGGTGGTCGCGGCGCCGTCATGCACCTCGCCCATCTTGTGGCTCAGACCTGTGTAAAACAGGATCCGCTCGGTAGTGGTAGTCTTGCCCGCGTCAACGTGGGCACAGATACCGATGTTACGGTAGCGGTTAATTGCTGTAGTACGAGCCATAAAGCCCTCGCAAAATGATTGATGCTTGAATTAGAAGCGGTAGTGCGAGAACGCTTTGTTGGCTTCAGCCATACGGTGCACGTCTTCACGCTTCTTGACTGCAGCACCTTTGCCTTCGGCAGCATCCAGCAGTTCGCCGGCCAGGCGCAGAGCCATCGACTTCTCGCCGCGCTTGCGGGCGTAGTCTACGAGCCAGCGCATTGCCAGAGCGTTACGACGGGATGGACGAACTTCAACCGGAACCTGGTAAGTGGCACCGCCGACACGGCGGGACTTTACTTCGACCAGCGGAGCGATGGCGTCGAGAGCTTTCTCGAAGATTTCCAGGGGGTCGCTGTTCTTGCGTGCTTTGACGGTATCCAGAGCACCGTAAACGATGCGCTCGGCTACGGCCTTCTTGCCGCTTTCCATCACGTGGTTCATGAACTTGGCGAGGATCTGGGATCCGTACTTCGGATCGTCAAGGATCTCACGTTTTGCTGCTACACGACGTCTTGGCATGATAAGCCCTCAAACGGTCTTCAGGTTAGCCCGGGACGTGGGTCTTCGACCCCTGCCCGACCTTACTCTTATCGACTCAAAAAAATGGATGTCTGCAAACGGCCGATTACTTCGGACGCTTGGTACCGTATTTCGAACGACCCTGGTTACGGCCTTTAACGCCCGAAGTATCCAGAGAGCCGCGAACGGTGTGGTAACGAACACCTGGCAAGTCTTTTACACGGCCGCCACGAATCAGGACGACGCTGTGCTCTTGCAGGTTGTGGCCTTCACCACCGATGTACGAGGAAACCTCGAAACCGTTGGTCAGACGCACACGGCATACTTTACGCAGTGCCGAGTTAGGTTTTTTCGGCGTGGTGGTGTACACACGGGTGCACACGCCACGACGCTGCGGGCAGTTCTGCAGCGCAGGAACGTCGGACTTCTCGACCGAACGCTTACGCGGCTGACGTACCAGCTGGTTGATAGTTGCCATCTACTAGCTCCACTGATTGTCTTGCGACTCTATTGTCTTGCAAGAAAGCCAAAAATTGGCGAGACGGAGCCTCACCAAATTTAAGGGTACAAAAGTCTACGGAGGATCTTGCACCCAGTCAAGACGAGGCCCCGGCCCTCCTCGCCCGATCATCGGCAACATTTTATGTCGCCGAGGGTCGTTCGAGGCTTGCCGGGGCCCTGCCCTGTACTTAGTTACCGCTGGAATTCAGCGCTTCGGTCAGTGCGGCTTCCACCTCACTGGCGCTCACACGCAGCGGTTTGTCGGCATCACGGCGACGCTTGCGCTCGCTGTGGTAGGCCAGACCAGTACCAGCCGGGATCAGACGACCCACGACCACGTTCTCTTTCAGGCCGCGCAGGTAGTCGCGCTTGCCGGTTACAGCCGCTTCGGTCAGTACGCGAGTGGTTTCCTGGAAGGAAGCCGCGGAGATGAACGACTCGGTCGACAGCGAGGCCTTGGTGATACCCAACAGCACGCGGGTGAACTTGGAGATGAACTTGTCCTCCCCAGCCAGGCGCTCGTTTTCCATCAGCACCTGAGTCAGTTCCATCTGGTCGCCCTTGATGAAGCTGGAATCACCCGACTCGGCGATCTCGACCTTGCGCAGCATCTGACGCAGGATGGTCTCGATGTGCTTGTCGTTGATCTTAACGCCTTGCAGACGGTAAACGTCCTGGATCTCGTTGACGATGTACTTCGCCAGCGCGCTCACACCCAGCAGACGCAGGATGTCGTGCGGATCGCTCGGGCCGTCGGAGATAACTTCGCCGCGGTTTACCTGTTCGCCTTCGAAGACGTTCAGGTGGCGCCACTTCGGAATCAGCTCTTCGTACGGATCGCTGCCGTCGGTCGGAGTGATGACCAGACGACGCTTGCCCTTGGTCTCTTTACCGAACGCGATGGTGCCGCTGACTTCAGCCAGAATCGAGGCTTCTTTCGGACGACGCGCTTCGAACAGGTCGGCAACACGCGGCAGACCACCGGTGATGTCACGGGTCTTGGACGTTTCTTGCGGGATACGCGCGATAACGTCACCAACACCGATCTGAGCACCGTCAGCCACACCGACGAGGGCGTTGGCCGGCAGGAAGTACTGTGCCGGTACGTCGGTACCTGGCAGGTACAGGTCCTTGCCTGCAGCGTCGACCATCTTGATTGCCGGACGGATTTCCTTGCCTGCGGCAGGGCGATCCTTGACGTCCAGTACTTCAATGTTGGTCAAGCCGGTCAGTTCATCCGTCTGACGCTTGATGGTGATGTTTTCTTCCATGCCCACGAAGGTCACGGTACCTTTCAGCTCGGTAACGATCGGGTGGGTGTGCGGGTCCCACTTGGCGACGATGGCGCCAGCTTCGACCTTCTCACCTTCCTTGACCGAAATCACCGCACCGTAAGGCAGCTTGTAACGCTCACGCTCACGACCGAATTCGTCGGCAATGGCCAACTCGCCCGAACGCGATACGGCAACCAGGTTACCGTCGGCACGCTCGACCTGCTTGAGGTTATGCAGACGCACCATACCGCCGTTCTTCACCTGGACGCTGTCGGCAGCCGAAGTACGGCTTGCAGCACCACCGATGTGGAACGTACGCATGGTCAGCTGGGTGCCCGGCTCACCGATCGACTGGGCAGCGATAACGCCGACAGCTTCACCGATGTTCACCTGGTGACCGCGAGCCAGGTCGCGACCGTAGCACTTGGCGCAGATACCGAAGCGGGTTTCGCAGTTGATCGGCGAACGCACGATCACTTCGTCGATGCTGTTCAGCTCGATGAACTCGACCCACTGCTCGTCGACCAGGGTACCGGCCGGAACGATGACGTCCTCGGTGCCTGGCTTGAACACGTCACGGGCGATGACACGGCCCAGTACACGCTCACCCAGCGGCTCTACAACGTCACCGCCTTCAATGTGCGGCGTCATCAGCAGGCCGTGGTCGGTGCCGCAGTCGATCTCGGTTACAACCAAGTCCTGGGCAACGTCTACCAGACGACGAGTCAGGTAACCGGAGTTCGCAGTCTTCAGTGCGGTATCCGCCAGACCCTTACGAGCACCGTGAGTCGAGATGAAGTACTGGAGTACGCTCAGACCTTCACGGAAGTTCGCAGTGATCGGCGTCTCGATGATCGAGCCGTCCGGCTTGGCCATCAGGCCACGCATACCGGCCAGCTGACGGATCTGGGCCGCGGAGCCCCGCGCACCGGAGTCAGCCATCATGTACATCGAGTTGAAGGACTCTTGATCGACTTCGTTGCCTTCGCGGTCGATGACCTTCTCTTTCGAGAGGTTGGCCATCATCGCCTTGGACACTTCGTCGTTCGCCTTCGACCACAAGTCGATGACCTTGTTGTACTTCTCGCCCTGGGTTACCAGGCCGGAAGCGTACTGGCTTTCGATTTCCTTCACTTCATCGGTAGCGCTGTTGATGATGCGCGCTTTCTCATCAGGGATGACAAAGTCGTTCACACCAATGGACACGCCAGAGATGGTGGAGTAAGCGAAACCGGTGTACATCAACTGGTCAGCAAAGATGACGGTCTCTTTCAGACCAACCACGCGGTAGCACTGGTTGATCAGCTTGGAGATCGCCTTTTTCTTCATTGGCTGGTTGACCACGTCGTACGGCAGGCCTGCCGGTACAACCTGGAACAGCAACGCACGGCCGACAGTGGTGTCGACGATACGGGTGTTTTTGGTGACGCTGCCATCGCGATCGTTCACGGTCTCGTTGATACGGACCTTGATTTTCGCGTGCAGGGCAGCTTCGCCGGCGCGGAATACGCGGTCGACTTCCTGCAGGTCGGCAAACACGCGACCTTCGCCCTTGGCATTGATGGCTTCACGGGTCATGTAGTACAGACCCAGTACAACGTCCTGCGACGGAACGATGATTGGCTCACCGTTGGCTGGCGACAGGATGTTGTTGGTCGACATCATCAGCGCGCGCGCTTCGAGCTGGGCTTCCAGGGTCAGCGGCACGTGAACGGCCATCTGGTCACCGTCGAAGTCGGCGTTGTACGCGGCACAGACCAGCGGGTGCAGCTGGATAGCCTTACCTTCGATCAGAACCGGTTCAAAGGCCTGGATACCCAGACGGTGCAGCGTCGGCGCACGGTTGAGCAGTACGGGGTGTTCGCGGATCACCTCGGCGAGCACGTCCCACACCTCTGGCAGCTCGCGCTCGACCATCTTCTTGGCAGCTTTGATGGTGGTCGCCAGACCACGCATTTCCAGCTTGCCGAAAATGAACGGCTTGAACAGCTCGAGAGCCATCTTCTTCGGCAGACCGCACTGGTGCAGACGCAGGGTCGGGCCTACGGTAATTACCGAACGGCCGGAGTAGTCCACACGCTTACCGAGCAAGTTCTGACGGAAGCGACCTTGCTTACCTTTGATCATGTCGGCAAGGGACTTCAGCGGACGCTTGTTCGAGCCAGTGATGGCGCGACCGCGGCGGCCGTTGTCCAGAAGGGCGTCAACCGCCTCCTGCAGCATGCGCTTTTCGTTGCGCACGATGATGTCCGGCGCCGACAGATCGAGCAGGCGCTTCAGACGGTTGTTACGGTTGATCACCCGACGATACAGGTCGTTCAGGTCGGAGGTCGCGAAGCGGCCACCATCCAGCGGAACCAGCGGACGCAGGTCCGGCGGCAGCACTGGCAGAACGGTCAGGACCATCCACTCAGGCAGGTTGCCCGAGCCCTGGAAAGCTTCCATCAGCTTCAGGCGCTTGGACAGCTTCTTGATCTTGGTTTCCGAGTTGGTCTGCGGAATCTCTTCGCGCAGGCGGCCGATCTCGTGCTCCAGGTCGATAGCGTGCAGCAGCTCGCGGACAGCCTCGGCACCCATGCGGGCGTCGAAGTCGTCACCGAACTCTTCCAGCGCTTCGAAGTACTGCTCATCGTTGAGCAGTTGACCCTTCTCGAGGGTGGTCATGCCCGGGTCGATCACCACGTAGCTCTCGAAGTAGAGCACGCGCTCGATGTCACGCAGGGTCATGTCCATCAGCAGGCCGATACGGGACGGCAGCGACTTCAGGAACCAGATGTGGGCAACCGGCGAGGCCAGTTCGATGTGCGCCATGCGCTCACGACGAACCTTGGCCAGGGCAACTTCAACGCCGCACTTCTCGCAGATCACACCGCGGTGCTTGAGGCGCTTGTACTTGCCGCACAGGCACTCGTAGTCCTTGACTGGGCCAAAGATCTTGGCGCAGAAAAGGCCGTCACGCTCAGGCTTGAACGTACGGTAGTTGATGGTTTCCGGCTTCTTAACTTCACCGAACGACCACGAACGGATCATTTCAGGCGACGCCAGACCGATGCGGATGGCGTCGAACTCTTCGACTTGACCCTGGTTTTTCAGCAAATTCAGTAGGTCTTTCAAGGCCTTTCCTCCTGGCGGAGCAGGGAGCGGGCATTACCTGCCCCACTCCCCTTCGCGTCACGTGTTATTCGGTTTCCAGATCGATATCGATACCGAGCGAACGGATCTCTTTGATCAACACGTTGAAGGACTCGGGCATGCCCGGCTCCATACGGTGATCGCCATCCACGATGTTCTTGTACATCTTGGTACGGCCGTTCACGTCGTCCGACTTCACTGTGAGCATTTCTTGCAGGGTGTATGCCGCGCCGTATGCTTCCAGCGCCCACACTTCCATCTCCCCGAAACGCTGACCACCGAACTGCGCCTTACCACCCAGCGGCTGCTGGGTAACCAGGCTGTAGGAACCAGTGGAACGCGCGTGCATCTTGTCGTCCACCAAGTGGTTCAGCTTGAGCATGTACATGTAACCAACGGTCACAGGACGCTCGAACTTGTTGCCGGTACGGCCGTCGAACAGCACCATCTGGCCGCTTTCTGGCAGGTCTGCCAGTTTCAGCATGGCCTTGATCTCACGCTCCTTGGCACCGTCGAAGACTGGGGTGGCCATTGGCACGCCTTTCTTCAGGTTGTTCGCCAGGGCGAGGATCTCTTCGTCGGTGAACTCTTCCAGGTTCTCCTGACGACCACCGATCTCGTTGTAGATCTCGGTAAGGAAGGTACGCAGTTCAGCGGCTTTACGCTGCTCTTCGATCATGCGGTCGATCTTCTCGCCCAGCCCCTTGGCCGCGAGGCCCAGGTGGGTTTCAAGGATCTGACCGACGTTCATACGCGAAGGTACGCCCAGCGGGTTCAGTACGACGTCGACCGGAGTACCGTTGGCGTCGTGCGGCATGTCTTCTACCGGCATGATTACCGAGACGACACCCTTGTTACCGTGACGACCGGCCATCTTGTCACCCGGCTGGATGCGACGGCGGATTGCCAGGTAGACCTTGACGATCTTCAGTACGCCTGGAGCCAGGTCATCGCCCTGCTGCAGCTTGCGCTTCTTGTCTTCGAACTTGTCGTCCAGCAGGCGACGGCGATCGACGATGTACTGCTGAGCCTTTTCCAGCTGCTCGTTCAGTGCATCTTCGGCCATGCGCAGTTTGAACCACTGGCCGTGCTCCAGACCGTCCAGCACTTCGTCAGTGATCACGGTGCCTTTTTTCAGGCCCGCGCCACCGTCGACCACCTGGCCGTTCAGGGCAGCACGCAGACGCTCGAAGGTTGCACCTTCGACGATGCGGAACTCTTCGTTGAGGTCCTTGCGGATCTCGTCCAGCTGCATCTTCTCGATGGACAGGGCACGGCTGTCGCGCTCTACGCCATCACGGGTGAAGACCTGTACGTCGATGACAGTACCTTTGGTACCGGTCGGCACGCGCAGGGAGGTGTCTTTAACGTCGCTGGCCTTCTCACCGAAGATTGCGCGGAGCAGTTTTTCTTCCGGAGTCAGCTGGGTTTCGCCTTTTGGCGTGACCTTGCCGACCAGGATGTCACCTGCACCGACTTCTGCACCTACGTAGACGATACCGGCTTCGTCCAGCTTGTTCAGAGCGGCTTCACCCACGTTCGGGATGTCCGCAGTGATTTCCTCTGGGCCAAGCTTGGTGTCACGCGCCACACAGGTCAGTTCCTGAATGTGGATGGTGGTGAAGCGGTCTTCCTGAACCACACGCTCGGACAGGCAGATGGAGTCTTCGAAGTTGAAGCCGTTCCACGCCATGAACGCGATGCGCATGTTCTGACCCAGTGCCAGTTCACCCATGTCGGTGGACGGGCCGTCGGCCATGATGTCGCTGCGCTGAACCTTGTCACCTTTGCTTACCAGCGGACGCTGGTTGATGCAGGTGTTCTGGTTCGAACGGGTGTACTTGGTCAGGTTGTAGATATCCACACCTGCTTCACCGGTCTCGACTTCGTCGTCATTGACGCGAACGACGATACGGCTGGCGTCGACCGAGTCGATCACACCACCGCGGCGAGCAACAACGCAGACGCCGGAGTCACGGGCAACGTTGCGCTCCATGCCGGTACCTACCAGCGGCTTGTCGGCACGCAGGGTTGGTACAGCCTGACGCTGCATGTTCGAACCCATCAACGCACGGTTGGCGTCGTCGTGCTCGAGGAACGGAATCAGCGACGCCGCAACGGAAACAACCTGCTTCGGCGAAACGTCCATCAGGGTGACGTCTTCCGGCGCCTTGACGGTGAATTCGTTCAGGTGACGAACCGCTACCAGCTCATCGATCAGCTGCTTCTTGTCGTTCATCGCGGCCGAAGCCTGAGCGATCACGTGATCCGCTTCTTCGATGGCCGACAGGAACACGATGTCATCGCTGACCACGCCTTCCTTCACCACGCGGTACGGGCTTTCGAGGAAGCCGTACTGGTTGGTGCGGGCATAGGCTGCCAGGGAGTTGATCAGACCGATGTTCGGACCTTCAGGAGTCTCGATCGGGCACACGCGGCCGTAGTGGGTCGGGTGTACGTCACGGACTTCGAAGCCGGCGCGCTCACGGGTCAGACCACCAGGGCCGAGTGCAGAGACGCGGCGCTTGTGGGTGATCTCGGAGAGCGGGTTGTTCTGGTCCATGAACTGCGAGAGCTGGCTGGAGCCGAAGAACTCTTTCACCGCCGCCGCTACCGGCTTGGCGTTGATCAGGTCTTGCGGCATCAGGCCTTCGCTTTCGGCCATCGACAGACGTTCCTTGACCGCACGCTCAACACGTACCAGGCCAACGCGGAACTGGTTCTCGGCCATCTCGCCGACGCAACGAACGCGACGGTTACCCAGGTGGTCGATGTCGTCGACGATGCCTTTGCCGTTACGGATATCGACCAGGGTCTTCAGAACCTCGACGATGTCTTCCTTGCTCAGCACGCCCGAACCTTCGATCTCGGTACGACCGATACGACGGTTGAACTTCATGCGGCCAACGGCGGACAGGTCGTAACGCTCGGCGCTGAAGAACAGGTTGTTGAACAGGGTCTCGGCAGCATCCTTGGTCGGCGGCTCGCCTGGACGCATCATGCGGTAGATCTCGACCAGGGCTTCCAGCTGGTTGCTGGTAGTGTCGATCTTCAGAGTATCCGAGATGAACGGACCGCAGTCGATGTCGTTGGTGTACAGGGTCTCGATGCGGACGACCTGAGCCTTGGCGATCTTGATCAGCAGCTCGGTGGTCAGCTCGGTGTTGCACTCAGCCAGGATCTCGCCGGTGGCCGGGTGAACGATGGCCTTGGCGGTGGTGCGACCGAGGACATATTCCATCGGCACGTCCAACTGGTTGACACCGGCCTTCTCGAGCTGATTGACGTGGCGCGCGGTAATACGGCGGCCCTGCTCGACGATGACCTTGCCGCTGTCGTCATGGATGTCCATGACCGCGACTTCACCACGCAGACGCTGAGGCACCAGTTCCAGGCTGAGTTTTTCGCCGGAAATGTGGAACACGTTGGTGGTGTAGAAGGTGTTGAGCACTTCTTCCGTGCTGTAACCCAGCGCACGCAGCAGCACCGACGCCGGCAGTTTGCGGCGACGGTCGATACGCACGAACACGCAGTCTTTCGGGTCGAACTCGAAGTCCAGCCACGAACCGCGGTAAGGGATGATGCGAGCGGAGTACAGCAGCTTGCCGGAGCTGTGCGTCTTGCCACGGTCGTGGTCGAAGAACACACCAGGCGAACGGTGCAGCTGGGAAACGATTACTCGTTCGGTACCGTTGATAACGAAGGTACCGTTCTCAGTCATCAGGGGGATTTCACCCATGTAGACTTCTTGCTCTTTGATGTCCTTGATCGCTTTGTTCGACGATTCCTTGTCGAAGATGATCAGGCGCACCTTGACCCGCAGTGGGACCGCGAAGGTCACGCCACGCAGGACACATTCCTTCACATCGAAGGCGGGATCGCCCAGGCGGTAGCCTACGTACTCCAGGGCAGCATTGCCGGAGTAGCTGATGATCGGGAATACCGACTTGAAGGCCGCGTGCAGGCCGACGTCACGGAACTGATCCTTGGATGCTCCCGCTTGCAGGAATTCGCGATACGAATCCAGCTGGATGGCCAGAAGATATGGCACATCCATGACGTCCGGCAACTTGCTAAAGTCCTTGCGGATACGTTTTTTCTCAGTGTATGAGTAAGCCATCAGCGTTCCCCAGCTTGGTCACCTGCTTGTTTGGCTTCTCCCGGCGGGAGCAGCCAGAAAATCGTGCAAACCCCTTGGTTTGCGCACCCACATGGGTGTCTTGCAGCGTGTTATCGGGGCCGGATTGACCAGCCGCCAATAACGGAAAAAGGCCGGTGGCATAAGCCACCAGCCATCAGCCTTTCGCTCAACGCTCAGGCTGGCATCGCAAAGTCGAAATTACTTCAGCTCGACTTTAGCGCCTGCTTCTTCCAGCTTCTTCTTAGCGTCTTCAGCGGCTTCTTTCGAAACGCCTTCAGCTACAACCTGAGGAGCGCCATCGACTTTCTCTTTGGCTTCTTTCAGGCCCAGACCGGTCAGTTCGCGAACGGCTTTGATCACGTTCACTTTCTTGTCGCCGGCTTCAACCAGAACAACGTTGAACTCGGTCTGCTCTTCAACAACGGCAGCAGCAGCAGCTGGGCCAGCAGCGGCAACAGCAGCGGTAACGCCGAAGGTTTCTTCCATAGCTTTGATCAGCTCAACAACTTCCAGAACGGTTTTCTGGCCGATTGCTTCGATGATTTGTTCGTTAGTCAGAGACATGACTTAAATCCTGTATTGGGGTGAAGGCCTACGCAGCCATCAAATTAAACGTATGATTTTGAAAGAGTTTCGCGTGCCTTAGGCAGCGGTAGCTTCTTTCTGGTCGCGAATGGCTGCCAGAGTACGAGCCAGCTTGCTGGTAGCGCCTTGGATCACGCTCATCAGTTTCGCAATAGCTTCGTCGCGGGTCGGCAGGGTAGCCAACACGTCGATCTGGTTCGCTGCAATGAAATTGCCGTCAAACGCAGCTGCCTTGATCTCGAACTTGTCCTGACCCTTGGCGAACTCTTTGAACAGACGAGCAGCAGCGCCCGGGTGTTCGTTGGAGAAAGCAATCAGGGTCGGGCCTTTGAACGCGTCGTTGAGGATCGAAAATTCGGTGCCTTCAACAGCGCGCTTGAGCAGGGTGTTACGTACGACACGTACGTATACGCCAGCTTCGCGGGCCTCTTTACGGAGTCCGGTCATTGCGCTTACAGTCACACCACGGGCATCGGCCACGACAGCGGACAGAGCGACTTTGGCAGCCTCGTTGACTTCAGCGACGATGGCCTTCTTGTCTTCGAGTTTAATTGCCACGGGTTTACTCCTGGTTTTTACCGTTTCATCTGGCCGAAGCCGGATGTCGTTTTGGTGTCTGATTCGGTAAACGAATCGGGAGCACCATCTGCGTGGGCTGGGGTTTTAAGGCTTGCGCCGCCTACGGTCTTGGATAGCCCCCGCCAGGCAGGGACCCCAATTTTTGCTGGTGGCGCGACAAGTCGCGCCACCATGTTCTTACACGTTCAGCGAGCTCTGATCGATGATCAGACCTGGGCCCATGGTGGTGCTCAGGGTAACGCGCTTGACGTAGATACCTTTCGAAGAAGCCGGCTTGATACGCTTCAGATCAGCGATCAGGGCTTCAACGTTTTCCTTCAGCTTGTCAGCTTCGAAGCCGATTTTGCCAACGGAGGTGTGGATGATACCGTTTTTGTCGGTACGGTAGCGAACCTGACCAGCCTTGGCGTTTTTGACAGCGCCGGCTACGTCTGGAGTCACGGTACCAACTTTCGGGTTAGGCATCAGGCCGCGAGGACCCAGAACCTGACCCAACTGACCTACAACGCGCATGGCATCAGGCGATGCGATGACGACGTCATAGTTCAGGTCGCCGCCTTTCATTTCGGCAGCCAGATCGTCCATACCTACACGGTCAGCGCCGGCAGCCAGAGCGGCCTCAGCAGCTGGACCCTGGGTGAAGACGGCAACGCGTACGGTCTTGCCAGTGCCGTGTGGCAGCACGGTAGCGCTACGAACGACCTGGTCGGATTTACGCGGGTCAACACCGAGGTTAACGGCGATGTCGTAGGACTCTACGAATTTGGCAGCCGGCAGCGAAGCGAGCAGAGTTGCGGCTTCTTCGAAGTTGTAGGCCTTGCCTGCTTCGATTTTCTCGGCGATTGCCTTTTGGCGCTTGGTCAGCTTAGCCATTACACACCCTCCACGTTCAGGCCCATGCTGCGGGCAGAGCCAGCGATGGTGCGTACAGCTGCGTCCAGGTCAGCGGCAGTCAGATCAGCCTGTTTAGCTTTGGCGATGTCTTCCAGCTGAGCACGGGTAACGGTACCGACTTTAACGGTGTTCGGGCGAGCCGAACCACTGGTCAGGCCAGCAGCTTTCTTCAGCAGAACCGAGGCAGGGGTGCTCTTGGTCTCGAAGGTGAAGCTACGGTCGCTGTAGACAGTGATGATGACTGGAGTCGGCAGACCGGCTTCTTGACCCTGAGTACGGGCGTTGAAGGCCTTGCAGAACTCCATGATGTTCACACCGTGTTGACCCAGTGCTGGACCAACGGGTGGGCTTGGGTTGGCCTGGCCGGCCTTAACTTGCAGCTTGATGTAAGCCTGAATCTTCTTAGCCATGAGCTACTCCAAAATCGGGTACGAACGCCAGATGGCTCCCCGGATGACTTGCGTTTTATCCCAGTGACGACAAAACCCCGCAGCACACAGGGCTGCGGGGTATGGGATGCTTCGTCCGCCTAGACCTTTTCGACCTGGCTGAACTCGAGCTCCACCGGAGTAGAGCGACCGAAAATGAGCACTGCAACCTGCAAGCGGCTCTTTTCGTAGTTAACCTCTTCGACACTACCATTGAAGTCAGCGAACGGACCATCAATGACTCGAACCACTTCGCCCGGCTCGAACAGCGTCTTCGGCTTCGGCTTATCACTGCCGTCAGCAACGCGACGCAGGATAGCTTCAGCTTCTTTATCGGTAATCGGTGCAGGCTTGTCTGCAGTGCCGCCGATAAAGCCCATCACACGAGGGGTATCCTTGACCAAGTGCCAAGTCCCTTCATTCATCTCCATCTGGACCAATACATAGCCAGGGAAGAATTTACGCTCACTTTTGCGCTTCTGGCCGTTGCGCATTTCGACGACTTCTTCGGTCGGGACCAGGATCTCGCCGAAACCGTCTTCCATGCCAGCCAGCTTCACGCGCTCGATCAAGGAGCGCATTACATGCTTCTCGTAACCCGAGTAAGCATGCACAACATACCAACGCTTAGCCACGGGACACCTTTAGCCAACGATCAGGGAGACCGCCCAGCCGAGCAGGGAATCAAGACCCCACAGCAGCAGTGCCATAACCAGCACGACAGCCACGACAATCAGCGTGGTCTGGGTGGTTTCCTGGCGGGTCGGCCACACGACTTTACGGATCTCGGTACGCGCTTCCTTCGCCAACGCAAAGAACGACTTACCCTTCGCAGTCTGCAGAGCTACAAAGCCTGCGACAGCAGCCAGGGCGAGAAGTGCAAGTACGCGATACAGGATCGGGGAGGCGGAGTAATATTGATTACCCACAACAGCAACAACCACCAAAGCCACTACAGCCAGCCACTTGAACAGATCAAAACGCGATTCTTGGGCTTCAGTTTTGGGGGTCATCGAGGAGGATCCTGTAAGAAGAAAGCCATCACACCGAGGTGAAATGGCAGGTCAGGAGGGAATCGAACCCCCAACCTACGGTTTTGGAGACCGTCGCTCTGCCAATTGAGCTACTGACCTGTAACGCTGTATCAGGCCGGCCATTATACCGGCCTGATCAAGTAAATCAACTACTTATTCAATAATTTTTGCTACGACGCCGGCGCCGACGGTACGACCGCCTTCACGGATAGCGAAGCGCAGACCGTCTTCCATTGCGATGGTCTTGATCAGGGTAACAGTCATCTGAATGTTGTCACCTGGCATTACCATTTCAACGCCTTCCGGCAGTTCGCAGTTACCGGTCACGTCAGTGGTACGGAAGTAGAACTGAGGACGGTAGCCTTTGAAGAACGGAGTGTGACGGCCGCCTTCTTCTTTCGACAGAACGTAGACTTCTGCGGTGAACTTGGTGTGCGGCTTGACCGAACCTGGCTTGACCAGAACCTGGCCACGCTCAACGTCGTCACGCTTGGTACCACGCAGCAGAACGCCGCAGTTCTCGCCAGCACGGCCTTCGTCCAGCAGCTTGCGGAACATCTCAACACCGGTGCAGGTGGTGGTGGTGGTGTCACGCAGACCAACGATTTCCAGCGGATCCTGAACGCGGACGATACCACGCTCGATACGACCGGTAACAACGGTACCACGACCCGAGATCGAGAATACGTCTTCGATTGGCATCAGGAATGGCTGGTCGATGGCACGAACTGGCTCAGGGATGTAGGCATCCAGAGTTTCTACCAGCTTCTTGACAGCGGTAGTGCCCATTTCGTTGTCGTCTTTGCCTTCCAGAGCCATACGAGCCGAACCGATGATGATCGGAGTGTCGTCGCCTGGGAAGTCGTAGGTGGACAGCAGGTCGCGAACTTCCATCTCGACCAGTTCCAACAGCTCAGCGTCGTCTACCAGGTCAGCCTTGTTCAGGAAGACCACGATGTACGGAACGCCAACCTGACGGGACAGCAGGATGTGCTCACGGGTTTGCGGCATCGGACCATCGGCGGCCGAGCAAACCAGAATCGCGCCGTCCATCTGGGCAGCACCGGTGATCATGTTCTTCACGTAGTCAGCGTGACCTGGGCAGTCAACGTGAGCGTAGTGACGAATGTTCGAGTTGTACTCGACGTGAGCGGTGTTGATGGTGATACCGCGCGCTTTTTCTTCCGGAGCCGAGTCGATCTTGTCGAACTCAACGACTGCCGAACCGAAAACTTCGGAGCAGACGCGAGTCAGAGCTGCGGTCAGAGTGGTCTTACCGTGGTCAACGTGGCCGATAGTGCCGACGTTAACGTGGGGAAGGGAACGATCAAACTTTTCCTTAGCCATCGATACAATCCTCCGCAGAAGAAAATAGTCTTACGCTGATAAAACAAAGGCAGATATTTTCATATCTGCCTTGTTTATATGGAGCTCTTGAGCGGATTTGAACCGCTGACCTCACCCTTACCAAGGGTGTGCTCTACCAACTGAGCTACAAGAGCGAAACACTTTGCGCAAAATCCTGCAAACTTGGAGCGGGTAGCGGGAATCGAACCCGCATCATCAGCTTGGAAGGCTGAGGTTCTACCACTAAACTATACCCGCGGAGCTTGCGGCTCTCGCTAAAACTGGTGGAGGGAGAAGGATTCGAACCTTCGAAGCTCTCGCAACGGATTTACAGTCCGTCCCCTTTGACCGCTCGGGAATCCCTCCAGATGTGGCCGGCATTCTATGTGTCTGCCGTCCTAGTGTCAAGCTTTTTTTCAAATTTTTTCAATCAAATCTGAAACTTAGCTGCTTTGACACTCGCTTCCAGTTCTGCCACCTAAGTGGTGTTCCCTGTGAAGCGGGCGCCATTCTATCAAGCTATTCGCCAGTTGCAATACCCTGGCAGAAAATAATTTTATGTTTTAAGTCTTTGAAATCGTTGGAAAGAGTCTCGAGGACGGTTTGGTCCAGCAAACGCTCACTTTCCGGGGAAATCTTGAGCCAGAGCCCTTCTGCTCCTGGCAGTTGGCCTGACACCGGCGCAGCATTGATATCCAGGCTCAGCAAGCGTTGTCGCAACGCATCGAGCTGCTCGCGACCAGCCAGGCCACCCAGCACCAGGCATTCGTCACGCCGCCGAGCCGGTGCGGATGCCCCTGTTTCCTTGAGCAGGCGAATCTCTTGCTGGTTACCTTTGTACAACGACAACGGGGCGACATCCTTCGCCTTCAGCGGGGCTTCCTGTTGGTGCCAGACGTAATAGAAGACATTGAGCACCAGCAGCAGCAGAAACAACCAACGCATAAGCACCTCAGTCCAGTGGACAGGCCATCGCCAGGCCGACAAATACCAGGTCGGGGACTACTCTGGCCTGTGGCGCTGCCTCTCGCACCAGCGGCGCATCCCCACCCGTCAGGAATACAGTGAAGTCATCACCCCACAAGGCCCGCGCCTGCTCGAGCTGGGTACGGGCAAAGCCCTGCAGCATCAGTACACAACCGCGCTCTACTGCTTCCACAGTGGAACGCCCTGGCTCAAGACTGCTCAAAGCACGTTCGGCTGATGCGTCGTCATAGCGAATACGACGGGTATGCGTACGTAGCTGGCTGCGCATCAACGGCATACCAGGGCAGATATAGCCACCCAAGTGCTCGCCGTCCGCGGAGACGAAGTCGGCCTTGGCCGCTGTACCCAGGTCAATGACCAGACACGCCCCTTTGGCGAGATGAAAGGCACCCAAGGCTGCCAGCCATCGGTCCATACCCAGGCGCTGGTAATCCTCATAACCATTGCGCACACCTGCCATCTCCTCGGCAGGCTCGGCAACACGGGCAACGACTGCAAAAGCCTCGGCAATGAGCGCACAGAGGGCAGCGGTTTCATCTTCGCTGCGTACACTGACAATTCGGCAACCTGTAAGCCGCAAGGACGCCAGCGCTGCGACGTCGCCAACCAACGCCTGATCGGAATCGACAATCCCACCACCAACAATGGTGGCGTCGCCAGCGTGAATGACACGCCATTTAATGAAGCTGTTACCGCAATCGAGCTCAAGAATCATCACGCAACCTCAAACTGAGCTCACCACCACTGAAGCTCTTTTCCACACCGTCGACCTCAAGGCGCAATCCGCCCTGGCCATCCACGCCCAACACGACACCATCAATACGGGTGGTGCCCGCAATGAGAGACACATTTCGCCCCTGCCAGAGATGCGCCTGCTCCCACTCTTCCTGGAACGCTGCAAAACCGTAGCGCCGATGACGGGCCAATTCATGCTGCAGCTGCTGGCTGAGCATGGCTACCAAGCGGTTACGATCTATCGTCGTACCGATCTCACGCCGCATCGAGGTCCATTGCTGGTCGACCTGATCATTGACCTGCATGTTCACATTAATACCAATGCCAAGGACAACATGACAGACATCTGCAGGGTCGCCCACAAGCTCCAGCAGAATACCGGTGATCTTCTGCCCTCGGACCAGGACATCGTTGGGCCACTTCAAGCCCACGTCCTTGACACCAAAGCCCTGCAACGTGCGCATCACGGCCAACCCAACCACCAGGCTGAGACCCTCTAGCTGGCGCATGCCGCCATCGACGCGCAGGACCAGGCTGTAGTAGAGGTTTTCTGCGAATGGACTTATCCACATGCGACCACGACGACCACGCCCGGCACTCTGGCGTTCAGCCAGAACCAGGAATGGAGCCGATTGCCCCTCGCTGGCAAGACGCAGGCCTTCGGCATTGGTTGAATCGATGGTTTCGTGGATGAAAACAGGCCATGGCTCGCCCTCTGCAAGCTCAGCGATCGCCTGCTCATCGAGTAAGCTCAGTGGCGCGGCCAATTGGTAGCCACGCCCACGGACTTTATGAATGGTGAGGTTCAGCTCACTTTCCAGGTGTTGCAGCTGCTTCCAAACGGCGCTGCGACTTACCCCGAGGGCTGCCCCCAAGGCCTCTCCGGAATGGAACCGGCCATCCTTGAGGAGATTCAACAACTTCAGCATGCCAGTCTCGACTTGGAATAAGGCTGGCATGATAGCCATGGGTCGTTGGCTTGCATAGGAAAAGGGCTGCGGGTAACTGCCTGTAGGAATGGGTTTACCCGCGAAGCAGCTAACGCGGCGGATGATACCGGCTTGGTCGAAGTTCGTGGATGAACTCGCGCCTACAGGAGCCATGAGCGCTTCAGGATTGTTGCGACCAGGAAAGACAAAACCCCTACCTGCGTGCGCAGATAGAGGTTTTGCGAAATGAATCTTGACGATGACCTACTCTCACATGGGGAAACCCCACACTACCATCGGCGATGCATCGTTTCACTACTGAGTTCGGGATGGGATCAGGTGGTTCCAATGCTCTATGGTCGTCAAGAAATTCTGTAGCCAGAATGTCCAGATGGACAGCCCAGCGAATCCGGATATGTGATGTTGTGGTTCGTTGCGAACTTTCGGTTCGTATCATCTTCACCACCACAATTTGGCGCTTACGCTCAAATTGCTTGGGTGTTATATGGTCAAGCCTCACGGGCAATTAGTATTGGTTAGCTCAACGCCTCACAGCGCTTACACACCCAACCTATCAACGTCGTAGTCTTCGACGGCCCTTTAGGGAACTCAAGGTTCCAGTGAGATCTCATCTTGAGGCAAGTTTCCCGCTTAGATGCTTTCAGCGGTTATCTCTTCCGAACATAGCTACCCGGCAATGCCACTGGCGTGACAACCGGAACACCAGAGGTTCGTCCACTCCGGTCCTCTCGTACTAGGAGCAGCCCCTCTCAAATCTCAAACGTCCACGGCAGATAGGGACCGAACTGTCTCACGACGTTCTAAACCCAGCTCGCGTACCACTTTAAATGGCGAACAGCCATACCCTTGGGACCGGCTTCAGCCCCAGGATGTGATGAGCCGACATCGAGGTGCCAAACACCGCCGTCGATATGAACTCTTGGGCGGTATCAGCCTGTTATCCCCGGAGTACCTTTTATCCGTTGAGCGATGGCCCTTCCATACAGAACCACCGGATCACTAAGACCTACTTTCGTACCTGCTCGACGTGTTTGTCTCGCAGTCAAGCGCGCTTTTGCCTTTATACTCTACGACCGATTTCCGACCGGTCTGAGCGCACCTTCGTACTCCTCCGTTACTCTTTGGGAGGAGACCGCCCCAGTCAAACTACCCACCATACACTGTCCTCGATCCGGATAACGGACCTGAGTTAGAACCTCAAAGTTGCCAGGGTGGTATTTCAAGGATGGCTCCATGAGAACTGGCGTCCCCACTTCAAAGCCTCCCACCTATCCTACACAAGCAAATTCAAAGTCCAGTGCAAAGCTATAGTAAAGGTTCACGGGGTCTTTCCGTCTAGCCGCGGATACACTGCATCTTCACAGCGATTTCAATTTCACTGAGTCTCGGGTGGAGACAGCGCCGCCATCGTTACGCCATTCGTGCAGGTCGGAACTTACCCGACAAGGAATTTCGCTACCTTAGGACCGTTATAGTTACGGCCGCCGTTTACCGGGGCTTCGATCAAGAGCTTCGCTTGCGCTAACCCCATCAATTAACCTTCCGGCACCGGGCAGGCGTCACACCCTATACGTCCACTTTCGTGTTTGCAGAGTGCTGTGTTTTTAATAAACAGTCGCAGCGGCCTGGTATCTTCGACCGGCATGGGCTTACGGAGCAAGTCCTTAACCCTCGCCGGCGCACCTTCTCCCGAAGTTACGGTGCCATTTTGCCTAGTTCCTTCACCCGAGTTCTCTCAAGCGCCTTGGTATTCTCTACCTAACCACCTGTGTCGGTTTGGGGTACGGTTCCCAGTTATCTGAAGCTTAGGAGCTTTTCTTGGAAGCATGGCATCAACCACTTCGCGCTCTAATGAGCACTCGTCATCAGCTCTCGGCCTTAAGATCCCGGATTTGCCTAAGATCTCAGCCTACCACCTTAAACTTGGACAACCAACGCCAAGCTGGCCTAGCCTTCTCCGTCCCTCCATCGCAATAACTGGAAGTACAGGAATATTAACCTGTTTTCCATCGACTACGCTTTTCAGCCTCGCCTTAGGGACCGACTAACCCTGCGTCGATTAACGTTGCGCAGGAAACCTTGGTCTTTCGGCGTGCGAGTTTTTCACTCGCATTGTCGTTACTCATGTCAGCATTCGCACTTCTGATACCTCCAGCAAGCTTCTCAACTCACCTTCACAGGCTTACAGAACGCTCCTCTACCGCATCACCTAAAGGTGATACCCGTAGCTTCGGTGCATGGTTTGAGCCCCGTTACATCTTCCGCGCAGGCCGACTCGACTAGTGAGCTATTACGCTTTCTTTAAAGGGTGGCTGCTTCTAAGCCAACCTCCTAGCTGTCTAAGCCTTCCCACATCGTTTCCCACTTAACCATGACTTTGGGACCTTAGCTGACGGTCTGGGTTGTTTCCCTTTTCACGACGGACGTTAGCACCCGCCGTGTGTCTCCCATGCTCGGCACTTGTAGGTATTCGGAGTTTGCATCGGTTTGGTAAGTCGGGATGACCCCCTAGCCGAAACAGTGCTCTACCCCCTACAGTGATACATGAGGCGCTACCTAAATAGCTTTCGAGGAGAACCAGCTATCTCCGAGCTTGATTAGCCTTTCACTCCGATCCACAGGTCATCCGCTAACTTTTCAACGGTAGTCGGTTCGGTCCTCCAGTCAGTGTTACCTAACCTTCAACCTGCCCATGGATAGATCGCCCGGTTTCGGGTCTATACCCAGCGACTAAACGCCCTATTAAGACTCGCTTTCGCTACGCCTCCCCTATTCGGTTAAGCTCGCCACTGAATATAAGTCGCTGACCCATTATACAAAAGGTACGCAGTCACCTAACAAAGTAGGCTCCCACTGCTTGTACGCATACGGTTTCAGGTTCTATTTCACTCCCCTCTCCGGGGTTCTTTTCGCCTTTCCCTCACGGTACTGGTTCACTATCGGTCAGTCAGTAGTATTTAGCCTTGGAGGATGGTCCCCCCATGTTCAGACAAAGTTTCTCGTGCTCCGTCCTACTCGATTTCATTGATAAGAGATTTTCGTGTACGGGGCTATCACCCACTATGGCCGCACTTTCCAGAGCGTTCCACTAATCTCAAACCAACTTAAGGGCTGGTCCCCGTTCGCTCGCCACTACTAAGGGAATCTCGGTTGATTTCTTTTCCTCAGGGTACTTAGATGTTTCAGTTCCCCTGGTTCGCCTCTTGCACCTATGTATTCAGTACAAGATACTCAGCTTATGCTGAGTGGGTTCCCCCATTCAGAGATCTCTGGATCACAGTCTGTTTGCCGACTCCCCAAAGCTTATCGCAGGCTACCACGTCTTTCATCGCCTCTGACTGCCAAGGCATCCACCGTATGCGCTTCTTCACTTGACCATATAACCCCAAGCAATCTGGTTATACTGTGAAGACGACATTCGCCGAAAATTCGCACGTCGCTCTTTCGAGCAGAACTCACAAATTTTACCTTAGCCTGATCCACCAGCAGTGAAACTGGTGTTCAGTCTATATCTATCACATATCCGAATTTTTAAAGAACGGTCTGACAAAAGTCAGAAATCAACATTCGACCTGAATGCTCATTTCTGAGTTCTGATCAAGTGCCTCTTCAACCATGAATCAAGCAATTCGTGTGGGAGCTCATCAGCAGGCTGATGTCGTCGATTAAGGAGGTGATCCAGCCGCAGGTTCCCCTACGGCTACCTTGTTACGACTTCACCCCAGTCATGAATCACACCGTGGTAACCGTCCTCCCGAAGGTTAGACTAGCTACTTCTGGTGCAACCCACTCCCATGGTGTGACGGGCGGTGTGTACAAGGCCCGGGAACGTATTCACCGCGACATTCTGATTCGCGATTACTAGCGATTCCGACTTCACGCAGTCGAGTTGCAGACTGCGATCCGGACTACGATCGGTTTTGTGAGATTAGCTCCACCTCGCGGCTTGGCAACCCTCTGTACCGACCATTGTAGCACGTGTGTAGCCCAGGCCGTAAGGGCCATGATGACTTGACGTCATCCCCACCTTCCTCCGGTTTGTCACCGGCAGTCTCCTTAGAGTGCCCACCATTACGTGCTGGTAACTAAGGACAAGGGTTGCGCTCGTTACGGGACTTAACCCAACATCTCACGACACGAGCTGACGACAGCCATGCAGCACCTGTGTCAGAGTTCCCGAAGGCACCAATCCATCTCTGGAAAGTTCTCTGCATGTCAAGGCCTGGTAAGGTTCTTCGCGTTGCTTCGAATTAAACCACATGCTCCACCGCTTGTGCGGGCCCCCGTCAATTCATTTGAGTTTTAACCTTGCGGCCGTACTCCCCAGGCGGTCAACTTAATGCGTTAGCTGCGCCACTAAAATCTCAAGGATTCCAACGGCTAGTTGACATCGTTTACGGCGTGGACTACCAGGGTATCTAATCCTGTTTGCTCCCCACGCTTTCGCACCTCAGTGTCAGTATCAGTCCAGGTGGTCGCCTTCGCCACTGGTGTTCCTTCCTATATCTACGCATTTCACCGCTACACAGGAAATTCCACCACCCTCTACCGTACTCTAGCTTGCCAGTTTTGGATGCAGTTCCCAGGTTGAGCCCGGGGCTTTCACATCCAACTTAACAAACCACCTACGCGCGCTTTACGCCCAGTAATTCCGATTAACGCTTGCACCCTCTGTATTACCGCGGCTGCTGGCACAGAGTTAGCCGGTGCTTATTCTGTCGGTAACGTCAAAACAGCAAGGTATTAACTTACTGCCCTTCCTCCCAACTTAAAGTGCTTTACAATCCGAAGACCTTCTTCACACACGCGGCATGGCTGGATCAGGCTTTCGCCCATTGTCCAATATTCCCCACTGCTGCCTCCCGTAGGAGTCTGGACCGTGTCTCAGTTCCAGTGTGACTGATCATCCTCTCAGACCAGTTACGGATCGTCGCCTTGGTGAGCCATTACCTCACCAACTAGCTAATCCGACCTAGGCTCATCTGATAGCGCAAGGCCCGAAGGTCCCCTGCTTTCTCCCGTAGGACGTATGCGGTATTAGCGTTCCTTTCGAAACGTTGTCCCCCACTACCAGGCAGATTCCTAGGCATTACTCACCCGTCCGCCGCTGAATCAAGGAGCAAGCTCCCGTCATCCGCTCGACTTGCATGTGTTAGGCCTGCCGCCAGCGTTCAATCTGAGCCATGATCAAACTCTTCAGTTCAATACTGCTTGGGTTTTTAAGAAACCCTAAACTTGGCTCAGCAATCTCAAATGACTATGTGATTTCTCGCATGGCCACTTGTGATGCTGATAATCTTTGTGACTATCAGTCCGTACTCACAAGCACCCACACGAATTGCTTGATTCGATTTGTTAAAGAGCGTTTGGTTAAGAGCTTTTCGTCTCAACCGAGGCGCGCATTCTACGCTTTCCTCAGAGCCTGTCAAGCGTTTATTTCGAAGTTTTTTGCGAGAAACTCGTTTAGCTTCAAACACTTGGCTCGCTGCGATCTCTCGTAGCGGGAGGCGAATAATACAGCGTTTAAAACCGCTGTCAACCTTCATCTCACCCGCTATCGATCATTCGATCGAAGCGCCTCCAACCTCACCTTAACTACCTAACTCATTGAATCCCAAGGAGTTTGTCGTTCCGATGTCGCTGGAAGTGGGGCGCATTATAAGGGGATTCGAAAGCGCGTCAACCCTTAATTTCAAGAAACTTCAATATCGCTGAAAAACAAAGCGGGGAGGCCTGTCGGCCTCCCCGCTTATATATAGCTACACCAACAAGACATCACTCAGCCTTGAGGGTAACCCGGCCAAACGACTTCTTGCCTGCCTGGCACACGTGGGTCGCACCCAGGACAAACATGAAGTCCTTGTCGACCACCGCACCATCGACTTTCACCGCACCGCCACTGAGCAGGTCACGCGCCTGCGCCGAGTTCTTCACCAGGCCTGCGCGGTTCAGCACAGCGGCAATCGGCAGATCTTCAGCCGCAGCCACTTCGATCTCCGGCAGATCTTCCGGCAGCTCGCCCTCCTTCATGCGGTTACCAGCAGCACGGTGAGCATTGGCCGCAGCCTCTTCGCCATGGAAACGCGCGACGATCTCCTCGGCCAGCTTGATCTTGATGTCGCGTGGGTTCGCCCCATTGGCAACGTCGGCCCGGAACTGCTCGATCTCGTCCATCGAACGGAAGCTCAGCAGCTCGAAGTAACGCCACATCAGGGTGTCCGGAATCGACACCAGCTTGCTGTACATCACACCCGGCGCTTCCTGGATACCGACATAGTTACCCAACGACTTGGACATCTTCTTCACGCCATCAAGCCCTTCGAGCAACGGCATGGTCACGATGTTCTGCGCCTCCTGCCCATAGGAGCGCTGCAGTTCGCGCCCCATCAGCAGGTTGAACTTCTGGTCGGTTCCGCCCAACTCCACATCAGCCTTCAGCGCCACGGAGTCGTAGCCCTGCACCAGCGGGTAGAGGAACTCGTGAATGGCGATTGGCTGGTTGGTGGTATAGCGCTTGTCGAAGTCGTCACGCTCGAGCATGCGCGCAACGGTGTACTGCGACGCCAGGCGAATGAAGTCGGCCGGCGTCAGCTGGTCCATCCAGGTGGAGTTGAACGCAACCTCGGTCTTTGCCGGATCGAGAATCTTGAATACCTGTTGCTTGTAGGTCTCGGCATTTTCCAGCACCTGCTCGCGGGTCAGCGGCGGACGCGTGGCGCTCTTGCCACTCGGATCGCCGATCATGCCGGTGAAGTCCCCGATCAGGAAGATCACCTGGTGCCCCAACTCCTGGAACTGGCGCAGCTTGTTGATCAGCACCGTGTGCCCCAGGTGGAGGTCAGGTGCAGTCGGGTCGAAGCCTGCCTTGATACGCAGAGGCTGGCCGCGCTTGAGCTTCTCGACCAGTTCCGACTCGACCAACACCTCTTCCGCACCGCGCTTGATAAGCGCCAGCTGCTCTTCAACCGACTTCATAGACAGACCCGCAAGGCTCAGATTCAAAGGGAGCCAACCATACAAGATCGGCGATCAATTACAAGTTTGGAAATGAAATGTGACCCGACCGACGCGTCACGGCGTCTACGCGCCCTTGCGCGAAAGTAGATTTGGTTATATTTTATACAGTTATTTCATCTTCATCATGTCATTCATCTTTTCCATATTCATTTTTCTTCAAAGTCACCTTACCTATGACCAACGAAACGCCTAAAGCGCCCCCGCTTTATCCGAAAAGCCATCTGTTGGCCGCCAGCGGCATCGCCGCCCTGCTCAGCCTGGCACTGCTGGTATTTCCCTCCAGCGAAGTCGAAGCCAAGAAGACCACCCTCAGCCTGGAGCTGGAAAGCCCGGCCGAGCAGCTGAAGGACGAGTCCAACGCCGCCCCGCTGGTACAGACTCAAGGCGACCAGGGCTCTCCCTTCGCGCAGATCGACGGCACCGAAACCAACACCGAGCAGGCCGCACAAGAAGCACCTGCCACAGAGAAAAAGCCTGAAGCCAAGGAGCCAGGTCACCGCGAAGTGACTGTAGCCCGCGGCGACACCCTGTCTACCCTGTTCGCCAAAGTCGGCCTTCCCGCCAACGCGGTACACGACCTGCTGGCCAGCAACAAACAAGCCAAGCAGTTCAGCCAGCTCAAGCACGGCCAGGTGCTGCAATTCGAACTCGACAAGGATGGTCAGTTGGCCAGCCTGCACAGCAAGGTCAGCAACCTCGAAACCATCCGCCTGACCAAGACCGCCAAGGGCTACACCTTCGATCGCGAGATCAGCAAGCCGGTAGTCCGTACCGCCTACGCCCACGGCGTGATCAAGAGTTCGCTCTCGGCCTCGGCCCAGCGCGCCGGCCTGTCCCACAGCATGACCATGGATATGGCCAAGGTCCTGGGCTACGACATCGACTTCGCCCAGGATATCCGCCCTGGCGACGAGTTCGACGTGGTCTACGAACAGAAGGTGATGGACGGCAAGGTAGTAGGCACCGGCAACATTCTGTCCGCGCGCTTCACCAACCGCGGCAAGACCTACACCGCCGTGCGCTACACCAGCAAGCAGGGCAACACCAGCTACTACACCGCCGACGGCAACAGCCTGCGCAAGGCGTTCATCCGCACCCCGGTCGACTTCGCCCGCATCAGCTCGCGCTTCTCCGCCGGTCGCAAGCATCCGATCCTGAACAAGATCCGCGCGCACAAGGGTGTGGACTATGCCGCCCCACGCGGCACACCAATCAAGGCAGCAGGTGACGGTCGCATCGAGCTAGCTGGCCGCCGCGGCGGTTACGGCAACACCGTGATCATCGCCCATGGCAACAGCTACAAGACCCTTTACGGTCACATGCAGGGCTTTGCCAAGGGCATCAAGACCGGCAGCAACGTGAAGCAGGGCCAGATCATCGGTTACATCGGCACTACTGGCCTGTCGACTGGCCCGCACCTGCACTACGAGTTCCAGGTCAACGGCGTCCACGTCGACCCGCTGAGCCAGAAGGTGCCAATGGCTGACCCGATCGCCAAGAACGAACGCCAGCGCTTCCTGCAGCAAAGCCAACCACTGATCGCCCGCATGGACCAGGAAAAGGCCACCATGCTCGCGGCGAACAAGCGCTGACCCATGGCGCTTTACCTGGGGGTGATGTCCGGTACCAGCCTCGACGGCCTGGACATCGCCTTGATCGAACAAGGCGAGCAGCTGCAGTTGCTCGCCACCCATTACCTGCCGATGCCGGGCGACCTGCGCCAGGACCTGCTCAGCCTTTGCAGCAGTGGCCCTGACGAGATTGCCCGCGCCGCCCTGGCAGAAAACCGCTGGGCCAGCCTGGCAGGTGAAGGTGTACGGCAATTGCTCGGTAAGCAAGGGCTGCAGGCCGACGCCATCCGTGCCATCGGCAGCCACGGCCAGACCATCCGCCATGAGCCGGCGCGCGGTTTCACCGTGCAGATCGGCAACCCGGCGCTACTCGCCGAGCTTACCGGTATCAGCGTAGTCGCCGACTTCCGCCGTCGCGATGTGGCGGCAGGCGGCCAGGGCGCACCACTGGTGCCTGCCTTCCATGAAACCCTGTTCAGCCACCTCGGCCAGCGACTGGCAGTTCTCAATGTGGGGGGGTTCAGCAACCTGAGCCTGATCGAGTGCGACGAGCCCGTGCATGGCTTCGATTGCGGGCCAGGCAACGTGCTGCTGGACGCCTGGATCGAGCGCAAGCGTGGCCAGGCCTATGATGCCGATGGCGCCTGGGCTGCCAGTGGCGCGGTGCAAGGTGATTTGCTCAGCAGCCTGCTGAGTGACCCGTTCTTCGCCGGCACCGGCCCGAAAAGCACCGGCCGCGAAGTGTTCAACCTGCCCTGGCTGGATAGCCACCTGGCGCGCCTGCCTGCCTACCGTGATGAAGATGTCCAGGCCACCCTGCTGGAGTTGACCGCGCGCACCATCATCGAGTCGCTGCAGAGTGCCCAGCAAGGCACCGAGGCGCTGCTGGTATGTGGCGGCGGCGCTCGCAATGGCGCCCTGATGGCTCGCCTTGCTGAATTGCTGCCACAGGCCCAGGTCACCAGCACCGGTGCACATGGCGTGGACCCGGACTGGGTCGAGGCCATGGCCTTTGCCTGGCTCGCCCACTGCTGCCTCGAGGGTATCGCCGCCAATCGCCCAAGCGTGACGGCGGCAAAGGGGCTACGCGTACTCGGCGCGATCTACCCGGCCTGAGCTCACGCCAGAATGCAAAACGCCGCGCAATTGCGCGGCGTTTTCGTACAACCTGGCTTCAGATCGAGAACGAAGAACCACAGCCACAGGTAGTCGCGGCATTCGGGTTCTTGATCACGAAGCGCGAACCTTCCAGGCCTTCCTGGTAGTCCACTTCGGCACCGGCCAGATACTGGTAGCTCATCGGGTCAACTACCAGCGAAACACCTTCGCGCTCGACAATGGTGTCATCTTCGGCCACGTCTTCATCGAAGGTGAAACCGTATTGGAAGCCCGAGCAGCCGCCACCGGTGACGAACACGCGCAGCTTCAGGCGGTCATTGCCTTCTTCGGAAACCAGGTTCTTCACCTTTTGCGCGGCACCGTGGGTGAATTCCAAAGCCGTGGGGGTGAAGGTTTCGACGCTCATGTTGATTCTCCCGGCGCAGTAGCCGCCATAAAACTCGATGACGCGCATTATCCGCTTCTCCGAGAAAATTGGTCAAGAATTGTGCGGCTTTAGTCGCGATGTCTAGTCCTGAAATAGGTTTACACCTGTTCAGGTAGGCCGACAGGCCTCAAAACGCCCGATGCACTGCATCGGGCGTTTTGTTTTTCAGGGCCATATGGGGCCGTTCTGTGTTGTAGATCTGCACTGCCTCGTCAACCATCTGTCTCGCCTGCTCAAGATCTTCAGGGCTGCTCAACAGCAGCTCCATCTTGAGGATTCCGTTGATTCGCTCGGCCAGCGCGTTCTGGTAGCAGTCATACCCATCAGTCATGGAGCACTGAACATCGTGCCGTTGGTGCAGTGACTGGTACAGCGCCGAGCAATATTGGATGCCTCGATCCGAATGGTGGACTAATGGCTGGCGACGACGTCGCTTTCGTAATGCCTGCTTGAAGGCTTGCGCCACTGACTCGGCATGCAGGCTTTCATGGACGTGGTGGCCAACAATTTTCCTGGAGTACGCATCCGTTACCAGGCTCAGGTACAGCGGGCCGTTACGTGCGGGCAGGTAAGTAATATCGGCAACCCAGACGTGCTCCGGCCTTGTCGGAACGACTTGGCTTGGGCCCGGCTTGAGTAAGTTGGGATGGCGGTAGAAGCGATGAAAGCTTTGTGTTGTCTTGTGGTAGGCCCGCTTAGGCAGCACCAGCAAACGGCGCTCTCCCAAGACCTGGAACAGCCTATCTCGGCCAACTTGGAACCGTTTGTCAGGTTGGCAATGCAGCAGATAGTGCAGCTTGCGTGTACCCAGACGAGGCTGGCGCATCCGGACTTGCTGAACAAACTCAACCACCTGATCTGCCTGGCGCTCTTTGCCATCAGCAGTTCGGTTGCGCTTGTAGTAAGCCTGTCGACTGATGCCTAGAAACTGACAAGCCCTGGCAATGCTCAGTCCTGCGACTTGACCTTGCGAGAGGACTTGCCGGATCGCTTTTTTACGACCGAAACACCATAGTCATTTTTCAGAACATCAACGACCGTCTCAAAAAACTGGGCCTTCTGGCTCATCAGTTCCAACTGTTGCTCAAGCTCTTTGATCCGCTGCTCTGGAGTGAGCGTTTTGGGGTCAGACATCGCGCAGCTCCTCTCGTCGCGGATCGAGGCCCCCTGGCTCCAATCCTGCCGACCGTGCTTACGCAACCATACCAGAACCGTCGACCGACCCTGGATGCCATACCGCACCTGGGCCTGTTTGTAGGTCAGTTCGCCTTTTTCAATCTGATCAACCACCGCCAATTTAAAAGACAGTGAGTAATCTCTCTGTGTGCGCTTTACACCTTGCTCCATCTGACTCTCCGGAAATTCGGGATGGGAGGTGTAAACCTTATTCAGGACGGGACACGACAAACAAAAAGGCCCGCACAATGGCGGGCCCTTTCAAGCAACAAACGCTTACGGCAGCAAGCCAGCGTGGGACAGGCCCATGCGCTCATCCAGGCCGAACAGGATGTTGAGGTTCTGCACCGCCTGGCCCGACGCGCCCTTGACCAGGTTGTCGATCACCGACAGCACCACCACCAGGTCACCACCCTGCGGGCGATGAACGGCGATGCGGCAGACGTTGGCACCGCGCACGCTACGGGTTTCCGGGTGGCTGCCGGCCGGCATGACGTCGACGAACGGCTCATCGGCGTAACGCTTCTCGAACAACGCCTGCAGGTCGACCGACTTGTCGGCGACGGTCGCGTACAGGGTGGCGTGGATACCACGGATCATCGGTGTCAGGTGTGGCACGAAGGTCAGGCCGATGTCCTTGCCAGCGGCCAGACGCAGGCCCTGGCTGATCTCGGGCAGGTGGCGGTGGCCTTTGACCGCGTATGCTTTCATGCTTTCGCCAGCCTCGCAGAACAGCGAGCCGACCGCTGCCCCACGGCCAGCGCCGCTGACGCCCGACTTGCAGTCGGCGATCAGGCGCGACGGGTCGGCCAGGCCGGCTTCGAGCAGCGGCAGGAAGCCCAGCTGAGTGGCGGTCGGGTAGCAACCCGGCACGGCAATCAGGCGCGCCTGGCGAATCTTTTCGCGGTTGACTTCAGGCAGGCCGTAGACGGCGTCCTTGAGCAGCTCTGGAGCACCATGAGGCTGACCATACCATTTGCCCCATTCGGTGGCGTCCTGCAGGCGGAAGTCTGCAGACAGGTCGATGACCTTGGTCCCGGCAGCCAGCAGTTCGCCAGCCAGGGCGTGGGCGACACCATGCGGAGTGGCGAAGAACACCACGTCGCAGGCGGCCAGGGTCTTGCTGTCCGGCACGCTGAAAGCCAGGCCGTCGTAGTGACCGCGCAGGTTCGGATACATATCGGCGACCGCCACGCCCGCCTCGGAGCGCGAAGTGATGACCGCCACTTCGGCCTGTGGATGCTGTGCCAGCAGACGCAACAGTTCGACGCCGGTGTAACCCGTGCCGCCGACGATACCGACCTTGATCATAACGCTTGCCCCTTTTCAACGAGCCGTCTGGAAAGCGCACGATAATAGGGGCGCAAAGCGCCTGTAACAACTCTTGGGGTGCCCCTTCAGGCGCTTGGGCTCTACTATCTGACGACCGTGATTACCTGAAGGAACTCCCTCCATGCTTTACCTATGGATCAAAGCGCTGCATATCGTCAGCGTGGTCTGCTGGTTTGCCGGCCTGTTCTACCTGCCCAGGCTGTTCGTCTACCACGCCCAGAGCCAGGACAGCATCAGCCAGGAACGCTTCGTCACCATGGAGCGCAAGCTGTATCGCGGCATCATGAACCCGGCAATGATCGCTACCTATATTTTCGGCGCCTGGATGCTCTACCTCACCCCCGGCTGGCTGAGCCAAGGCTGGCTGCACGCCAAGCTCACCCTGGTGATTCTGCTGACCGGCTACCATCACATCTGTGGTGCCCAGCGCAAACGCTTCGCCGCTGGCAACAATACCCGCAGTCACGTGTACTACCGCTGGTTCAACGAAGTACCGGTGCTGTTCCTGCTGGGCATCGTGATTCTCGTGGTGGTCAAACCGTTCTGACATAAAACGATGGAGCCTCACCCATGTCCCTGCCTGCTTCGCTCGAACAACGCCTGCGCTTGCCTGTGGTTGCAGCGCCGATGTTCCTGATTTCCAATCCTCAGTTGGTGCTGGCCTGCTGCGGCAGCGGCGTGGTCGGCAGCTTCCCGGCACTGAACCAGCGTGATAGCGCCGGCTTCAAGGCCTGGCTGGAAGAAATCGAAGCAGGCCTGGCGCAGCTGCAGGCGCCAGCCCCCTATGCGGTAAACCTGATCGTCCACCCGACCAACCCGCGGTTACAGGCCGACCTCGCCCTCTGCGTCGAGCACCGCGTGCCCATCGTCATCACCAGCCTCGGCGCTGTGAAGGAAGTGGTTGATGCAGTGCACGGCTACGGTGGCCTGGTGTTTCACGACGTGACCACCCGACGGCACGCGGAGAAAGCCGCCGAGGCCGGCGTCGATGGCCTGATCGCCGTGGCGGCAGGCGCCGGTGGGCATGCCGGAACCTGGAGCCCGTTCGCCCTCGCGGCCGAGATTCGCCAGTTCTTCGACAAGACCTTGCTGCTGGCCGGCTGCATCAACCACGGCCACGAGATTCTCGCCGCGCAGCTGCTCGGTGCCGACCTGGCCTACATGGGTACGCGCTTCATCGCCACCCAGGAAAGCCATGCCCAGGCCGGTTACAAGCAGATGTTGCTCGATGCCCACGCTGCCGACATCATTCACACCCCTGCCGTATCCGGCATCCCGGCCAGCTTCCTGCGACCCAGCCTGGAACAGGCCGGCTATGACATGGCGGCCCTGAAGTCCGGGCACGAGCAAGGCAAGCTCAAGCCTATCGACGATGAAGCCAAGGCCTGGAAAACCGTCTGGTCCGCTGGCCAAGGTGTGGGCGACATACATGATTTGCCCGCGGCCGCCACACTGATCGAGCGCTTGCACGGCGAGTACCGCGACGCCCTTGAGCGTACCCAGGCGTTGCGCGGCAAAGCCTTGTAGCAAAAGGCAACAACTCGCCTGGCCAGGCTGTACACTAGGCGCCCTCTTCAGCCCCCAGGAGCCTTGCATGACCCGTTACGCCATGATCACCGGAGCTTCCAGCGGCCTGGGCCTGGCCCTGGCGGAAGCCCTGGCGCGGCGCGGGCGCAACCTGATCCTGGTGGCACGCCACCGAGAAACGCTGGAACCGGTAGCGCTTGAACTGGCCCAGCGCTTCGGCGTCGAAGTGCTGCTGCGCGCTTGCGACCTCAGCCAGCCGCTGCGCTTGTCCGGTTTCGTGCTGGAACTGGAAGAAGGCGAGCGGCGCATCGACCTGCTGGTCAACTGCGCCGGCCAACGTACCTACGGTCCGTTCCTGGCCCATGAATGGGCCGACGAGCAGGACCTGCTGGAGGTCAACATCCTCGCCCTGAGCCGCCTGTGCCATGCCATTGGTAACCTGATGGCCGTGCAAGGTGGCGGGCAGATTCTCAACGTCGCAGGTCTGGCCGCCGTCGCGCCCGGCCCGGGCATGGCCACCTACGCCGCCAGCAAGGCCTATGTGATGAATTTCAGCGAAGCGCTGCGCGAAGAGCTCAAGCCCGCCGGCATCAAGGTATCGGTACTTTGCCCTGGCCCTGTACGCTCGTCGCGCCGACGCATACCCAGGCTTGAAGGCAACAGCCGCTGCCTGAGCCCTGAAGAAGTGGCGCTGTGTACCGTGCGTGCACTGGCCAAAAATCGCGCAGTGATCATGCCGGTACGCCGCAACCGCTGGCTGGCCTTCGCGCCGCGCCTGCTGCCGCGCTGGCTGACGCGCAAGCTGGCCGGTTTCATCCACCGCCGCTACTGCCCGGTCGGCATGGAATAGCCACTGGGCGAGTGGCGCCCGGCTGAGTACACTCGGCCCGACACTCACCATGGAGCAAGTGCTGTGGACGATCTATTCCTCAAAATCATCAACCGGGAAATCCCGGCGGATATCATCTACGAAGATGACCAGATCCTCGCCTTCAAGGACATCGCCCCAGCGGCGCCCGTGCATTTTCTGGTCATCCCGAAGAAACACATTCGCACCCTGAACGACCTGACCGAAGAGGACAAGGCCCTGGCCGGTCATATCCTGTTCACTGCCCAGCGCCTGGCGGTCGAACAGGGCTGCGAGGAAGGCTTCCGGGTGGTCATGAACTGCAACCCGAAAGGCGGCCAGACCGTCTACCACATCCATATGCACGTGCTCGGCCAGCGCCAGATGAACTGGCCGCCGGGCTGACCCAAGGCAAGCCCCATCCGGGCGATTGAGGTAAACTGTCGGGCATCACTTCAGCGGAGGTGCCCGATGGCCACCGAACGTCACTACTCGCCGCTCGACCGCTTGTTGCTGCAGGCCGATACCGCCATGCGCACCTTGCTGCCCTTCAGCGGCCAACCATCCCGCCCGTCGCCAGCGATCATCCAGCCGGATGCAGAACTGGATGACAACCAGGCCCGCCACATTGCCGGGCTCATGCGCATCAACCACACCGGCGAAGTCTGCGCACAGGCGCTGTATCAGGGGCAGGCCCTGACTGCCAAGCTGCCGCAAGTGCGCAAGGCCATGGAACATGCAGCCGAGGAAGAAATCGACCACCTGGCCTGGTGCGAACAACGCATCCGCCAACTGGGCAGCCACCCGAGCGTGCTCAACCCGCTGTTCTACGGCATGTCGTTCGGCATCGGCGCCCTCGCCGGCCTGGTCAGCGACAAGGTCAGCCTCGGTTTCGTCGCCGCCACCGAGCATCAGGTGTGCAAGCACCTGGACGAACACCTGGAGCAGCTCCCCCAGCAGGACGAAAAGTCTCGCGCCATCCTTGAACAAATGCGCGTGGATGAAGAGCAGCACGCCGAGTCCGCGCTCGAAGCTGGCGGCTATCGCTTCCCGATGCCGGTGCGTTTCGGCATGAGCCTGCTGGCCAAGGTCATGACCAAGAGCACCTACCGCATCTAAGGGCGCACACATGACGGACCGTATCGACGCCAAGGACCTGGCGCGCGCCGTGCAAGCCGGCATTCTCCAGCCTGGCCAAGACCAGGCCCTGCTAGCGTTTCTGCGCCAGCAACCGCCAGCCCGTGGCAGTTTCCAGCTTGCCCATGTCGCCTTCTACTTCGGCGCCCTGCTGATCATGGGCGCTATGGGCTGGCTGCTTACCGAAGCCTGGATGTCGATTGGCGACGGGGCATTGCTGGCCATCGCCACGCTTTATATCGTTGCGCTCACCTCGTTCGCCCTCAACCTGCAGGGCCGCAAGCAAGCCGTTGCCGCCGGTGTGCTGGCCGCCGTCGCGGTCAGCATCGTGCCGCTGGTCGTGTTCGCCATCGAGCGTCTGACAGGTTGGTGGCCACTGGATGATGCGCAAGCGGACTATCACCAGTACTACACCTATGTGCAGGGCGGCTGGCTGCTGATGGAGGCGGCCACCGTGGTTGCCGGGCTGCTGATGCTGCGCCTGGTCCCCTACCCCTTTGTGGTGATGCCGATTGCCGTTGCCTTGTGGTTCATGTCGATGGACCTGAGCGAATGGGTGTTTGGCTCCCCCTTCTCCTGGGAACAGCGGCGCACGGTGTCACTGTGGTTCGGGCTCGGCTTGCTGCTGGCATTCTTGGTCGTCGACGGGCGTACCCGCGAGGACTATGCCCATTGGGGTTACCTGGCTGGCCTGGCGGCATTCTGGGGCGGGTTGACGATGATGGACAGCGACAGTGAACTGGGCAAGGCGCTGTACTGCCTGATCAACCTGGGGTTGATGGGCATGGCGGTGCTGTTGCGCCGGCCAGTGTTCATGGTCTTTGGGGCGCTGGGGGTAGCGGCTTATCTGGGGTATCTGTCTTACGAGGTGTTTGCCGAATCGTTGCTGTTCCCGGTGGTGCTGACCTTGATCGGGCTGGGGGTGATTGGCTTGGGGTTGGCGTACCAGAAACGGCGGGAGCAGTTGAGCCAGGCCGTCAGAAGCAGCTTGCCGGAATGGTTGCTGACTGCTCTACCTGCCCTGCGCGACTGACGGAAGATCGCCGGGGCCGCTTTGCGGCCCCGGAATCTCGGACTCAGCCCAGCTCTACGATTTCGTAACCATGGGTGATTTCAACACCGGCACGTTCAAGCATGATCGACGCCGAGCAGTACTTCTCCGCCGACAGCTCTACCGCACGCTTGACCTGAGCCTCTTTCAACCCACGCCCTTTGACCACGAAATTCATGTGAATCTTGGTGAACACTTTCGGGTCTTCGCTGGCACGTTCCGCTTCCAGGAACGCCTCACAGCTTTCCACAGCCTGGCGCGACTTCTTAAGGATGCTCACTACGTCGAAACTGCTGCAGCCACCGAGGCCGAGCAGGAGCATTTCCATCGGGCGCACGCCCAGGTTGCGGCCACCGGCCTCGGGTGGGCCGTCCATCACTACGACGTGGCCGCTCCCCGATTCACCGAGGAACATCGCTTCACCGGCCCACTGGATGCGTGCCTTCATCTGTCCGTACTCCTGGATTTCGCAAAAGGGTGTCAGCTTAAGCCTTGTATGCCTGTCGGAAAAGCTCAATGCGAGTCGCTTTAGTGTCAAAACTTCTAGCGCTGTCTGATAAGCTGGCGCCAATTGACTGGCGCGTCGCGTCAGACAATGTCTAACAAGAGCCTATGCCTCGCATCGAACAGGATTTCGTGATGGTTGCCTCAGCCCTACCCGCCAAGATCAAGAACATCGACAAGCTGCTGGTTCACTGCCAGCGCCGCCGCTACACCGCCAAAAGCAACATCATCTGCGCCGGTGACCGTGCCGACACGCTGTCGTTCATCATCAAGGGCTCGGTCACCATCCTGATCGAAGACGACGAAGGTCACGAGATGATCATCGCCTACCTCAACAGTGGCGACTTCTTCGGTGAGCTGGGGTTGTTCGAGCCAGCTGGCGGCGAGCAGCAGCGCAGCGCCTGGGTCCGAGCCAAGACCGAGTGCGAAGTGGCAGAGATCAGCTACGACAAGTTTCGCGAACTGGCCCGCCAGGACCCGGAAATTCTCTACGCCCTGGGCAGCCAGATGGCCCAGCGCCTGCGCAATACCACACGCAAAGTCGGCGACCTGGCCTTCTTCGATGTCACCGGCCGCGTGGCCCGTTGCCTGCTTGACCTGTGCAAGCAACCGGATGCCATGACCCACCCGGACGGCATGCAGATCAAGATCACCCGCCAGGAAATCGGCCGTATCGTCGGTTGCTCGCGGGAAATGGTCGGCCGCGTCCTCAAAGACCTTGAAGAGCGCAGCCTGGTACAGGTCAAGGGCAAGACCATGGTGGTCTACGGCACCCGTTAATCCTTGGGCAGGGCTGCCAGCACGTCGTGGTAGGCAAGGGACAGGCGCTCGAACCAAGGCGCCTCGGGCGCCACTTCGTGCAGGGCGATATGGCTGTCGGCACGGCAGCGCTGTTCCAGATCACAGCATTCATTGAAGCGGTTGACTGCCGCGACCATCGACTCGCGCTCGTTGTCCAGCAGCAGCGCACCATGCACCAGCACCACCGGGCGTTTGCCACCCAGGCCCTGGCGCCAGCGCTGGGCCGTACCGACCAGCTTGCGACCATTGAGGTTGACGTTGTAGCGGCCATCGCAGAAGGCACCGTCGATCTCGCCCACCGAGGCGACACCGCCCCACTCACGCAACACATCACACAATGGCAGGCACAAGCGCTCATAGGCGCTTTCGATACGGCCATGATCGCCTTCGCTGCGTGGGGCCACGTAGACCAGCGCTACGTTTACCGTCGAGTGCGACTGCGGCACCGGCTCGCCGCCGGTTTCACGCAACAGCACCGGCCAGCCGGCAATCGCCAGCTCCGCGCAGGCAGATTCGAAGTTGTCCAGCCGGCTCATGCGCCGGGGCATGACCAGCGCGTGGTCAGTGGGGCGCCAGAACAGCACACCCGAATCGCGTTCGCCGCGGCAGACGGCAGCCAGCAGCTCCTGCTCGGCATGCAAACCTTGCTCGACAGTGAGCGCCAGGGGTTGATCGGTCATTGATCCACCTTCGATGTTGGGTTTAACGGCCTGTTCGCGGGCAAGCCTACATAGGACTTGTGGGAGCAGGCTTGCCCGCGAAGAGGCCAGAATAGGCATACAAAAAAGCCGGCATAAAGCCGGCTTCCTGTCGATCAGTCCAGAGTCTGAACCGTCTTCTTCACCTGATCCGGGAAGAACAACCGCTGCAGTTCCAGCCCTGGCTGCGCTGCGCGCATGAATGCCTCACCGACCAGGAACGAGTAGACCTCGTTGATTTCCATCAGCTCGACATCGGCGCGATTGAGAATACCGCTCTCGGTAATTGCCAAGCGGTCACGTGGAATGCGCGGCAGCAGGTCAAGGGTGGTTTCCAGGCTCACCTCGAAGGTGTGCAGGTTACGGTTGTTCACCCCCACCAACGGTGTATCGAGGGTTTTCAAAGCACGCTCCAGCTCATCGCCATCATGCACTTCGACCAGCACGTCGAGGCCGACATCCTTCGCCACCGAAGCCAGTTCGGCCATTTTCACATCATCCAGCGCCGACACGATCAACAGCACGCAGTCAGCACCCAGCGCGCGCGCCTCGACGATCTGGTAGGGGTCGACCATGAAATCCTTGCGGATCACCGGCAGCGAAACGGCGGCGCGGGCCTGTTGCAGGTACTCGTCGGCACCCTGGAAGTAATCCACATCGGTCAGCACCGACAGGCAGGTCGCCCCACCTTTCTCGTAGCTGACGGCAATGTCGGCCGGCACGAAGTTCTCGCGGATCACGCCTTTGCTTGGCGAAGCCTTCTTGATTTCGGCAATCACCGCCGGCTGCTTGCGTTTGGCCTGCTCGATCAGCGCATTGGCAAAGCCGCGCGGGGCATCGGCAGCCTTGGCCAGGCGCTCCAGTTCGGCAAGGCTTACGCGCGCGCTGCGCTCGGCCACTTCCTGGAACTTGCGGGCGATGATCCTTTCCAGCACCGTCGGCACACTCATGCTTCGTTCTCCACCTTGAATACTGCAGTAAAGGCGCCCAGCTCCTGCAGCTTCTCCCAGGCCAGCCCGGTGTGCAGTACGTCGTGGGCCAGTTCCACGCCAGTCTTCAGGCTCATGGCATGGTCAGCGGCATACAGCGCCGCGCCAGCATTGAGCACGATCATTTCGGCGGCCTTCTGGCCGTTTTCGGTCTTGCGCCGGCCCAGGGCATCACGGATCAGCTCAAGCGAGGCCTGCGGCGTCTCGACGGCCAGGCCATGCAGGCTCTGGCTCTTCATACCGAGGTCTTCGGGCTCCACCCAATACTCAGTGATCTCGCCGTTCTTCAACTCGGCGACGAAGGTTGGCGCAGCCAGGCTGAACTCGTCCAGGCCATCTTTCGAATGCACCACCAGCACATGCTTGCTGCCCAGGCGCTGCAGCACCTCGGCCAACGGACGGCACAGTGCCTGGGTGAACACGCCGACCACCTGATGCTTCACTCCGGCCGGATTCGTAAGCGGGCCGAGCATGTTGAACAGGGTACGCAGCCCCAGATCGCGACGCGGGCCAGCAGCATACTTCATGGCGGTGTGGTGGCTCTGCGCGAACATGAAGCCTATCCCCAAGCTGTCGATGCAGCGTGCGACCTGTTTCGGGGTCAGGTTCAGATAGATGCCGGCAGCTTCCAGCAGGTCGGCGCTGCCGCTCTTGCCTGAAACCGCGCGGTTGCCGTGCTTGGCCACGGTGCAGCCGGCAGCGGCGAGAACGAACGACGATGCGGTGGAAACGTTGAAGATGTTGGCGCCATCACCGCCGGTACCGACGATATCGACCACACCATCGAGGCTGTTCAGTTCGACCTTGTCGGCCAGCTCGCGCATCACCGAGACCGCACCGACGATCTCGTCGATGCTCTCGCTCTTCATGCGCATGCCCATCAGGAAAGCACCGATCTGCGCTTCGCTGCACTGGCCAGTCATGATCTGGCGCATGACATCGCGCATTTCATCAGTGCTCAGGTCCAGGTGGCCGACGATGCGGCTCAACGCGCTCTTGATATCCATGATCGATCCTTAACGGCGGCCGCCGGTCTGCTTGAGGAAGTTGGCGAACAGCTCGTGGCCCTGCTCGGTGAGGATGGACTCGGGGTGGAACTGCACCCCTTCGATATTCAAGGTCTTGTGGCGCAGGCCCATGATCTCGTCGACCGAACCGTCGTCATGGGCGGTCCAGGCGGTGACTTCCAGGCAATCAGGCAGGGTTTCGCGCTTGACCACCAGGGAATGGTAGCGGGTCACGGTAAGCGGGTTGTTGAGCTCGGCGAAAACGCCGAGGTCGCGATGGTGCACCGGGCTGGTCTTGCCATGCATGACCTGACGGGCCCGCACCACATCACCGCCGAAAGCCTGGCCGATGGACTGGTGGCCCAGGCATACGCCCAGGATCGGCAGCTTGCCAGCAAAATGCAGGATGGCTTCGATGGAAACGCCCGCTTCACTTGGCGTGCACGGGCCTGGCGACACGACGATGCGCTCAGGGTTGAGGGCTTCGATCTCGGCGATGGTCATTTCGTCATTGCGAATGACCTTGACCTCGGCACCCAGCTCGCCAAGGTACTGAACAACGTTGTAAGTGAATGAGTCGTAGTTGTCGATCATCAGTAACATCGGGCTAAACCTCTTGAATCTACTGACTTCAAAAATCGAACCTTCCTACACCGGCCAAAGACACGGCTTTGCCATGAAGGGCGGTCGCTAAACGGACAGGAAGGCAAACGGGGGCGGGCCGGACGGGCCGGCAGGAGATAAAGTCAGGCGCGCCAACGCCAACGGGCGTGGGCCTTGATAACGCGCATCAAGAGTTTGCTGACGATCAACACAGGATAAGTCTCGCTCATACTTGCACGCACAGTAGCTTACCGGGGCGGATGGCGCAATATGCCCGTAAACACGGGGAAACGAATGGACTTGGGAGGGATGCACAGCGATTTGCTAAGGTCGAGCGGGTAGTCCTCATAAAAACAATGAAAAGGATGTTCAACGATGCGAAAAGCTCCACTGATGCGCTTTACCCTCGCTTCACTGGCCTTGGCCTGCAGCCAGGCCTTCGCCGCACCCTCGCCCTACTCCAGCCTGATCGTGTTTGGTGACAGCCTCAGCGACGCCGGGCAGTTTCCCGACCTGACCGGCGGCACGCTGGGCATGCGCTTTACCAACCGCGACGCCAGTGGCAACTATGCACCGGTGTCCCCGATGATCCTGGGAGGCAGGCTGGGTGTCAGCCCGGCCGAACTCGGGCCTTCGACCTCACCTACCTACCAGGCCCTGGGCCTGCCGGACGGTAACAACTGGGCGGTCGGCGGGTATACGACGCAGCAGATCCTTGACTCGATCACCGAGACCTCCGCAACCGTGATTCCGCCAGGCAGCGCACTGGGCGGGTTCGTGCTGCGCGAGAAGCCGGGTTATCTGGCCACCGGCCTGCAGGCAGACCCGAATGCCCTCTACTACCTCACCGGCGGCGGCAACGACTTCCTCCAGGGCCTGGTCAACAGCCCCGCCGACGCTGCGGCGGCCGGCTCCCGCCTCGCCGCCAGCGCCCAGGCCCTGCAGCAAGGCGGCGCGCGCTACATCATGGTCTGGCTGTTGCCGGACCTTGGGCAGACACCAAACTTCACTGGTACGCCACAGCAAAATGCACTCACGCAACTCTCCAGCGTGTTCAACCAGTCGCTGATCAGTCAACTGAGCCGGATCGACGCCGAGATCATCCCTCTGAACATTCCGGTATTGCTCAGCGAAGCCCTGGCCAGCCCGACCCAGTTCGGCCTGGCCACCGGCCAGAACCTGGTTGGCACCTGCTACAGCGGCGACAGCTGTGTGGAAAACCCGGTTTACGGGATCAACGGCACCAGCCCCGACCCGACCAAACTGCTGTTCAACGACTCGGTGCACCCGACCATCGCCGGCCAGCAACTGATTGCCGACTACGCCTACTCGATCATCTCCGCGCCATGGGAATTGACCCTGCTGCCGGAAATGGCCCACGCCAGCCTGCGCGCGCACCAGGACGAACTGCGCAATCAGTGGCAGACACCGTGGCAGGCAATCGGCCAATGGCAAGCCTTCGTCAGCACTGGCGCCCAAAACCTGGACTTCGATGACCAGCACAGTGCTGCCAGCGCTGACGGCCATGGCTACAACCTGACCCTGGGTGGCAGCTACCGGCTCAACGACGCTTGGCGCCTCGGCTTGGCCGGCGGCGTATATCGGCAGAAACTGGAAGCCGGTGAACAGGACTCGGACTACAAGCTCGACAGCTACCTGGCCAGCGCCTTCGCCCAGTTCCGCCAGGATCGCTGGTGGGCCGATGCCGCGCTGAGCGCCGGCCATCTGGACTACCACGACCTCAAGCGCACCTTTGCGCTTGGCGTCAACGACCGCAGCGAGAAGGGCGACACCGATGGTGAAGCCTGGGCCGTGACTGCCCGGCTGGGCTACAACCTGGCGGCCGATAGCAGCCGCTGGCAACTGGCACCGTTCATCAGTGCCGACTATGCGCGGGTAAAAGTCGATGGTTATGACGAGAAGAGCGGGCGTTCGACGGCGCTGGGCTTCGATGACCAGGAACGGACTTCGCGGCGCTTGGGCGTAGGGCTGCTAGGCAGCGTGCAGGTACTGCCGAGCACCAGGTTGTTCGCCGAGGTGGCGCAGGAGCATGAGTTCGAGGATGACCAACAGGATGTGACCATGCACCTGACGACGTTGCCGAGCAACGACTTCACGTTGACCGGGTACACGCCCCATAGCGATCTGACTCGGGCGAGCCTGGGGGTGACGCATGAACTGGTGGCGGGGGTGCACCTGCGCGGGAACTACAACTGGCGCAAGAGTGATGAGTTGACCCAACAGGGGGTGAGCCTGGGCGTCAGTGTAGATTTTTAGATCATTGGGCCGCTTTGCGGCCCTTTCGCGACACAAGGCCGCTGCTACAGGGAACGCAATCTCTTGTAGGAGCGGCCTTTTGTCGCGAAAGGGCTGCGCAGCAGCCCCAACTGATTTACTTGGCGGTGGTCTGCTCGGCCAGCGCCACGGCACGGAACATCGCCCGGCGCTTGTTGATGGTCTCTTCCCACTCCAGCGCCGGCACCGAGTCGGCGACGATACCGCCACCGGCCTGCACGTGCAGTTCGCCGTCCTTGATCACCGCAGTACGGATGGCAATCGCGGTATCCATGTTGCCGTTCCAGGCGAAGTAGCCGACCGCACCACCGTAGACGCCACGCTTGACCGGTTCCAGTTCGTCGATGATCTCCATCGCGCGGATCTTCGGCGCCCCCGACAAGGTGCCCGCCGGCAGGATCGCCCGCAGCGCATCCATCGCCGTCAGGCCTTCGCGCAGCTGGCCGGTGACGTTGGAGACGATATGCATCACGTTCGAGTAGCGCTCGATCACCATCTTCTCGGTCAGGCGCACGCTACCGGTCGACGATACCCGGCCGACGTCGTTGCGGCCGAGGTCGATCAGCATCAGGTGCTCGGCGATCTCTTTATCGTCCGACAGCAGATCATCTTCCAGCGCCCGGTCGGCTTCCTCGGTAGCCCCACGTGGGCGAGTACCGGCAATCGGCCGCACGGTGACCAGGTTGTCTTCCACCCGCACCAGCACTTCCGGCGAGCTACCGACCACATGGAAGTCGCCGAAGTTGAAGAAGTACATGTACGGCGTCGGGTTGAAGCAGCGCAGTGCGCGGTACAGGTCGATGGGTGCAGCCTTGAAGTCGATCGACATGCGCTGCGACGGCACTACCTGCATGCAGTCGCCGGCCAGGATGTATTCCTTGATACGACCCACCGCGTTCTCGTAATCGTCACGGGTGTAGCTGGAACGGAATTCCGGCTCGGCCGCCATCGGCCTGCTCAGGTCCAGGCCACGGCGTGGGGTGATGGGCTGGCGCAGTTTCTCCAGCAGGCCTTGCAGGCGCGCCTGGCCTTGCTCGAAAGCCTGCTCCTCAGCCGGGTCGACCAATACGATGGCGTGCATCTTGCCTGCCAGGTTGTCGAATACCACCACCGCGTCGGAGACCATCAGCAGGATATCCGGCACGCCCAGCGGGTCCGGGTTCGGGCTGGCGCCCAGACGCTTTTCCACATACCGCACGCAGTCGTAGCCGAAGTAGCCGACCAGACCACCGTTGAAACGTGGCAGCCCAGGGATGTCGGCGACCTTGTAACGGTCCTTGAAGCTTTCGACAAAGGCCAGTGGGTCCTCGACGTCGTGGCTTTCCACCTCGACACCATCCTGCAGGATGCTCACGCGGTAGCCATGCACGCGCATCACGGTGCGCGACGGCAGGCCGATCATCGAGTAACGGCCCCACTTCTCGCCGCCCTGCACGGACTCGAGCAGGTAGGAGTTGGGTTGGTCAGCCAGTTTCAGGTAGATCGACAGCGGCGTGTCGAAGTCGGCCAGGGTTTCACAGGCCAAAGGGATGCGGTTGTAGCCGGTAGCGGCCAGGCGCAGGAATTCTTCGCGGGTCATGGGTAGCCTCGTGGCAAGCAGCAATGGGGTCGGGCAAGCGGACGGGCCGGCAGGCGCCGGCGAGCAGGAGTCAGGCGCGCCAGCGCCAACGGGCCAGGGCCTTGATGACTTTCATCCAGAATTTGCCAGTGACCGCCACGGTGGACTCTCTGTCTTGGGAGGCTTGAAGATCCGCCAACGTTATCCCAGTGGCCGGGTCTGCGCAACCGGGCAGCAGTGCGCGCAGGTCGTCGACCACCAGGCTGGGGGATTCCTCGGTAATCGGCCGGCCATGGTTGTAGCCGTAGGTCAGGCCCACCGATTGCACGCCAGCCGCCTTGGCCGCCAGCACATCGCTGCGCGAGTCGCCAACGAACAGCGACTGCTGCGGGCTGACTCCGGCCATCTGCATGACAAACAGCAGAGCCGCGGGGTCGGGCTTTTTCTGCGGCAAGGTATCGCCACCGATGATCCAGCGGAAATAGCGGCCAATCTTCATCTGGTCCAGCAACGGCGCGACGAAACGCTCCGGCTTGTTGGTGATCAGCGCCATTTCCACTCCCTGCTTCTGCAGCCAGCGCAGGGTGTCCTTCACACCGGGGTAGAGCACGGTAAGCTCATGGCTTTCGGCATAAGCCTCCATGAACAGCGCCAGGCCTTTTTCGGCCAGCGCATCGTCCACGGCATCATGCTCGATGTCACCTGCCAGGGCGCGGCGCACCAGCACCTGGGCACCGTTGCCGACCCAGTGGCGTACTGCCGCCAGGCCTGCAGGTGGGCGCCCCAGTTCGAGCAGCATGCGGTCCACGGCAGCGGCCAGGTCGGGTACCGAGTCGATCAGGGTACCGTCCAGATCGAACATCACCAGCCTGGGCAGCGTCCCCGGGAACAGCTGCTCGAAGCCACTCATGGGCGGGCCTGGGCCAGTTCGGCGCGCATCTTGGCGATGACTTCCTGGTAGTCCGGGGCATTGAAGATTGCCGAGCCGGCCACAAAGGTGTCGGCGCCAGCGGCAGCGATTTCGCGGATGTTGTTGACGTTGACGCCACCGTCGATTTCCAGGCGGATGTCACGGCCGCTGGCGTCGATCAGCGCGCGGGCTTCGCGCAGCTTGTCGAGGGTGCCAGGGATGAACTTCTGCCCGCCGAAGCCTGGGTTGACGCTCATCAGCAGGACCATGTCGACTTTGTCCATCACGTACTTCAGTGCATCCAGGCTGGTGGCCGGGTTGAACACCAGGCCGGCCTTGCAACCGCCGTCCTTGATCAACTGCAGCGAACGGTCGATGTGCTGCGAGGCTTCCGGGTGGAAGGTGATGTAGGTGGCCCCGGCCTCGATGAAGTCGCCGATGATGCGGTCTACCGGGCTGACCATCAGGTGCACGTCGATCGGCGCGGTCACGCCGTACTTGCGCAGCGCCGTGCAGACCATCGGGCCGATGGTCAGGTTGGGTACGTAGTGGTTGTCCATGACATCGAAGTGGACAATGTCGGCACCCGCGGCCAGGACCTTGTCGACGTCCTCGCCCAGGCGGGCGAAATCGGCGGAGAGAATGGAGGGGGCAATAGCGTAGGGCTGCATGGCGCACCTGTTGGCAGAATCACGGTGGCGCGCATTGTAACCGTTTTAACCTGTTCCGGCCTCTTCGCGGCTAAAGCCGCTCCCACAGCACAGAAGCTGTGGGAGCGGCTTTAGCCGCGAAAAAGCCGGAACAGGCAACACATCATCAGGCAGGTTGCTGAGTCCTGAGCTTCTCGCTACGCCCGCGCAGCCACTCCAGGGTCAGCAACAGCACCACCGAGAACGCGATCAGCAAAGTCGCTGCGGCAGCAATGGTCGGGCTGAGGTTCTCGCGAATGCCGCTGAACATCTGCCGCGGCAGGGTCGCCTGCTCGGGCCCGGCGAGGAACAGTGTCACCACCACTTCATCGAACGAGGTGGCAAAGGCAAACAGCGCTCCCGAGATCACCCCGGGGGCAATCAGCGGCAAGGTCACCCGACGGAAGGTTAGCAATGGCGAGGCGCCCAAGCTAGCTGCCGCACGTACCAGGTTGTAATTGAAGCCCTGCAAGGTCGCCGACACGGTGATGATGACGAACGGCACACCCAGTACCGCATGCACCAGAATCAGCGAGATGAAACTGTTGCCCAGGCCCAGTGGGGCGAAGAACAGATAGCTGGCCACGCCGATGATCACCACCGGCACCACCATCGGCGAAATCACCAGCGCCATCACCAGCGATTTGCCGGGGAAATCGCCACGGGTCAGGCCGATCGATGCCAAGGTGCCAAAGACCATCGCCAGCACCGTGGCCGCCGGCGCGACGATGATGCTGTTCTTCAGCGCCCGCATCCACTCGGCCGAGGCGAAGAAGTCGTGGTACCACTGCAGCGAGAAGCCCTGCAGCGGGTACACCAGGAAGCTGCCACTGTTGAACGACAGGGGCACGATCACCAGCACCGGCAGCACCAGGAACAGCAGGATCAGGCCGCAAAGGATGCGCAGGGTGTAGAACCATACCCGTTCGACGGGCGACATGTAGGGGCTCAGCATCTCAAGGCTCCTCAGCTCAGGCGCAGGCGGCTGGCGCCGACCAGCCAGCTATAGATCAGGTACAGCAGCACGGTCGCCAGCAGCAACAGCCCGCCCAGGGCGGTGGCCATGCCCCAGTTGATGCTGGTGTTGGTGTAGAAGGCGACGAAGTAGCTGACCATCTGGTCGTTCGGGCTGCCGAGCAGCGCCGGGGTGATGTAGTAGCCGATGGCCAGGATGAACACCAGCAGGCAACCGGCTCCCACGCCAGCGTAGGTCTGCGGGAAGTACACCCGCCAGAAGCTGGCAAACGGGTGGCAGCCCAACGAAATTGCCGCGCGCATGTAGCTCGGCGAAATGCCCTTCATCACGCTGTAAAGCGGCAGGATCATGAACGGCAGCAGAATATGCACCATTGAGATGTACACACCGGTGCGGTTGAACACCAGTTCCAGCGGCTGGTCGATGATGCCCATGGCCATCAGTGCACTGTTGATCAGGCCGCCGGACTGCAACAGCACGATCCACGCCGCCACCCGCACCAGGATCGAAGTCCAGAACGGCAGCAGCACCAGGATCATCAGCAGGTTGCTCTGGCGGGTCGGCAGGTTGGCCAGCAGGTAGGCAAGCGGATAGGCCAGCACCAGGCAGATGGCGGTAATCACCACACCCATCCACAGGGTGCGGGCAAAGATATCCAGGTAGATGGCCTGGTCGGGGGTGGCTTTGGCCAGCTCGCCGAGGTCATCGATACGGTGGTCGAGCGAAGCCAACAGGTAGAACGAGGTCACCGAACTGGTATTACGGCGGATCGCCTGCCAGTAGGCCGGGTCGCCCCAACGCTCGTCGAGCGCCTGCAAGGCATCTTTGTAAGAGGCAGGCTCGGCCTTGAACGGCAGCGCCCGTGCAGTCTTGGCCAGCAGGCTGCGATAGCCGGCCAGTTCCATGTTCAGGCGTTTGGAGAGGTCGCCCAGGGTCTGGTTCTTGCGCGATTCGGCCAGGTCCTGGCTCAGCGCCTTGTAAACGTCTTCGCCGGGCAGGCTCTTGCCGTCCCACTGGCTGATCACTTCAACCGTGCGCGGCAGGCCGCCAACCACTTCCGGGTTGCCGACGCTCTTGTACAGTAGCGCCGCGATCGGCACCAGGAACACCAGCAAGAGAAACAGCGCCAGCGGCGCGATCAACGCCTGCGCCTTCCAGCGGTTGACCCGCTCGGCACGCTTGAGGCGCTGCTTGAGACTTGGACCTGCGCCTTCGTTGAGGGGCACTGCAATGGCCATGGCGAACTCCGCGATACAGGCTGAAATTGGGGCTGCTGCGCAGCCCATCGCCGGCTAGCCCGGCTCCCACAGGTACTGCACTGGCTTGGAAGCTTCTGATCCCTGTGGAATCTCTTTCACAGGTGGCGCACCGACTTCAGAGATGGTGCGGTCCCTGTGGGAGCTGGCTTGCCAGCGATGGGCCGCAACGCGGCCCCTAACGCTGGTCGTTTACTTCTTCGCCGCCCAGGCGTTGAAGCGTTGCTCCAGCTGTTCGCTGTTGTCGGCCCAGAAGGCCACGTCGATCTGTACCTGATTGGCAATGTTCTCAGGCGTGGTCGGCATGTCTTTTTTCACCGCATCGGCCAGCAGTGGCACGGCCTTTGAGTTGGCCGGGCCGTAGGCGATGTTCTCGGAGTAAGTCTTCTGCTGTTCCGGCTGCACGGTGTAGGCGATGAACTTCTTCGCTTCTTCCACATCCTTGGCACCTTTCGGGATCGCCCAGGCGTCGAAGTCGTAGATGCCGCCGTTCCACACCACTTTGAGGTTGCTCTCTTTCTGCACAGCGGCGATGCGGCCGTTGTAGGCGGAACTCATGACCACGTCACCCGACGCCAGGTACTGTGGCGGCTGGGCGCCAGCTTCCCACCACTGGATGCTCGGTTTGAGTTCGTCGAGCTTCTTGAAGGCACGGTCCACGCCTTCCTTGGTGGCCAGCACCTGATATACGTCCTTCGGCGCAACGCCGTCGGCCATCAGGGCGAATTCAAGGGTGTACTTGGCGCCCTTGCGCAGGCCACGCTTGCCTGGGAATTTCTTGGTGTCCCAGAAGTCGGCCCAGCTGGTGGGTGCGGTCTTGAGCTTGTCGGCGTTGTAGGCCAGCACCGTCGACCAGACGAAGAAGCCCACGCCGCATGGCTGGATGGCGCCCTTCACGTAATCGGACTCGTTGCCGAACAGTGCCGGGTCGAGCTCTTCGAACATGCCTTCGTCGCAGCCACGCGCCAGCTCTGGCGATTCCACCTCCACCAGGTTCCACGACACGCTGTTGGTGTCGACCATGGCTTTGACCTTGGCCATTTCACCGTTGTACTCGCCCGCGACGATCTTGCCCTTGCCGGCCTTCTCCCATGGCTCATAGAACGCCTTGACCTGGGCCGCCTTGTTGGCACCGCCGAAGGAGACCACGGTCAGGTCCGCTGCCATGCTCTGGCCGGCGGCGCACAGGCCGAGGGCCAGTGCGGTCAGTTTCAACTGCTTGCGCATTATTATTCTCTCCACAGTACAGGGTTGGTGAAGCAATCCATCAGTGGGCTTCGGCAATCGGATCGAGCGCGCGGGCGTGCTCCACCTCCCAGCCCAGCGGTACCACATCGCCCACGGCCAGCGCCGGGTCGAGCTCGGCGATCGGCTGCTTCACGAAGAAGTCGGCCTTGCCGCAGACTTCCAGGCGCACCCGTACGTGGTCGCCCAGGTAGATGAACTCGGCCACACGGCCGGAGAAGCGGTTGACGCAGCTTTCGCTGTGGCCATTGAGGCGCACGCGCTCGGGGCGTACCGACAGGGTCACTGGTTCGCCGGCCTGGCCAACATTCACCGCCAGCGCCTCGACCCGCTCGCCGCGTGCCAGCTGCACCTGGCAACGCTTGCCATCGCTGGCCAGCAGGGTGCCGTTGATGCGGTTGTTCTCGCCGATGAAGTTGGCGACAAAGGTATTGCACGGTTCTTCATAGAGGGTGCGCGGGTCGGCGATCTGCTGGATCTCGCCCTGATGGAACACCGCCACGCGGTCGGACATGGTCAGCGCCTCGCCCTGGTCGTGGGTCACGTAGACCACCGTCACGCCCAGGCGCTGGTGAATGTGCTTGATCTCCATCTGCATGTGTTCACGCAGTTGCTTGTCGAGGGCGCCCAGCGGTTCGTCCATCAGCACCAGCTGTGGCTCGAACACCAGCGCCCGGGCCAGCGCCACACGCTGTTGCTGACCACCGGAAAGCTGGCCCGGATAGCGCTTGGCGAAGGCATCGAGCTGGACCATGTTCAGCACACGCTTGACCCGTTCGCTGATGTCGGTCTTGCTCAGACCGCGCACGGTCAGCGGGAAGGCCAGGTTTTCGGCCACGGTCATGTGTGGGAACAATGCGTAGTTCTGGAACACCATGCCGATGTCGCGCTTGTGCGGCGGCACGTTGTTGATCGAGCGCCCGGCCAGCTGGATTTCACCGGCGGTGGGGGTTTCGAAACCAGCCAGCATCATCAGGCTGGTGGTCTTGCCCGAACCGGAGGGGCCGAGCAGGGTGAGGAATTCACCCTTGCGAATGTCCAGGTTGAGGTCTTTGACGATCAGCGATTCGCCGTCGTAGCTCTTCTGCACACCACGGAAGCTGACCAGCGTCTCGCTGGTGGCAGCGTTCGAATTCGCCTCGCTCATGCCTGCACCTTCTTGTTGGAATGACTGCGTAGGCAAAAGAGTAGAAGAGCCGCAAGCGCCCGGAAATCGGCGGTACTGAGAGAATGCCATCATCCGGCTGGAAGATTTCCTGTAGGGATTGCCCTACAAGCACGGCGCTTTCAGCACAGACATGAGTCCCTGTGGGAGCGGGTTTACCCGCGAAGAGGCCAGCCCAGACGCCGCAGATGGCAGGCCCGGCCCTTTCGCGGGGAAAACCGCTCCCACAGGGTTCACCACTGTGCCGGATATGGCAGCTGTCGCGATCAGAACACTCAGACCAGCTTGTGCTCCATGGCGTACTTCACCAGCTCCGCCAGCGAATTGACCTTGAGCTTCTGCATCAGCCTGGCCTTGTGGGTGCTGATGGTCTTGCTCGACAGCGCCAGTTGCTGGGCGATGTCGTTGACATTGGCCCCTTGGGCCAGGCGCTCGAACACCGAGAATTCACGCTCGGAGAGCAACGTATGCAGCGGCCGGGTTTCGGTCAGGCCTACCTCGAAGACCATCCGGTCCGCCAGCGCCGGGTCGATGTAACGCCCACCGCTCGCGACCCGGCGAATGGCCGTCAGCAGCAGGGCCGGGTCGCTGTCCTTGGTCGCATAACCGGCGGCGCCGGCCTTCAGCGCACGGGCAGCCATCTGCGCCTCGTCGTGCATCGACAGCATCAGGATCGCCGGGGCATCGTGCAGCGCACGAATACGCGGGATCGCCTCCAGGCCGCTCACCCCCGGCATGGAGATATCCAGCAACACCACCTCGCAGGGTGTGTGGCGCAACGTCTCGAGCAACTGCTCGCCATTTCCGGCCTCCCCTGCCACCTGCATGTCCTTGGCCAGGCCAATCAGCTGTTTGATGCCTTCCCGGACAATGGTGTGGTCTTCGGCCACCAGCACTCGAATCACGCTTGCTCTCCTACTCCAAGGGAATGGCCACGCTCAGGCTGGTGCCCTCGCCTGGTTCACTGTCCAACGCCATGCTGCCACCGAGCATCAGCACCCGCTCACGCACGCCGACCAGGCCGAACGATGTGGGCCTGGGCTGGTCACGGCAGAACCCGGAGCCATCGTCGCTGACGGTCATGCGCAGTTGCCCGCCCTCACGCACCAGCTCGATTTCCACACTGTGCGCCTGGGCATGGCGCATCACATTGGTCAGCGCCTCCTGCAAGATGCGAAACAGGCCGGTGGCTTTGGCATCGCTCAATGCTGGCAGATTATCCGGTACCTGCACCAGGCAGGGTATCTGCGTGCGCGCTTCGAAGCGCCGCGCCTGCCATTCGATGGCCGAGGCGATGCCCGCGTCGAGGATCGGTGGGCGCAGCGCGGTGGCAACGTCGCGCACCAGCTGGAACAGCTGGGCAATCAGGCGCTTCATGCTGCCCAGGCGTTCGTGCAACCCGGGGTCGAGTTCGGCGAAGGCCAGCTCGCACATCGACACTTCCAGCTTGAGCACGGTCAACATCTGCCCCAGCTCGTCATGCACTTCACGGGCGATGCGGGCCTTCTCTTCTTCGCGCACGCTTTCAAGGTGCGCCGACAGTTCGCGCAGCTGTTCCTGCGACTGGGCCAACGCCATCTCGGCACGCTTGCCTTGGGTGATGTCCCAGACGACACCGTCCCAGGCCACACGGCCATTGGGCAAACGGCGCGCACTGGCCTTGATGTCGGCCCAGCGTTGCTCGCCCTGGCGGGTAAGAATACGCCCCTGCCACGACCAGTCCTGATCGCCGGCGATAGCCAGATCCTGTACCTGGTGATAGTTCGCCCGATCGTCTGGATGAACGAGGTTGCGCAGCCCCATCAGCGGGTGCTGGATCTGCGCGGGGGTGTAGCCGACCAGTGCTTCGCTGCCCTCGCTGATGTAAGGGAATTCCGGCTCACCTTCGGCAGGCGCAGGCTCGAGGCGGAACACCAGGCCTGGCACGTTGCCTGCGATGCCCTTGAGCCGCGCTTCACTTTCGCGCAATGCCGCCAGGGCGCGATGGCGCTCGGTGACATCGGCGAGGTACACCACCAGGTATTCGGCATCGCGAAAGCGCAGGAAACTGAGCGACAACTCCACCGGCAACAAGCTGCCATCGGCGCGCCGGCACTGGGTTTCGAACTGCCGCGCACCGCCATCGCCGGCGCGCGCCCCCTTCCACAGTTCGAGCCAGCGATCCATGGTCAGGTTCGGCTCGAAATCGATCAGCGGGCGCTCCAGCAACTGGGCCTCGGCATAGCCGAGCATGCCCTCCACCGCATGGTTGGCGTAACGCACATGGCTGTCCCAGTTGACCCAGAGGATACCCACCGTGCTCTGATCGATGGCGAACTGGCTCAGGCGCAGCGCCTCTTCGCGCCCCTGCCGCTCGGTCAGGCTTTCCCGCGCGGCCAGCAGGCTACGTTCCAGCTGGCGCTGCTGCCGACGCTGCCATATCAGCGTGGCCAGGGCACACAGCAGCAACAGGCCGAACAACAAGGCCAGGTTCTGCCAGAAACCAGGCGACTCGCTCAAGCGCGGGTATTTAGGCTGCAACCAGCGCTGGTGAAGCTGTTCCAGCTCCTTGGCCGGCATGGCCTGCAACCCGCGTTCGAGCACATCGGCAAGCACCGGCCAATCACGTCGCGAACCCACCCGCAGCAACTGCGGCAAGCCGATATCGCCCACCACCACCAGTTCGGCGAACTCGCTCTCGCGTGACAGCCGGCTCAGTTGTGCTTCATCTAGCACGGCGTAACTGGCCTGGCCACCGACCACCAACTGCAAGGCCTCGCGCTCACTGGGCACGCCCTGCAGGTTGAGGCCACTGTAATTGCCGCGCAGGTAGTCGGCCAAGGCGCTGGGCATACGCACCGCGACCCGGCTCTCAGCATCGAGCTTTTCCAGCTCCACGGCCATCGCCCCGGTACGTGGCCCCACCACCAGCTGCGGCACCCGCATGTAAGGGTCGCTGAACAGCCACAGGCGCAGGGTTGCAGGTGTTTGCGTCAGGCCTGGGGCAAAATCGATCTCACCCGCCTGCAGCGCATGTTCAAGGCTGGCCTGGTCAGCGAAGTTGCGCCAGGTCAGATCAAGGCCCAGTGCCTGCCCCAACCCGTTCACCAACTCGACGTTGGCGCCATAAAGCTGCTGCAGGCGGCGATCAAACTGCGCGTAGGGCGCCTGCAGCACCAGGCCGACACGCAGGCTGCGGTGGCTATCGAGCCATTGCTGCTGGGCAGGCTCCAGTGCTACCGCCGGTAGCACGTCCGGCCGTGCCAACGCGGTCAAGGGCAGGCACAACCAGCCGATAACCAACAGGCGACGCAATCGCTTCATCTACACGCTCGTCTTGGCAAGGACGGCCATGCAGCATGGCCGTCGCGGGCAAATACTATTAGGCTGCCGGTATCATTCTGGCCTTGGGTTGATTCATGTCCACACTTTATCGCACGACGCTGGCAATGTGCTGCCTGGCCTCGCTCTTACCACTCGGCGCCCTGGCCGCTGACGCCACAAAACCGGAGGCGACGGCCGAAGCGCCCGCCGCTCCGGCGCCACGCCCGCCCCTGCTGGAGCGCAGCCAGGAAGATGCGCAAGCCCTGGAACGCCTGGCACCGAAGGCCGAACAACAGACCCTGCAGGCCGGAGCGGACAGCTTCCTGGCCTTGTGGAAGCCGGCCAACGACAGTGATCCGCAGGGTGCCGTGATCATCGTCCCTGGCGCTGGCGAAAACGCCGACTGGCCCAATGTGGTCGGCCCGCTGCGGCGCAAGTTCCCGGATATCGGCTGGCACAGCCTGAGCGTGAGCCTGCCCGACCTGCTCGCCGACGCCCCCCAGGCACGGGTCGAGGCCAAGCCAGCGGCAGAGCCCGAGAAGAAAGCGGGCGAAACAGCTCCATCCAAGGACACCCCCGCCGACGCCAACGCCAACGTCGCCCAAGCCACCGCCGCCGACGCCGACACCGCGGAAAGCACCGACGCCGAGCAAGCCGACGAGCAGAACGACGTGGCCGACGCCGAACGCATCTTCGCTCGCCTGGATGCCGCCGTGGCCTATGCCCAGCAGCACAGCTCACGCAGCATCGTGTTGATCGGCCACGGCAGCGGCGCCTATTGGGCCGCGCGCTACCTGAGCGAGAAGCAACCGCCACAGGTGCAGAAGCTGGTGATGGTTGCCGCTCAGACGCCGGCCCGGGTCGAGCATGACCTGGAAAGCCTGACGCCAACCCTGAAGGTGCCAACGGCCGACCTTTACTACGCCACGCGTACCGGCGACCGCAATGCTGCAGCGCAGCGCCTGCAGGCCAGCAAGCGGCAGAAGGACAGCCAGTACAAGCAGCTGTCGCTGATTGCCATGCCGGCCAACAAGGACGGTGAGCAGGAGCAGCTGTTCCGCAGGGTTCGGGGCTGGATGAACCCGCAACAGTAAGCCTGCCAGGGCCCTGTTCGCGAGCAAGCCCGCCCCCACAGGATCGCATGCAATGCCTGTGGAAGCGGGCTTGCAGTTGCGGCGGCCCGCCGCGAACGGGCCTTTAGAACCCGCGCCGCTTGCGAACGATGGCGTAGGCCTGGTGCAGTTCGCGAGTCCGCTCGGTCGCCTCGCGCACTTGCGCCTCGCTTGCCCCGCTGCCCGCCAGCTTGTCCGGGTGATGCTTGCTGACCAGGCGCCGGTAAGCCTGCTTGACCTGATCGCCCTCAGTGTCGGCCTCGACGCCCAGCAAGCGCAGGGCTGACGCATAGTTCATCACTGCGCCCGACACCGGTGCCTTGCGCGGCTCATACTCCAGCGACATCGCCTGCACCTGACGCCGGCTGAGGCCAAGCTTGTGCCCCCATTCCAGCAGCAGTTCGCGCTCGTGCCGCCCGGCTTTGCCATCGGCCCAGGCCATGCGCCAGCAAGCACGCAAGGTGCCTTCGGCGGCATGCGGCTGCAGCCGGATGCGGCGCAGGTGGCCGGCCAACCGCTCCTTGCCGGCCTTGCCCCGGTTGAACGCGGCAATTGCCCGCAAACGCGCGGCCTCGGTCATGTCCAGGCGGACCATTTCCTGGCGCGCCTGCTGGATGTGCTGCTCGGCCACACGGCCATCGCTCTTGGCCAGCCGCCCGAGCAGCACGAACAGCAACTCATCGTCTGGCAGGGCCGGGCGCCCCCCCAAGCGCTCGCGCATGTCTTCCCAACCCTGAAGGCGGATGCGTCGGTCCATCGCCTGGCCCAGCAAGGCACCGAGCAACGCGCCGGGAATACTGGCGACCGCAAAGCCTGCGCCCAACCCGATTACCGTGCCTGGCCACCACATGTCAGGCGCGCTCGCCGATCAAGCGCTCGGCCTCGGCCAGGCGCTCCAGGGTGCCGACATCCACCCAGTGGCCACAGTAGTGCTCGCCACTCACCTGGCCCGACGCCATTGCCTGGCGCAGCAACGGTGCCAGCTTGAAAGCGCCCGCCTGGCAGCCATCGAACAATGCCGGGTGCAACACCGAAAGGCCGCTGAAGGTCAGCGTGCCGGGAGCCTCGTCACCATCGACCACCCGTTCGCCGTCCAGGCGGAAGTCGCCTCGGCCGTGATGGCCTGGGTTATCGACCAGAACCAGATGCGCCAGCCCGTGCAGCGGCGCGCGCAAGCGGGCAAGGTCATAGTCGGTCCAGACATCGCCATTGATCAGGGCGAATGGCTCGTTCCCCAGCAATGGCAAGGCCTTGAAGATTCCGCCGCCGGTTTCCAGCGGCTCACCTTCGGCCGAGTAGCGGATGTGCAAGCCGAACCGGCTGCCATCGCCAAGATGGTCTTCGATCTGCTGGCCAAGCCAGGCGTGGTTGATCACCACCTCGGTAAACCCGGCCGCCGCCAGCGCGCGCAGGTGATACTCGATCAGTGGCTGACCCGCGACTGGTACCAGCGGTTTTGGGGTATGCAGGGTCAGCGGGCGCATGCGCTCGCCTTTGCCTGCTGCAAGAATCATCGCCTTCATGCACGCGCTCCGGCTTGCAAATCGGCGATCAGCTGGCCCAGTTCGGCAAGCTCCGGGCGACGGCTGACCACTTCATCTATATAGGCGAAGAATCGCGGGACGTCGGCCAGATAACGCGGTTTTCCATCACGGTGGCAAATTCGCGCGAAAATACCGATCACCTTGAGGTGGCGCTGCACGCCCATCAGGTCACTGGCACGCTGGAAGTCGTCGAACACCGGCTGCACCGCAATGCCCGCGGCGCGCGCCTGGTCCCAGTAGCGGCGCAGCCAGCCTTCGACCTGGGCTTGCGGCCAACTGAGGAAAGCGTCCTTGAACAGGCAAGTGATGTCGTAGGTAACCGGGCCGTAAACCGCGTCCTGGAAGTCCAGCACGCCTGGGTTGGGCGTGCTCTGCATCAGGTTGCGCGGCATGTAGTCACGGTGCACCAGCACTTTGGGCTGGGCCAGGGCGCTGTCGATCAGCAACTGGCTGATACGTTGCCAGCTGGCCTTCTGCGCATCGCTGAAGACCAGGCCGAGCTCACGACCTACGTACCATTCCGGGAACAGCTCGACTTCACGGCGCAGCAAGGCGTCATCGTAGCTGGGCAGTGGCGCATCCATCGGCAGGCGCTGGAAGGCCAGCAGCGCGTCTATCGCATCGGCGAACAATGCATCGGCGTTGTCGCCATTAATGATGTCAAGGTATGTCTGGTGACCCAGGTCACCCAGCAACAGAAAACCGCGCTCCAGGTCCTGCGCATGGATCTGCGGCACATGCACGCCGGCACCGGCCAGCAGATGGTCGATGGCGACGAATGGTCGGCAGTTTTCCTGAGGCGGCGGCGCGTCCATGATCACGAAACTGTGGCCTGCACCCTGCCAGCGGAAGTAACGGCGGAAGCTGGCATCGCTGCTGGCGGCGGTCAGGCTGCCCTCGGGCACCTCGCCCCAGGCGTTTTCGCGGAAAAGTTGATCGAGCTGCTCATGGAGCCAGACAGTCAGTTGTTGCAGGCGTACATCGTGTTCAGGCATTACAAGGGTCTCCGACGGCCCTAGCCGTCAAGCGGGTCATGCTTTATTATCCAGCATCTTTTTCAGACCATCGAGAGGCGTGCGGCCCCACACGCGGGCAGATGGCACGCAGGAAGCCCGGACTAATAAGATGGCATTGAAATCCCCCGCATTTCGTAGAAAGTTTCCGTTGCTGGTAACCGGCGGTCTGCTGGCCATGCAACCTCTGGCCACCTCTTATGTGGTGGCAGCCGAGCAGTTCGACTGCCAAGTGTCCGCCTCCGGTGGTTGGGACTGCAAGCCCAAGACCCCAGTCAACAACCTGCCTCCGCGCCCGGTGCATGAAGGTGCCGCGCTCACTTCCGGCACTGAAGCCGAGCCGGCCGAGGCCGAAAGTGCAGACAAGCCCATGCTGGTCACCGAGGCCAAGGGCCGCGGCCTGAAGTCGCGCAGCGAAGACTACAGCCACCTTGACTGGGTTCCACGCGAAAAGCTCACTGCAGCGCAGCTGGCTGAAACCGGCCCGTACTGCGGTGGCGCGTACATCGAGCCCACTCGCCCAGGCATGGCCGACTCCACCCCCAAGGATGAGTCGCCGACCTACATCAACGCCAAGGTATCCAAATACCAGCAGGAGCAGCAGATCGCTACCCTCGCCGGTGACGTGGTGATGCGCCAGGGCAGCATGCAGGCCGAAGCCGACGAGGCCAACCTGTACCAGGCCGAGAACCGTGGCGAGCTCAAGGGCAACGTCAAGATTCGCGACAATGGCTCGCTGGTGGTCGGTGACGAGGCCCAGATCCAGCTCGACACCGGCGAAGCCCAGGTCGACAACGCCGAATACGTGATGCACAAGTCGCACATTCGCGGCAACGCCCTGTACGCCAAGCGTGGCGAAAACGCCATCATCCGTCTCAAGGACGGTACGTACACCACCTGCGAACCGGGCAGCAACGCCTGGCAGCTGAAGGGCAACAACATCACCCTGAACCCGGCAACCGGTTTCGGTACCGCGACCAACGTCACCCTGCGGGTCAAAGATTTCCCGGTGCTCTACACACCGTACATCTACTTCCCGATCGACGACCGTCGCCAGTCCGGCTTCCTGCCGCCGTCGTTCAGCAGCACCAGCGATACCGGCTTCATGCTGGTCACGCCTTACTACTTCAACCTGGCGCCGAACTACGATGCCACGTTGTACCCGCGCTACATGACCAAGCGCGGCATGCTGATGGAAGGCGAGTTCCGCTACCTGACCAAGTCCAGCGAAGGTCAGTTCGGTGGCGCGTACCTCAACGACGAGGACGACGACCGCAAGCTGCAGACGGACTACAAGAAAGAACGCTGGATGGTCAACTGGCAGCACAAAGGTGGCCTGGACGAGCGCCTGCTGACTGAAGTCGACTACACCGACATCAGCGATCCGTTCTACTTCCAGGACCTGGAAACCGACCAGATCGGCGTAAAGAGCCAGGACGTGGTCAATCAGCAAGGTGCCCTGACCTGGCGTGGCGACACCTACACCGCTCGCTTGAATGCACAAGCGTACGAGATGGCGACCTTGTCGCAAATCACCCCGTACGACAAGCTGCCGCAGATCACCTTCAAAGGTACATTGCCATTCCAGCCAGGCGGCTTGAACTTTGGCTATGAGACCGAGGCTGTACGCTTTGATCGTGACCTGAAGAACGACTTCGTCACTGATAAAGATGGCAATCCGGACCTCAGCGCAGGTGCCGCTGGCCGTCGACTCGATGAGAACGTCTTCGGCGTCGCCCGTGCCAACGGTACCCGCCTGAACGTCGCGCCGTCGATCAGCTTGCCGATGAACGCCAGCTACGGCTACATCACGCCGAAGCTGAAGTACATGTACACCCATTACGATCTGGATCTGGATGGCAAGGGCAAAAGTGACGTTGCCAACAGCAGCGACGCCACCCGTGATCTGTTTGGCGACTTCAAGAGCAACCAGAATCGCGACATCCCGATCCTCAGCGTGGACAGCGGCCTGTACTTCGACCGCAATACTTCGCTGTTCGGAACCAATTACCGCCAGACCCTCGAACCGCGACTCTACTACCTCTATGTCCCGTACAAGGACCAGACGGATATCCCTCTGTTCGACTCAGGTGAAACGCTGTTCAGCTATGACTCCCTGTTCCGTGACAACCGTTTCAGCGGTAGCGACCGCATCGGCGACGAGAACAAGCTGTCGCTGGGTGTGACTACCCGTTGGATCGAAGATAATGGCTTCGAACGCCAGAACTTCAGCATCGGTCAGGCTTACTACTTCAAGGACCGCAAGGTCCAGCTGCCAGGCATCGACTACCGTACCCGCAAGGACTCGCAGTCGGATGTATCGCCATACGCGTTGCTGTACAACTACTACTTCAACCGCGACTGGCGCTTCAATTCGGACTTCAACTGGGACCCGGACAGCCGCAGCACCCGCTCGGGCAGCGCGATGTTCCATTACCAGCCTGAAGACAACCCGAACAAGGTGGTCAACTTCGGCTATCGCTACCGCAACGACACCATTGCCTATGACTCCACCACCGGTACCTGGAAAGTGGGCGGCGGCGACTATGGCACACCTGGCACCGACAATTTCATCAAGGATTACTACAAGATCCAGCAGCACGACTTCTCGGTCATCTGGCCGATCGTGCCGCAATGGAGCGTAATTGCCCGCTGGCAGCATGACTACAACCGCAACCGTACCCTGGAAGCCATGGGCGGCTTCGAGTACGACAACTGCTGCTGGAAGCTGCGCCTGATCAACCGTTACTGGGTCGACAGCGACGACTTCAGCCAGGCAACACCGCAAAACGAAAAAGGTGACCACGGCATCTTCCTGCAGGTCGTGCTGAAAGGCCTAGGTGGTGTAGTGGGCAATAAAGTCGAATCGTTCCTCGACCAAGGCATTCAAGGCTATCGTACTCGTGAAGAACAAGCTTATTGATCGACTGCGCCCGGTGTTGCTGGGCGCTGCATTGCTGAGTGGCGCGGTGCATGCCGCGGTACAACCCCTGGACCGCGTAGTGGCCATCGTCGACAACGACGTGGTCATGCAGAGCCAACTGGACCAGCGTGTCCACGAGGTGCAGCAAACCATCGCCAAGCGCGGCGGCGGCGTGCCGCCGACCGGCGCACTGGAGCAGCAGGTACTGGAACGCCTGATCGTCGAGAACCTGCAGTTGCAGATTGGCGAACGTTCGGGCATTCGCATCACCGACGAAGAGCTGAACCAGGCCATCGGCACCATTGCCCAGCGCAATGGCATGTCCCTGGAGCAGTTCCGCGCCGCCCTCGCCCACGACGGCCTGTCGTTCGATGATGCCCGTGAGCAGGTCAAGCGCGAGATGATCATCAGCCGCGTGCGCCAGCGCCGCGTTGCCGAGCGCATCCAGGTCTCCGAGCAGGAAGTGAAGAACTTCCTCAACTCGGACATGGGCAAGATGCAGATGTCGGAAGAGTACCGCCTGGCCAACATCCTCATCCCGACCCCGGAAGCCGCCAATTCGGACGACATCCAGAAAGCTGCGCGCAAGGTCGGCGACCTCTACCAGCAACTGCGCCAGGGCGCGGACTTCGGCCAGGTGGCGATTGCCAACTCGGCCAGCGAAAACGCCCTTGAGGGTGGTGAAATGGGCTGGCGTAAAGCCGCCCAGCTGCCACCGGACTTCGCCAAGATGCTCAGCAGCATGGCGGTAGGCGACATCACCCAGCCAATCCGCATCCCTAACGGCTTCATCCTGCTCAAGCTCGAGGAGAAGCGTGGTGGCGGCGAGAACGTGCTGCGTGACGAAGTGCATGTTCGCCACATCCTGATCAAGCCGAGCGAAATCCGCAGCGAAGCGGCCACCAAGCAGCTGGCCGAGCGCCTGTACGACCGCATCCAGAACGGTGAGGACTTCGGCGAGCTGGCGAAGAGCTTCTCGGAAGACCCGGGTTCCGCACTCAACGGCGGCGATCTCAACTGGGTCGACCCGAACAGCCTGGTACCGGAGTTCCGCGAGCAGATGGCCAACGCCCAGCAAGGTGTTGTGACCAAACCGTTCAAGACCCAGTACGGCTGGCACGTTCTGGAAGTGCTGGGCCGCCGTGCCACCGACAGCACCGAGCAGGCGCGTGAGCAACAGGCCATGAACGTGCTGCGCAACCGCAAGTACGACGAAGAGCTGCAGACCTGGCTGCGCCAGATCCGCGACGAAGCCTACGTTGAAATCAAGCTGCCTGGCGCTGACCAGGCCGCACAGTGAAGCCCCTGCGCTTCGCCGTCACCCCCGGCGAACCAGCCGGCATAGGCCCCGACCTGTGCCTGCTGCTCGCCGCAGACGCCCAGCCCCATCCCCTGATCGCCATCACCAGCCGTGACCTGCTCGCCGAGCGGGCCACGCAGCTGGGGCTGGCTGTCAACCTGCTGCCGGTAGTGCCGGGCCAATGGCCCGACCAGCCGGCACCTGCTGGCAGTTTGTACGTGTGGGACACACCTTTGGCAGCACCAGTGTTGCCAGGCCAGCTGGACAAGGCCAACGCAGCATTCGTACTGGAAACGCTGACCCGTGCTGGCCAAGGTTGCCTTGACGGGCAATTCGCCGGGATGATCACCGCACCCGTACACAAGGGCGTGATCAATGAAAGCGGTATTGCCTTCTCCGGCCATACCGAATTCCTTGCCGACCTGACCCACACCGCCCAGGTAGTGATGATGCTGGCCACCCGCGGCCTGCGTGTAGCCCTGGTGACCACGCACCTGCCCCTGCGGGACATTGCCGACGCCATCACTGCCGAGCGCGTGGAGCGGGTCACCCGCATCCTGCACGCCGACATGCGTGACAAGTTCGGCATTGCCAACCCGCGCATCCTGGTTTGCGGCCTCAACCCGCATGCCGGGGAAGGCGGCCATCTTGGCCGCGAAGAAATCGACATCATCGAGCCGACGCTGGCCCGCCTGCGTACCGAAGGCATGGACCTGCGCGGCCCACTGCCGGCCGATACCCTGTTTACCCCCAAATATCTGGAGCACTGCGACGCGGTGCTGGCGATGTACCACGACCAGGGCCTGCCCGTACTCAAGTACAAGGGCTTTGGCGCCGCAGTCAACGTGACCTTGGGCCTGCCGATCATCCGCACATCGGTTGACCACGGCACTGCTTTGGACCTTGCCGGCAGCGGCAAGGTCGACACCGGCAGCCTGCGCGTCGCCCTGGAAACCGCCTACCAGATGGCCGAGAACCGACCATGAACGAGCAATACCAACACAAGGCGCGCAAGCGCTTTGGCCAGAACTTCCTGCACGACGCCGGCATCATCGACCGCATCCTGCGTGCCATCAACGCCAAGGCCGGCGAACACCTGCTGGAGATCGGCCCGGGCCAGGGTGCCCTGACCGAGGGCCTGCTGGGCAGCGGCGCACAGCTGGACGTGGTCGAGCTGGACAAGGACCTGGTGCCGATCCTGCAGCACAAGTTCGCCGGGCGCGACAACTTCCGCCTGCACCAGGGCGATGCCCTGAAGTTCGACTTCAACCAGCTAGGCGTGCCGCCACGCAGCCTCAAGGTGGTCGGCAACCTGCCCTACAACATCTCTACCCCGCTGATCTTCCACCTGCTCAGCCACGCCGGGCTGATCCGTGACATGCACTTCATGCTGCAGAAGGAAGTGGTCGAGCGCATGGCTGCCGGCCCAGGCGGTGGCGATTGGGGCCGCCTGTCGATCATGGTGCAGTACCACTGCCGTGTGGAACACCTGTTCAACGTTGGCCCAGGCGCGTTCAACCCGCCGCCGAAGGTCGATTCGGCGATCGTGCGCCTGGTGCCGCACGAAGTACTGCCACATCCGGCCAAGGATGCGAAGTTGCTGGAACAGGTGGTGCGCGAAGCGTTCAACCAGCGTCGCAAGACCCTGCGCAATACCATGAAAGGCCTGCTCGACAGCGCAGCCATCGAGGCCGCCGGCGTTGATGGCAGCCTGCGCCCTGAACAGCTGGACCTGGCAGCCTTCGTGCGCCTGGCCGACCAGTTGGCTGCTCAGCAAGGCTGATTCAGCCTGTACCGGCCCTTTCGCGGGCAAGCTTGCTCCCTCTGGTACGCCACCCACCTCAAATGTGGTGGATCCTTTGGGAGCCGGCTTGCCCGCGAACATACCGGCACTGACCAGGCAAATCCCCGATCCCCAGACCGCTGGCTCTCCCCCCTCCCAATGGCCTAGACTGCATTATTGCGTCAGTTCGCCCAAGGCCCTTGCATGTCCGACCCTCGCTATCAGATCGACGTCAGCGTCGTGACCCGTTACCTGAAAGACCAATCCGACCCCGAAAGCAGTCGCTTCGCCTTCGCCTACACCATCACCGTGCAAAACAACGGCTCGGTCAAAGCCAAGCTGCTGTCGCGCCACTGGCTGATCACCAACGGTGATGGCGAAGTCGAGGAGGTACGCGGCGCCGGTGTAGTCGGCCAGCAGCCGACCATCGAACCCGGCCAGAGCCATACCTACAGCAGTGGTGCGGTAATCAGCACGCGCGTCGGCACCATGCAGGGCAGCTATGAGATGTTCGCCGAAGACGGCAAGCGCTTCGAAGCCGACATCGCACCCTTTCGTCTCGCGGTCCCCGGGGCGCTGCACTGATGGCCACTTACGCCGTCGGAGACCTGCAAGGCTGCCTGGAACCGCTCAAGTGCCTGCTCGCACGGGTCGACTTCAACCCGGCGGTCGACCGCCTGTGGCTGGTCGGCGACCTGGTCAACCGCGGCCCCGAGTCGCTCGAAACCCTGCGATATCTCTATTCGATCCGCCAGTCGCTAGTGTGCGTGCTGGGCAACCATGACCTGCACTTGCTGGCCGCCTGGCACAACGTCGAACGCCTGAAGAAAAGCGACACCCTGCGCGAGATCATCGAGGCGCCGGACGCCGACCGGCTGCTCGACTGGTTGCGCCAGCAAAAACTGCTGCATTACGACGAACCCCGTGGCATCGCCCTCGTCCATGCCGGCATCCCACCACAATGGACACTCGGCCAGGCGCTGCAACTGGCAGAAGAAGTCGAGCAAGTGCTGCGCGACGACAACCGCCTGCAACCCTACCTGGACGGCATGTACGGCAACGAGCCGAACAAGTGGAGCAAAAGCCTCACTGGCGTCGAGCGCCTGCGGGTAATCACCAATTACCTCACGCGCATGCGGTTCTGCACAGCGGCAGGCAAGCTCGACCTCAAGAGCAAGGAAGGCCTGGACACCGCTCCCAAAGGCTACAAGCCCTGGTTTGCGCACAAGGAGCGCCGCTCGCGCCACGTGAAGATCATCTTCGGCCACTGGGCCGCGCTACAGGGCCAGGTCGACAAGCCCGGCATCATCGCCCTCGACACTGGCTGCGTGTGGGGCGGTGCCATGACCCTGTACAACGTCGACAGCGGCGAATACCACCGCTGCGACTGCGCCGACGACGGCAACTTACGCCTCCCCGCCTAAACACCTACACTCAACGATCACCCCTGAAGGAAGCCGTACCCATGAGCGAATTCAAGCGCATCCCTCCCGAGCAGGCCCTGGCCCTGCGCGCGCAAGGTGCGGTAGTCGTCGACATTCGCGACTCGCAAGCCTTTGCCGCCGGCCACATCACAGGTGCCAGGCATCTGGATAACCATTCGGTCGCCGAGTTCATCCGCAACGCCGACCTGGATGCCCCGACCCTGGTGGTCTGCTACCACGGCAATTCCAGCCAGAGCGCAGCCGCCTACCTGGTCGGCCAGGGCTTCTCCGACGTGTACAGCGTCGATGGCGGCTTCGAACTTTGGCGCACCACCTACCCGGCCGAGACCGCCCAGGGCGCTGCCGAATAATTTTTCATTTTTACTGCAGCCCGCGCCCCACGCGGGCTTGCAGCCTACCTGACGAACGGTCGTTCGCAACTTCTCCACCGCACGCCCTTGACCTTGCGGATAACCAACTATTCTTAAGCGCAGGCCATCCAAAAAAAGGGGAGAGCCGGTACACCGGCGTGCGGGTCATCGGTAGCGTTTCAGGGTGTTCTGGGGGGTATACAGCAATCGGCGAACCCGGTTGCATGCCAGCATCAGCTGACTGATCCGGCGTCGTCTCCACGTATCGAGCGAGGTGACGTCATGAGTATTTTTAGCCACTTCCAACAACGCTTCGAGTCTACGCGCCAGGAAGAACTCTCGCTGCAGGAGTACCTCGAGCTGTGCAAAGAGGATCGCAGTGCCTACGCATCGGCGGCTGAACGGCTATTGCTGGCCATCGGTGAGCCAGAACTGATCGACACCTCCAGCAACTCCAGGCTGTCGCGAATCTTCTCCAACAAGGTTATTCGCCGGTATCCGGCCTTTGCCGACTTCCATGGCATGGAAGAGTGCATCGACCAGATCGTTTCATACTTCCGCCACGCCGCCCAAGGCCTGGAAGAGAAGAAACAGATCCTCTATCTGCTGGGCCCGGTAGGCGGTGGTAAATCGTCGCTGGCCGAGAAACTCAAGCAGCTGATGGAAAAGGTGCCCTTCTACGCAATCAAGGGCTCGCCGGTATTCGAGTCCCCACTGGGCTTGTTCAACGCCACCGAAGACGGGGCCATTCTCGAGGAAGAGTACGGCATCTCGCGGCGCTACCTGAACACCATCATGTCGCCTTGGGCCACCAAGCGCCTGCAGGAATTCGGCGGCGATATCAGCAAGTTCAGGGTGGTGAAGCTGTACCCTTCGATCCTCAACCAGATCGCTATCGCCAAGACCGAGCCGGGAGACGAAAACAACCAGGACATCTCTGCCCTGGTCGGCAAGGTGGATATCCGCAAACTCGAAGAATTCCCGCAGAACGACGCCGATGCCTACAGCTACTCGGGCGCGCTGTGCCGGGCCAACCAGGGCCTGATGGAATTCGTCGAAATGTTCAAGGCGCCGATCAAGGTCCTGCACCCTTTGCTCACCGCCACCCAGGAAGGCAACTACAACAGTACCGAAGGCCTTGGCGCCATTCCCTACACCGGTATCCTGCTGGCCCACTCCAACGAATCGGAGTGGCACACCTTCCGCAACAACAAGAACAACGAGGCGTTCATCGACCGGATCTACATCGTCAAGGTGCCCTACTGCCTGCGCGTCAGCGATGAAATCAAGATCTACGACAAGCTGCTGGTCAACAGCTCGCTGGCCAAGGCCCATTGCGCGCCGGATACCCTCAAGATGCTCGCCCAGTTCACCGTGCTCTCGCGCCTCAAGGAGCCGGAAAACTCCAACATCTACTCGAAGATGCGCGTCTACGACGGCGAAAACCTCAAGGATACCGACCCGAAAGCCAAGTCGATCCAGGAGTACCGCGATGCTGCGGGCGTTGACGAAGGCATGAACGGCCTGTCGACCCGCTTCGCCTTCAAGATTCTCTCCAAGGTGTTTAACTTCGACCCGCATGAAGTGGCGGCCAACCCGGTGCACCTGCTGTATGTGCTGGAGCAACAGATCGAGCAGGAACAGTTCCCTGCCGAGGTGCGCGAGCGCTACCTGCGCTACCTGAAGGAATACCTGGCACCGCGCTACATCGAGTTCATCGGCAAGGAAATCCAGACCGCCTACCTCGAGTCCTACAGCGAATACGGCCAGAACATCTTCGACCGCTATGTGCTGTACGCCGACTTCTGGATCCAGGACCAGGAATACCGCGACCCGGAAACCGGCGAGATCCTCAATCGTATTGCCCTCAACGAAGAGCTGGAGAAGATCGAGAAACCGGCAGGCATCAGCAATCCGAAGGACTTCCGCAACGAGATCGTCAACTTCGTGCTGCGTGCCCGCGCCAACAACAACGGCAAGAATCCGAGCTGGCTCAGCTACGAGAAGCTGCGGGTGGTGATCGAGAAGAAAATGTTCTCCAACACCGAAGACCTGCTGCCGGTCATCAGCTTCAACGCCAAGGCCAGCAAGGAGGATCAACAGAAGCACAACGACTTCGTCACGCGGATGGTGGAGCGCGGCTACACCGACAAACAGGTGCGCCTGCTGTCGGAATGGTACCTGCGGGTCAGGAAATCGCAATAAAGCGGCAAGCTTCTAGCCGCAAGCTGCAAGCTGCTCGGCGTCAGTGCTCCGGCCTGCGTCGCAGCTTGCAGCAGCGGTGGCTGCTCTTTCTTGCAGTTTGAAGCTTGTGGCTTGCAGCTGCATCCAGTCACCGGAGGGACCATGAGCTACGTTATCGACCGACGCCTGAACGGCAAGAACAAGAGCACGGTCAACCGCCAGCGCTTCCTGCGGCGTTACCGTGAGCACATCAAGAAGGCCGTCGAAGAGGCCGTAAGCCGCCGTTCCATCATGGACATGGAACACGGCGAGCAGATCAGCATTCCGGGACGGGACATCGATGAACCGGTGCTGCACCATGGGCGTGGCGGGAAGCAGACCATCGTGCACCCAGGCAACAAGGAATTCACCGCCGGCGAGCATATCCCCAGGCCTCAGGGCGGCGGGGGTGGCGGTGGCCGCGGCAAAGCCGGTAACTCCGGCGATGGCATGGACGACTTCGTCTTCCAGATCACCCAGGAAGAGTTCCTCGAATTCATGTTCGAAGACCTCGAACTGCCCAACCTGGTCAAACGCCACCTGACTGGCGCCGACACCTTCAAGACCGTGCGTGCCGGTATCGCCAACGAGGGTAACCCGTCACGCATCAACATTGTCCGCACCTTGCGCTCGGCCCATGCCCGGCGTATCGCCCTGACCGGCAGCAGCCGTGCGCTGCTGCGCGAGGCACAGAAGGAACTGGACCGGCTGAAAGTCGAGGAGCCAGACAACTTCACCGATATCCAGGAAACCGAACAGGAAATCGAACGGCTCAAGGCGCGCATCAACCGCCTGCCCTTCCTCGACACCTTCGACCTCAAGTACAACCTGCTGGTCAAGCAGCCCAACCCCAGCTCCAAGGCGGTGATGTTCTGCCTGATGGACGTGTCCGGCTCGATGACCCAGGCCACCAAGGACATCGCCAAACGCTTCTTCATCCTGCTGTACCTGTTCCTCAAGCGTAACTACGACCGCATCGAGGTGGTGTTCATCCGCCACCACACCAGCGCCCGCGAAGTCGACGAGGAAGAGTTTTTCTACTCTCGGGAAACCGGCGGCACCATCGTCTCCAGCGCGCTGAAGATGATGCAGGAGATCATGGCCGAACGTTACCCGGCCGCTGACTGGAACATCTATGCCGCCCAGGCCTCTGACGGCGACAACTGGAACGACGACTCGCCGATCTGCCGCGACATCCTGTCCAAGCAGATCATGCCGCATGTGCAGTACTACACTTACGTTGAGATCACCCCGCGTGAGCACCAGGCGTTGTGGTACGAGTACGAGCGAATCGGCGAGGCTTTCCCCGACACATTCGCCCAGCAGCAGTTGGTATCGGCCGGCGACATCTACCCGGTCTTCCGTGAACTCTTCCAGCGCAGGTTAGCCACATGACCGCCAGAGCACAGAGACGCCAACCCATTTCCACCGGGTCCGAGTGGACGTTCGAGCTGATCCAGACCTACGATCGGGAAATCAGCCGGCTGGCCGAGCGTTACGCCCTGGACACCTACCCCAATCAGATCGAGGTGATCACCGCCGAGCAGATGATGGACGCCTACGCCTCCGTCGGCATGCCGCTGGGTTATCACCACTGGTCCTACGGCAAGCAGTTCCTCAGTACCGAGAAGTCCTACAGCCGGGGGCAGATGGGCCTGGCCTACGAAATCGTGATCAACTCCGATCCGTGCATCGCCTACCTGATGGAAGAAAACACCATGTGCATGCAGGCACTGGTGATTGCCCACGCCTGCTATGGCCACAACAGCTTCTTCAAGGGTAACTACCTGTTCCGCACCTGGACCGATGCCACCTCGATCATCGACTACCTGGTGTTCGCCAAGCAGTACATCGCCCAGTGCGAGGAACGCCACGGCATCGATGCCGTGGAAGACCTGATCGACTCCTGCCACGCCCTGATGAACTATGGCGTCGATCGCTACAAACGCCCCTATCCGATCTCCGCCGAAGAAGAGCGCCGGCGCCAGAAAGACCGTGAAGAGCACCTGCAACGGCAGATCAACGACCTTTGGCGCACGATTCCCAAGAGCGCCGAAAAAGGTGGTGAGCGCGACGATGCACGCTTCCCCTCGGAGCCTCAGGAAAACATCCTCTACTTCATCGAGAAAAACGCCCCGCTGCTGGAACCCTGGCAGCGCGAAGTGGTGCGCATCGTGCGCAAGATCGCCCAGTACTTCTACCCGCAGCGCCAGACCCAGGTGATGAACGAAGGCTGGGCGACCTTCTGGCACTACACCCTGATGAACGACCTGTACGACGAGGGCCTGATCACCGAAGGCTTCATGATGGAGTTCCTGCAGTCGCACACCAGTGTGGTGTTCCAGCCCGGCTTCGACAGCCCGTACTACAGCGGCATCAACCCGTACGCGCTAGGCTTTGCCATGTACACCGATATCCGCCGCATGTGCGAGAACCCAACAGAGGAAGATCGCCACTGGTTCCCCGACATTGCAGGCAGCGACTGGCTTTCTACCATCAAGTTCGCCATGAGCAGCTTCAAGGACGAGAGCTTCATCCTGCAGTACCTTTCACCCAAGGTGATGCGCGACCTGAAGCTGTTCAGCATCCTCGATGACGACCAGCGCGACGACCTGCTGGTGCCGGCAATCCATGACGAGGCCGGTTACCGGATCATTCGCGAGCAACTGGCAGCCCAGTACAACCTCGGCAACCGCGAACCCAACGTGCAGATCTGGAGCATCGACCGCCGTGGCGATCGCTCGCTGACCCTGCGTCACCAGCAACACAACCGCAAACCGCTAGGCGATTCCACCGATGAAGTACTCAAGCACCTACATCGTCTGTGGGGCTTCGATATCCACCTGGAGACCGTACAGGGCGACCAGGTAGTCAAGACTCATCACATGCCGCCGCGCGGGGAGCATGCCGAAAGCGGCGACTACGGGCGCATGGACCTCGCCGTCATACATCACCTCTGATGCACCGCCATTACTGCCGACAGGGTATCCTGTGGGCAGTAATGGAGGCTGCACATGCACATCTACAAAGTCGGCGGCGCTGTACGCGACCGCCTGCTAGGGCGCCCGGTCAGCGATATCGACTGGCTGGTGGTCGGCGCCACGGTCGAAGAAATGCACGACAGGGGCTTTCGCCCGGTCGGCGCCGATTTCCCGGTTTTCCTGCATCCGAAGACAGGCGAGGAATATGCTTTGGCGCGCACCGAGCGCAAGAGCGGGCGCGGTTATGGCGGGTTCACTTTTCACGCAAGCCCGGACGTGACACTGGAAGAAGACCTGATCCGCCGCGACCTGACCATCAATGCGATGGCCGAGGATGATCAGGGCATGGTTTACGATCCATACCACGGCCAGGCTGATCTCGAGCAACGCATCCTGCGCCATGTTTCCCCGGCGTTCGCCGAAGACCCCTTGCGTGTGCTGCGCGTTGCCCGCTTTGCCGCGCGCTATGCGCCACTGGGCTTTCGTGTGGCCGATGAAACATTGGCACTGATGCGCCAGATCGCCGAATCGGGCGAACTGGAGGCGCTTACGGCTGAGCGTAGCTGGAAGGAAATCGAGCGGGCGCTGATGGAAAGCCAGCCGCAGGTATTCATCCAGGTGCTGCGCGCATGTGGCGCCCTGAACGAATTGATGCCGGAGCTGGAGCATGGCGCAGATACGCTGGCGGCACTACAGCGGGCGGCTCAGCATCAGCAAACGCTGGCGGTGCGCTGGGCTTGCTTGTTGCGCGGCCTGGAGCCAGCAGCGATCAAAGCGCTCAATCAGCGTTTCAAGGCGCCGCGTGAATGCCAGGAATTGGCCTTGCTGGTGGGGGAATTTGCTGGGCACGCCGACAAAGCTTTGCAGCTAACGCCTACAAAATTGCTGGAAATGCTGCAGAAGTTCGACGTTTATCGGCGGCCGCAGCGCTTCGAGGATTTCATTGCGGCGTGTGAGATGGCCACCTGTGAAAGTTATCCACAGGGCGATTATCTGCGTGGAGCAGCGGCTGCAGCCCGCTCGGTGGATGTGAAGCCACTGGTGGAAGCCGGGTTGACCGGGCAAGGCCTGGGCGAGGCGCTCAAGGGTGAGCGGCTTAAAGCGCTAGAGGCTTACAAGGCGGGCTGACCACACCGGCCCCTTCGCGGCTAAAGCCGCTCCCACAGGGGCCGCATGATGCCAAGGCTTATGCGGCCCCTGTGGGAGCGGCTTTAGCCGCGAAGGGGCCGGTACAGGTTTACGCCGGGGTCAGCTGCAGCCCCCGCCACTCGAAGTTGACCGGTGCCAACACCTGATCGATCTGCGCCTCCTGCCACAACTGCGCCATGCTTTTTTCCACCCCGGGGTGAATAAGCTCCGGTGCCAGCAGCGACAACGGCCACAGCACAAAGGCATTCTTCAGGATCTCCGCCCGGGGCAGTACCAGCCCATCGAACGTGCCATGCAGGCCGTCATACATGAGCACATCGATATCCAGCGGCAAGCCCTTGCGATCCGGCGCATAGCGGCCATTGTCCGCCTCGATGAACTTGAGCCGGCGATCCAGCTCCATCAACGGCAGATCGGTCTTGCCGGTAACCACAAAGTTGATGAATGGCCCGCTCTTGATGCCCACCGCCTGGCTCTCGAACGCCGGGGAACATTGCATGTCGCTGAGAATGGCCGCCAACGCATCGAGCCCCGCACACAGGTGCTGGTGGCGATCGATGTTGCTGCCAAGGCCCAGGTAAACCGTGCTCAGAGACATCCGCGCTCGATCTCCACGCCAACACCGCCCCGAGCAGCAGGAACGGCGCCCGGCTTGGTCAGTTTCAACCGCACCCAAGGGATGTGGAATTCTTCCATCAGCGTCGCCACCAGGCGCTCGGCAAAGGTTTCCACCAGTTCGAAGCGCGCCTGCTCGGCAAATGCCTGGACCCGCGCCGAAACACTGGCGTAGTCCAGCGCCAGGTTCAGGTCATCGCCGGCCGCCGCCGGGCGGTTGTCCCAGGCGAAACTCAGGTCCAGGCGCAGGCACTGGCGAATATCCCGTTCCCAGTCATAGGCACCGATGACGGTATCGACTTCCAGGCCTTCGATGAACACTCTGTCCAAGCACTTCTCTCCACAGCACGACAAGGGCGACGGGCGCCGTTAGAATCAGGGCGTCCTCGCCCGGAATAGTTAGCATGTTTTGGTTATTGGCGCTGCTCGCCTACCTGCTCGGCTCGCTGTCCTTCGCCATCGTCCTAAGCCGCCTTTCAGGCAGCCCGGACCCGCGTTCCAGCGGTTCGGGCAACGCCGGCGCCACCAACATGCTACGCCTGGCGGGCCGTAAAATGGCGATCCTGACCCTGCTGGGCGACCTGTGCAAGGGCTTGTTGCCGGTATTGCTTGCCCGCGCTGCCGGCCTTGGCCTGCAGGAGCAAGCCTGGGTCGGCGTGTGCGCAGTGCTCGGCCACCTGTTCCCGCTGTACTTCCGCTTTCGCGGCGGCAAAGGCGTCGCTACCGCCGCCGGCATGCTCATGGGCCTGTATTTCCCGGCCGCATTGCTGGCCATCGGCGCCTGGCTACTGACCTTCTACCTCACCCGCACCAGCTCGCTGGCAGCGCTTGTCGCGACCCCACTGACCTTGCCATTACTGGCCTGGCGCGAGCCGGAGGCGCTGCTGCCGATCGCCGTGCTGACGGTGATGATTGTCTGGCGTCACCGCAACAACCTGCGCGATCTGTTTGCCGGGCGCGAAAGGCATTTCTGACACTTCCACAGCCATTCACAGCGGCGGCAACTGCTCCATCGGCCAGCGTGCCTGCACGCTGATCGCCAGGTCCTGCTGCTGCCCGGCCAACAGACGCTGGCAACCGGCGTAGGCGATCATCGCGCCGTTGTCGGTGCAGAACTGCGGACGCGCGTAGTACACGTTACCCTTGAGTCCGGCCAGCATGTCTTCCAGCGAGGCGCGCAACGCCTTGTTGGCACTCACGCCACCCGCGATGACCAGGCGCTTGAGACCGGTCTGCTTGAGGGCGCGCTTGCACTTGATGGTCAGAGTCTCCACCACCGCCTGCTGGAACGCCAGCGACAGGTCGCAACGGGTTTGCTCGCTGTCGTCGCCAGCATTCTTGCATTGCTGCCAGGTATTCAGGGCAAAGGTCTTGAGGCCGCTAAAGCTGAACTCGAGGCCCGGACGATCGGTCATCGGCCGCGGGAAGACGAAGCGCCCTGGCACACCCTGTTCGGCCAGGCGGGCGATTTCCGGGCCACCTGGGTAATTGAGGCCGATCAGCTTGGCGGTCTTGTCGAACGCTTCGCCGGCAGCATCGTCGAGGCTCTCGCCCAGCAACTCGTATTGGCCGATGCCATCCACCCGCACCAACTGGGTATGGCCGCCGGAAACCAACAAAGCGACGAACGGGAACTCAGGCGGGTTTTCTTCCAGCATCGGTGCCAGCAGATGGCCTTCCATGTGGTGCACGCCGATCGCCGGGATATCCCAGGCGAAGGCCAAGGCCTGGGCGCACGAGGCCCCTACCAGCAGCGCACCGACCAGGCCAGGGCCCGCGGTGTAGGCGATGGCGTCGATCTCGGTGGCAACGCAGCCGGCCTCCTCCAACACCTGGCGGATGAGTGGCAGCATGCGCTTGACGTGGTCACGCGAGGCGAGCTCGGGCACCACACCACCGAACACGCGGTGCAGGTCGATCTGACTGAACAGCGCGTCGGCTAACAAACCGCGTTCGCTGTCGTATAATGCGACGCCGGTTTCGTCGCAGGATGTTTCCAATCCCAGTACTAGCATGGGTTCGTCCCTTGTGGGGGCTGAATTCGAAGCCGCGCATGATAGTCCCCGTGCCGGGTGCCGACCAGCGGTTTTCGATCAGAGGCTTTGCATTCCGGCGTACTAAGGGTTAACATCCGCAACCCTTGAAAACCGACGTTCTCCAGCACACCTTTTGTTTTGCCAGGAGCACGTCTACCCCGGTAATGAATTAAGGTAGCCCTGGATGCCAGCCGTCAAAGTTAAAGAGAACGAACCCTTCGACGTAGCTCTGCGTCGTTTCAAGCGCTCCTGCGAAAAAGCCGGTGTACTGGCTGAAGTTCGTAGCCGCGAGTTTTACGAGAAGCCGACCGCAGAGCGTAAGCGCAAAGCAGCTGCTGCTGTTAAGCGTCACGCCAAGAAAGTTCAGCGCGAACAGCGCCGCGCCGTTCGTCTGTACTAATACAGACGTTCTACGCTAGAGCTTCTGCCCTGCCCGGCTTACCGCCGGGCCGATGGCAGAGGCTTGCTTGACCTTGAGCAGCTAGCCCAAGGTGCCTGTCGCAACTTGCAGCGGGCAAATGGTTTGAAAACGTCAGATCTGGTTTCGACCAGGCGTGCACGTCCTGTCTGACGAGCCCTCAGTGAACCTGGAGGCTGGCGACGAGCACACCCCCCTCGCACTTCCCCTAGCAGCACTCGCCCCGTTAGCGTTTAGACTTGCCAGTTGCCAGATGACGAGACTGCCATGGCCGGGCTAATTCCCCAAAGCTTCATCGACGACCTGATCAACCGCCTCGACATTGTCGATGTGGTGAGTTCGCGCGTTCAGCTGAAAAAGACCGGCAAGAACTACTCCGCCTGTTGCCCGTTCCACAAGGAAAAGACCCCTTCCTTCACGGTCAGCCCCGACAAGCAGTTCTACTACTGCTTCGGCTGCGGTGCCGGCGGCAACGCCCTTGGCTTCGTCATGGACCACGACAACCTGGACTTCCCCCAGGCCGTCGAAGAACTGGCCCGCGCTGCCGGCATGGAAGTGCCCAGAGAACAAGGCCGTCGCGACAACAAACCGCGCCAGCCGACCGATTCGCCGCTGTACCCTTTGCTGGACGCCGCCTCGGAGTTCTACCGCCAGGCCCTGCGCAGCCACCCGACCCGCAAGGCAGCGGTGGACTACCTCAAAGGCCGTGGCCTGTCGGGCGAAATCGCCCGGGACTTCGGTTTGGGCTTCGCGCCTCCGGGCTGGGACAACCTGCTCAAGCATCTGGGCGCCGACACCTTGCAACAAAAGGTAATGATCGACGCCGGCCTGCTGATCGAGAACGCCGAAAGCGGAAAACGCTATGACCGCTTCCGCGACCGGGTGATGTTCCCGATTCGCGACAGCCGCGGGCGCATCATCGCTTTTGGCGGCCGGGTACTGGGCGACGACAAGCCCAAATACCTCAACTCCCCGGAAACCCCGGTGTTCCACAAAGGCCAGGAACTCTACGGGCTGTACGAGGCACGCAAGCACAACCGCAACCTCGACGAGATCATCGTCGTCGAGGGCTACATGGACGTGATCGCCCTGGCCCAGCAAGGCCTGCGCAACGCCGTCGCCACCCTCGGCACCGCTACCAGCGAAGAGCACCTCAAGCGCCTGTTCCGCGTGGTACCCAGCGTGCTGTTCTGTTTCGATGGCGACCAGGCCGGGCGCAAGGCCGCATGGCGCGCACTGGAATCGACCCTCTCGGCGCTGCAGGACGGCCGCCGGGCGCGTTTCCTGTTCCTGCCAGAAGGCGAAGACCCGGACAGCCTGGTACGCGCCGAAGGCACCGACGCCTTCATGGCCCGAATCAACCAGCACGCACAACCGCTGGCCGACTATTTCTTCGAGCAGTTGAGCAACGAAGCTGACCCACGCTCGCTGGAAGGCAAGGCACACATGGCGACCCTGGCCGCACCGTTGATCGAAAAGATCCCTGGCGCCAACCTGCGCCAGTTGATGCGCAACCGCCTGAAGGAAATCACCGGCCTCGACCCGCAGCAGGTCGAGCAACTGGCACAGCAAGCGCCGGCGACCAGCAATGTGCCGGACTACGACCCTGGCTACGACTACGATGCCATGGCCAGCTACACCCCCGACTACGGCGACATGCCGCAGCACGACTACGCGCCCGCCCACCAGGAGCAGGAGTGGAAGCCGAACAAGGGGGGAGGAAAAAAACAGTGGAACGACAAGCCCTGGGACAAGAACCGCAAGGGCGGCAAACCTTGGCAGCAACGCGACGAAGCGCCGCCGCGCGTGCCGGCACCAGTCGAACCACCGACCCTGGCCGCCCTGCGCACCTTGCTGCACCACCCGCTGCTGGCCGGCAAGGTCGAGGATGCCAGCCACTTCGCCGACGAAGAACACCTGTACAGCCAACTGCTGGTGGCACTGATCGAAGCTGCGCAGAAGAATCCTGGGCTAAGCTCAATGCAGCTGATCGCACGCTGGCACGGTACCGAACAAGGCCGCCTGCTGCGGGCCCTGGCAGAAAAGGAATGGTTGATCGTTGCCGACAACCTTGAACAACAGTTTTTCGACACTATAACTAGCTTGTCCGCCCGCCAACGCGAGCGCAGCCTGGAACAACTGCTCAGGAAATCACGTCAAAGCGAATTGACCAGCGAGGAAAAATCACAGCTCCTCGCCCTGCTGAGCCGGAATGTTCCCGCACAAACGCCGACCTCATCTGGCGCGTGAGGCCCATGCTCGGGTATAATCCTCGGCTTGTTTTTTGCCCGCCAAGACCTTCAGTGGATAGGGTGTTATGTCCGGAAAAGCGCAACAGCAGTCTCGTATCAAAGAGTTGATCACCCGCGGTCGTGAGCAGGGCTACCTGACTTACGCGGAGGTCAACGACCACCTGCCTGAGGATATTTCAGATCCGGAACAGGTGGAAGACATCATCCGCATGATCAACGACATGGGGATCAACGTATTCGAGAGTGCTCCGGATGCGGATGCCCTTCTGTTGGCGGAAGCCGACACCGACGAAGCCGCGGCCGAAGAAGCCGCTGCTGCGTTGGCGGCAGTTGAAACCGATATCGGCCGCACGACCGACCCGGTGCGCATGTACATGCGCGAAATGGGTACTGTCGAGCTGCTGACCCGTGAAGGCGAGATCGAAATCGCCAAGCGGATCGAGGAAGGCATCCGTGAAGTCATGGGCGCCATCGCTCACTTCCCGGGTACTGTCGACTACATCCTCGGCGAATACGACCGCGTTACCGCCGAAGGCGGCCGCCTGTCCGACGTTCTCAGCGGTTACATCGACCCTGACGACAACATCGCCGCACCGACCGAAGAAGTACCGGTACCTGGCGCCAAGGCGCCTGCGGCCAAGGAAGAGTCGGACGACGAAGACGAAGAAAGTGAAGGCAGTGACGACGAGGAAGAGACCGAAAGCGGTCCTGATCCGGTCGTTGCAGCCCAGCGTTTCGGCGCCGTTGCCGATCAGCTCCAGGCCACCAACAAGGTCCTGAAGAAGGGCGGCCGCAACGTCAAGGAAAGCATCGAGGCCCTGCAGGCCCTGGCTGACCTGTTCATGCCGATCAAGCTGGTGCCCAAGCAGTTCGACGTTCTGGTAGAGCGCGTGCGCGATGCCCTGAACCGCCTGCGTCAGCAAGAGCGTGCGATCATGCAGCTGTGCGTGCGTGACGCCCGTATGCCGCGTGCCGACTTCCTGCGCCTGTTCCCGAGCAACGAAACCGACCAGACCTGGTCCGGTGACCTGGCCAAGCGCAGCACCAAATGGGCTGCTGCCCTGGGTGAAAAGGACGCCGCCATCGTTGCTTGCCAGCAGAAGCTGATCGACCTCGAGACCGAGACCGGCCTGACCGTCGCCGAGATCAAGGAAATCAACCGTCGCATGTCCATCGGTGAGGCGAAAGCCCGCCGCGCCAAGAAAGAAATGGTCGAGGCGAACCTGCGTCTGGTGATCTCCATCGCCAAGAAGTACACCAACCGTGGCCTGCAGTTCCTCGACCTGATCCAGGAAGGCAACATCGGCCTGATGAAGGCAGTGGACAAGTTCGAGTACCGTCGCGGTTACAAGTTCTCGACCTATGCCACCTGGTGGATCCGCCAGGCGATCACCCGCTCGATCGCCGACCAGGCGCGCACCATCCGTATTCCGGTGCACATGATCGAGACGATCAACAAGCTCAACCGTATTTCCCGCCAGATGCTGCAGGAAATGGGCCGTGAACCGACCCCGGAAGAGCTCGGTGAACGCATGGAAATGCCTGAGGACAAGATCCGCAAGGTACTGAAGATCGCCAAAGAGCCGATCTCCATGGAAACCCCGATCGGTGATGACGAAGATTCGCACCTGGGTGACTTCATCGAGGACTCGACCATGCAGTCCCCGATCGACGTGGCTACGGTCGAAAGCCTCAAGGAAGCAACCCGCGACGTGCTCTCGGGCCTGACCGCACGCGAAGCCAAGGTGCTGCGCATGCGCTTCGGTATCGACATGAACACCGACCACACCCTCGAAGAGGTGGGCAAGCAGTTCGACGTGACCCGTGAGCGGATCCGTCAGATCGAAGCGAAGGCGTTGCGCAAGCTGCGCCACCCTACTCGCAGCGAGCATCTGCGCTCCTTCCTCGACGAGTGATGACAAACCCCGGCCCAGGCCGGGGTTTTTCTTATCCGACAAATAGTTGTGATCGGCTGCTCGGCTGGCTGAATGCCAGTCTACACTCGACTTCAGACCAACTGAGTGCGAGGCCGCTATGCTGCCGATGCCGGCCATTCTGTTGTTGTTCCTGATCCTGTGGAACTCGACGGCCGGCGCCCTGACCCTGACAGACGAGGAAAAAACCTGGCTCACTGCCCACCCGCAGCTGAAGCTGGGCGTCGACGCCTCCTGGCCACCATTCGAATTTCGTGACCAGGAGGGCCGGTACCAGGGATTGGCCGCCGATTACATCGCGTTGCTCCAGGATCGCCTGGGAGTAACACTGAAACCGGTCGAGCCCAGCAGCTGGACCGAAGTGCTGCAGCAAGCGCGCGAAGGCCGCATCGATCTGCTGCCTGGCATCATGTCCACCCCGGAACGCCAAGGCTACCTTGCGTTCACCCGCCCCTACCTCGATTTCCCCATTGTCATCCTGGCCCACGACGGCGGCCCGCAACCGCGCACGCTCAAGGACTTGTACGGGCTGAAGGTCGCCGTGGTGGAGAACTACGCACCCCATGAACTGCTGCGCACTCACCACCCGGACCTCAACCTGGTGGCGATGCCTAATGTCAGCTCGACCCTGCAGGCGCTGGCCACCGATGCGGTGGATGCCGTGGTCGGCGACCTCGCCTCGAGCATCTGGAGCCTGCGCCAGCTCAAGCTCGAAGGGCTGTATGTGAGCGGCGAAACGCCCTATCGCTATCAATTGGCAATGGCGGCGCCCCGTGACCAGCAAGTACTGATCGGCATTCTCGACAAGGTGATGGCCGACATGTCCAGCGATGAGATCAGCCATATCCAGCAACGCTGGGTCGGCAATGTGGTCGACCAGCGCAGCTTCTGGCATGACACCCTGATCTATGGCCTGCCCGCCGTCTTGCTGCTGATCGCAATTCTCGCCGTGGTCATCCGCATCAATCGCCGGCTCAGTTCGGAAATTTCCCGGCGCATCGCCCTGGAACAGGAACTGCGCAGCAGCGAATATCACTACCGCGGCCTGATCGAAAGCCTGTCGGCAATCGCCTGGGAAGCCGACGCCAACGACTTCACCTACAGCTATGTCTCGCCGCACGCCGAAGACCTGCTGGGCTACCCTCTGCACGACTGGCTCAAGCCCGGCTTCTGGCGCAGCATTCTGCACCCCGAGGATGCGCTCTGGGCCCAGGCCTTCTGCGAGAGCGAAACCGCCGCCGGGCGTGATCACAGCCTCGACTACCGGGTGATGCGCGCCGATGGCCAGCCGCTTTGGGTGCGCAACATCGTCAGCATGATCGAACACGGCCACCGCCCGGTGATGCGCGGCCTGATGATCGACATCAGCGAGACCAAGCGCACGGAGGACGCCCTGCGCCTGTCGGAACAGAAATTCGCCTCGGTGTTCGAGCAGTGCCCGGACATTCTGTTGATCGCACGGCATAGCGATGGCGTGTTGCTCGAAGTCAACGAGGCTTTCGAAGCACAGATCGGCCTGACGCCCGGCGAAGTGATCGGCCGCACCGCCACAGAGCTCAACTTGTGGGGCATCGAAGGCATAGGCCCGAAGCTGCTCGAACGCCTGCACCAAGGCGGCATCCGCAACCTGGAAATGACCTTCCGCCGCAGCAACGGCGAGCTGTTCACCGGCCTGACCTCGGCCGAAACCTTCGAACTCGACGGCACCCCGGCGCTGGTGGTGGCTGTGCGCGACATCAGCCAGCTCAAGCAAACCCAGCAACAGCTGCAAACCTCTGAGGAAAAATTCGCCAAGGCCTTCCACGCCTCGCCTGACGGCTTGCTGCTGTCGCGTCAGAGCGATGGCCTGCTGCTGGAGGTCAACGAGGGCTTCTGCCGCCTGACCGGTTACGAGTTCAACGCGCCTATCGACCAGACCTCATTCGACCTGGGGATCTGGGTCGACCTGAACGAGCGCAAGCGCCTGATCGACCAGCTTGGTCGCGATGGTTTCGTGCGTGACTTCAGTTGCCACCTGCGCCGCAGCGACGGGCAGATTCGCCTCTGCGAGCTGTCGGCACGGCCACTGCCGATCGGTGGTGTCGACTGCATGCTGACCATCGCCCGCGACATCACCGAACGCCACCTGATGCAGGAAAAACTGCAACTGGCTGCCACCGTATTCGAAAATACCGCCGAAGGGGTATTGATCACCGACACCGACCAGCGCATCAGCGCAGTGAACCGCGCCTTCAGCGAGATCACTGGCTACAGCGAGATCGAAGCGCTGGGCCAAACTCCCCGCCTGCTCGCCTCCGGTCAGCATGACAGCGCCTTCTACGCCGCGATGTGGCATCAGCTGACTGCCGAAGGCCACTGGCAAGGCGAGATCTACAACAAGCGCAAGAATGGCGAGCTGTATCCGGGCTGGCTGACCATCAGCGCCGTGCGCAACAACGAACGCGAAATCACCCACTTCGTCGCCGTATTCGCCGACATCTCCAGCCTCAAGCACGCCCAGGCCAAACTCGACTACCAGGCTCACCACGACCCGCTCACTGGCCTGCCCAACCGCGCCCTCTTCGAAAACCGGCTGCAGGCCGTGCTGACCTGCTCGCAGGTGTCCAACCGCCAGGGCGCCGTGTTGTTCCTCGACCTGGACCGTTTCAAACACATCAATGACAGCCTCGGCCACCCGGTCGGCGACCTGTTGCTCAAAGGCATCGCCCAACGCCTCAAGGAACAGGTGCGCGACGTCGACACCGTGGCCCGCCTGGGTGGTGACGAGTTCATCATCCTGCTGCCTGGCCTGCACAAGCCCAGCGATGCCCATGCCATCGCCAACAAATTGCTGGCCTGCTTCATCGCCCCGTTCCAGGCCGGCGAACACGAGTTCTTCACCAGCGCCAGTATCGGCATCAGCCTGTACCCACAAGATGGCACCGACGTCGCCACGTTGATCCGCAACGCCGACGCCGCCATGTACCGTTCCAAAGCCAAAGGCCGCAACCGCGTGGAGGCCTACACCCGTGACCTGACCGTACAGGCCAGCGAACGCATCGCCATGGAGCACGAACTGCGCCGCGCCATCGAGCGTAACGAAATGAGCCTGAGCTTCCAGCCCAAGCTGAGCCTCAAGACCCAGACCCTGGTCGGCGCCGAAGCGCTGATTCGCTGGAGCCACCCAACATTCGGCGAGGTGCCGCCCGAGCATTTCATTCACCTGGCCGAAGAGAACGGCAGCATTCTCCAGCTGGGCGACTGGGTGCTGGAGCAGGCTTGCCAGCAGATGCATCGCTGGAAAAAGGTCTACCAAGCCTTTGGCCCGCTTTCGATCAACCTGGCGGGCGCGCAGCTACGCCAGCCGAATCTCGCCAAGCGTATCGAACATCTGTTGAAGGTCTACCAGCTGAAAGCGGGTGACCTGCAGCTGGAGATCACCGAAAACTTCATCATGAGCCAGGCCGAAGAAGCCCTGGCCGTGCTGCACCAGCTCAAGCACCTGGGCGTACAGCTGGCAATCGACGACTTCGGCACCGGCTACTCGTCGCTGAGCTACCTCAAGCGCCTGCCGCTGGACATACTCAAGATCGACAAGTCGTTCATCCGTGGCCTGCCGGATGACCCGCACGACGCCGCCATTGCCCGCGCCATCATCGCACTGGGGCGCAGCATGCAGCTGACGATCATCGCCGAGGGCGTGGAGAACCAGGCACAGCAGCGTTTCCTTGCGGCCGAGGGCTGCGAGCAGATTCAGGGGTACATCGTCAGCCTGCCATTGCCGCCTGATGAATTCGCGGCGGCGTTTCTTCGTTTAGCACTGTCCGATCTTTCGGATGGCACGCTTTCAAAACCCTCGTTATAATCCGCGCACTTACTGAGGGCCTATAGCTCAGTCGGTTAGAGCAGAGGACTCATAATCCTTTGGTCCACGGTTCGAGTCCGTGTGGGCCCACCAGATATGACAAAGCCGCGCACCAGCGCGGCTTTTTCGTTTCTGCGCGATCATGCCTTGCAGATCAGAAGCGCATCTTCGACACGGCAACTTTCAGGTTTACCGTCATAACCCCAGTGGATCGAAGGGAGTGGGCCGCTCGCGACGGAGCTACCATCTTCGTTGAACAGTGCGATGACCGCATTCCACAAGCTTGTGCGCGGCGTTTCGCTGCCGGGATCCAGGCACAGCAGGTGGGTGATCTGAAAATCACCATCGTCATCGTAGCCTTGATAGCCGACAACCATCATCCAATGGCCACTCCCGCCAGCCCAACGTACGCCGATAATCGGGGCGCACTGACTGTCGACAGCCTCTTGAACCTGCTGCACAACTTCTTTCTTGCTACCCGTAACGTACTCGGCACCTACACCCACACCGCTAAAGCAATCAACCAGCCTGAGCATGTCCTTATAGTCAGTGCCTTCTGAAACCAACGCTCCCAGGTTGCGGATTTCAGTACGAAAACGCCCTTCTCGACTGTTGCCATGCCAGAGGTACATATTTCGCGCTTCTGTGTAGCTCATGACACCGAGCGTAACCAGCGCCATCACTACACTGTAAGGGCCGCAAGCGCCATCCAGCCCTCCCTGACGCAGGTGCACCAACTGACCATCACGTGCGCAAGTCAGCGGCCCATCCGGAGAAACCATCAACCAAGGGCTGACTGTCATCTTGTTCATACGTGCGAATCCTTGCATGGCAGAGATAGCGCCAAAGTCGGCGGCGGCGCGAACGATATCAATCAGCTACTACCCTGTCCATGCAGGGCAAACGGGCATGACCAAGGGCGGGAAGCGATATGTTCAGGCAACTACTGGCTGAGCACAGCGAACGCCATGTAGGCTAGCGAGCCCACAGCAGAGACTCACCATGTCGGACGCCCGCCCCATCACCCTCGACGAAATCGACCGTCAGTTGCTCGCCCTGCTGCAGATCAACGCCCGCGAAAGCGTCGCCACCCTCGCCCGCCAGCTGGGCATCGCCCGCACCACGGTCAACTCGCGCCTGGAGCGGCTAGAGAAGAACAAGGTAATCACCGGCTATGGCGTGCGCCTTGGCCAGCGCCTGATTGGCGGTGGGCTGCAGGCCTATGTCGGGATCAAGGTACAGCCACGCTCTGGCAAGGAAGTGGTGCGGCGACTGAGTGCCATGGGGCAGGTGCAGCAGCTGTGCGCGGTGAGTGGCGAATTCGATTACGTGGCCTGGCTGCGCAGCGATTCGCCGGAACAACTCGACCAGCTGCTGGACCAGATTGGCAGTGTCGAGGGAGTGGAAAAGACCACCACGTCGATCATCCTGAGCAGCAAGGTTGATCGGGGGCAGCCAGTCTAAACGTGCTCGCGCGATCGCGCCTTGCCTGATGATCATCAAAATAGCCAGATAATCGGTCGATATGACCACCCAACACACATTACGACATCATTCTGCATCTTAATTACGAACACCCCGCTTCATAAAATGACCCACAGCCATCTCCTATACTCAGGCTCCGCCCTTCGCGCAGCCGCTCTGGCAAGGTCACTTCATGAACAAGAAAAACCGCCACCCCGCCGACGGCAAACAACCCATCACCATCTTCGGCCCGGATTTTCCCTTCGCCTTCGACGACTGGCTGGAACACCCGGCTGGCCTGGGCAGTATCCCGGCTGAGCGCCATGGTGAGGAAGTCGCCATTGTCGGCGCCGGTATTGCCGGCCTGGTCGCGGCCTACGAATTGATGAAGCTGGGCCTCAAGCCTGTGGTGTACGAGGCCTCGAAGCTCGGTGGGCGCTTGCGCTCGCAGGCCTTCAACGGCACCGACGGTATCATCGCCGAGCTCGGTGGCATGCGCTTCCCGGTGTCCTCCACCGCCTTCTACCACTACGTCGACAAGCTGGGCCTGGAAACCAAGCCCTTCCCCAACCCGCTAACCTCTGCCTCGGGCAGCACGGTGATCGACCTCGAAGGCCAGACCTACTACGCCGAAAAAGCCAGTGACTTGCCCAAGCTGTTCCATGAAGTGGCCGACGCGTGGGCCGATGCACTGGAAAGCGGTGCCAGGTTCGCCGACATCCAGCAGGCGATCCGTGACCGTGACGTACCTCGGCTGAAAGAGTTGTGGAACAAGCTGGTGCCGCTGTGGGACGACCGCACTTTCTACGACTTTGTCGCCACCTCGCGCTCGTTTGCCCAGCTGAGCTTCCAGCACCGCGAAGTGTTCGGCCAGGTCGGTTTCGGCACCGGCGGCTGGGACTCGGACTTCCCCAACTCGATGCTGGAAATCTTCCGCGTGGTGATGACCAACTGCGATGACCACCAGCACCTGGTCGTCGGCGGCGTGGAGCAAGTCCCTCAGGGTATCTGGCGCCATGTGCCGGAGCGCTGCGCACATTGGCCGCAAGGCACCAGCCTGAGTTCGCTGCATGGCGGTGCGCCGCGTACCGGGGTGAAACGCATAGCACGTGCCGCCGATGGGCGCCTGGCAGTCACCGACAACTGGGGTGACACCCGCCACTACGGCGCGGTGCTCGCCACCTGCCAGAGCTGGCTGCTGACCACCCAGATCGACTGCGAAGAGTCGCTGTTCTCACAGAAGATGTGGATGGCCCTGGACCGCACCCGCTACATGCAGTCGTCGAAAACCTTTGTCATGGTCGACCGGCCGTTCTGGAAGGACAAGGACCCACAGACCGGCCGCGATCTGATGAGCATGACCCTTACCGATCGCCTCACCCGCGGTACCTACCTGTTCGATAATGGTGACGACAAGCCGGGCGTCATCTGCCTGTCCTACGCCTGGATGAGCGACGCCCTGAAGATGCTGCCGCATCCGGTGGAGAAGCGCGTGCAGCTGGCTCTGGATGCACTGAAAAAGATCTACCCGAAAACCGACATCGCCGGGCATATCATCGGTGACCCGATCACCATTTCCTGGGAAGCCGACCCGCACTTCCTCGGCGCCTTCAAGGGCGCTCTGCCGGGCCACTACCGCTACAACCAGCGTATGTATGCGCACTTCATGCAGCAGGATATGCCCGCCGAACAACGCGGCATGTTCATCGCCGGCGACGACGTGTCGTGGACCCCGGCCTGGGTCGAAGGCGCGGTACAGACGTCGCTGAATGCGGTGTGGGGTATCATGAACCACTTCGGTGGCCACACCCACCCGGACAACCCAGGCCCGGGCGACGTGTTCGACGAGATCGGGCCGATCGCCCTGGCCGACTGAAACCAAGGAGGCAGCATGCGCATCGCTCTGTTCCAGGGCGCACCCAACCCGCTGGACGTGCCCGGCAACCTGCAACGGCTGCGTCACCAGGCGCAACTGGCAGCCGAGCGTGGCGCGCAGCTGCTGGTGTGCCCGGAGATGTTCCTGAGCGGCTACAACATTGGCCTGACGCAAGTCGAACGGCTGGCCGAAGCCGACGATGGTCCATCGGCCATGGCGGTGGTGGAGATCGCCCAGGTACACCGGATCGCCATCGTCTATGGCTACCCGGAGCGTGCCGATGACGGGGCAATCTACAACAGCGTGCAGTTGATCGATGCCCATGGCCGCAGCCTGTGCAATTACCGCAAGACCCACCTGTTCGGCGAGCTGGACCGGGCGATGTTCAGCCCTGGCGCCGACCATTTCCCGGTGGTCGAGCTGGAGGGCTGGAAGGTCGGCATGTTGATCTGCTACGACATCGAGTTCCCGGAGAACGCCCGGCGCCTGGCGCTGGCAGGTGCCGAGTTGATCCTCGTGCCGACGGCGAACATGACACCTTACGATTTCGTCTGCCAGGTGACCGTGCGCTCGCGAGCGCAGGAAAACCAGTGCTACCTGGTGTATGCCAACTACTGCGGGGCAGAAGACGAGATCCAGTATTGCGGGCAAAGCAGCATCATCGGGCCCGACGGCAGCCTACTGGCCGTGGCCGGGCACGACGAGTGCCTGCTGCTGGCAGAGCTGGAACATGAGCGGGTGGTGCGGGGGCGTGAGGCGTTTCCTTACCTGACCGATCTGCGTCAGGAGCTGCATCTGCGTCAGGGCTGACAGGGGCCGCTTTGCGGCCCATTCGCGGGTAAACCCGCTCCCACAGATTTTTACAGGCCTTGGTCTTGTGCAACGCCTGTGGGAGCGGGTTTACCCGCGAATGGGCCGGGCCTGCCTTACAAATGGGATAGCATGAACACTTGCCCGGAGTTCCCATGCCTGACACCACCCGCCACCTCACACTCGCCAACGGCCTGCAACTGACCTTGCGTCACGCCCCGCGCCTGAAGCGCGCGGCTGCAGCCCTGCGAGTGCACGCGGGCAGCCACGACGCTCCGCGCCAGTGGCCGGGCCTGGCCCACTTCCTCGAACACCTGTTCTTCCTCGGCACCGCACGCTTCCCACTGGAAGACGGCCTGATGCGCTACGTCCAGGCCCTCGGCGGCCAGGTCAATGCCAGCACCCGCGAACGCACTACCGACTTCTTCTTCGAAGTACCGCCCGCCGCGCTGGCCGGTGGGCTGGAGCGCCTGTGCCAGATGCTTGCCGAGCCGGACCTGAGCATCGAGCGCCAGCACCGCGAGCGGGAGGTCATCCACGCCGAATTCATCGCCTGGTCGCGCAACCCGCAGGCACAGCAGGAATTTGCCTTGCTGCAGTCAGTGGCAGGCGATCATCCGTTAGTCGGCTTTCATGCAGGCAACCGCTATTCCCTCGTTTTAGGCAATATTGCCTTCCAGCAAGCCCTCACGGGTTTTCACCAGCGCTTCTACCAGGGCGGTCAGATCACATTGAGCCTGTGCGGCCCGCAGCCGCTGGATGAACTGGAACATCTCGGCAGGCAATTCGCCGGCATCTTCGAATCGCGCGCAACTGTGCCACAAGCATTGCCACCCGCCCTGGCTGCCAACGAGCCGCTGCTGTTCGCTCACGAAGGCTTGCCTGCAGGTGCAGAACAGGCGCTGGAGCTGCTGATGGCCTGCCTCGGCGATAACCGCCCCGGCAGTTGGCTGGATGCGCTGCAGCGACGTGGCTGGCTCAAAGGGTTCAAGGTCGAGAAGCTGTACGCCTTCGCCGGGCAACAACTGTGGCACATCGACCTGAAGCTCGGCCCGGATGCGCGTTTCGACGAAGCCCAGGAGCTGTTGCACGGCTGGTTCGACTTCATTCGCCAGTCAGACTTTACCCAACTCAACAGCGCGTTCGGCCTCTTGCAGCAGCGTCGCGAGCGCAGTGCCAGCGCACTGGAACTGGCGCGCCGCGACTGCGCCGGGCAGCCGTTTGCACCCCTGGATTCGCAAGCACTGGCCGCGCTTGCAGCATTGCTTGAGCAGCTGCCATGCCGCGCATACGAGCAATGGCAACTGCCTGCGGCCGAGCCTCTGTTGCTCGATGATCTGCCCGTTTCTGAAAAGGCAGCGCTGCCACTTGCGCTCACCCTCTGCGACCTGCTTCCGCCAGCCAGGCAATACGCAGCACTTTATTTGCGCTGGCACGTGCCATCGGCATTGCGCCAGCATCTGTATCGCGTACTTGAGCGCGCCTTGCTCCCCATGCAAGTACGTTGCGAGCGGGCCTGTGTGCACCTGCAGTTCAGTACGTCAGGCGAATACTGGCAGTTGCGCTGCGCTGGCCATCCGGCAGCCTTGATACGCGCCACAGCCCAAGCCCTGGCGCTTTTGCAGGCGCCCACCAACTGGCAGCTTTCGCCACCTGAGGCGCCTACCCTGATACCGATCAGGGCGCTGATCAAGCAACTACCTGACGCAGTGCTCGGCACCTGCCCCGAAGCACCTGAGTCTTGCACCGTCGACCAGGCACTACTCGACGATGCCTGGCAGCACAGCCACTGGCAGGGCCTGGCGACGGGTTTCGACACCCGCGCCACGCAGGCACTGGGCGCAGTGCTGCAAGGCTGCCCAGGGCAAGGCGCTGCGCCCACGCCTGCCGCCCTCTGGGCTGGCCATCGCTGGCAGCATGCCAAGATGGCGGGCAGTGAAAACGCCCTGTTGCTGTTCTGCCCACTGGCTGCCGAGCAGCAGGCCTGTGGTCGACTGCTGGCGCAACTGCTGCAAGGCCCGGTTTACCAACGCCTGCGAGTCGAACTGCAACTCGGCTACGCGGTGTTCAGTACCTTCCGTCAGGTCGAGGGCATCGGTGGCCTGCTGTTCGGCGTGCAGACGCCACATGCCAGTCACGCCGAAATCCTCAGCCACCTGCGCGAGCTTCTGAGCCAAGGTGTCACACTCGACACCGGCGCCCGACAAGCACTGGCCGAGCAATTCGACGAACCTGCCATGGCCAACGCCGAGGCCGCCGAATGGGCTTGGCAGACACACCTGGCCAATCAGCCCGCCAGCCTGCCTGCACTTCAGTGGTCTATCCTGAATACACAACAAGCAGCTCTGGACGACATGTTACGTGACCTGCTCAGTACCGATTGCGCCTGGCTTTGCTTGGCTAACAGCGCCGCTCCAGATGCGTCCTGGAACTGACCAATCGAAGATTGTTACGTTTTCTGCAAGGGCGCATATCAAAGAATTAACCTTTCGGTACAAAATTTTCTTGTAAGATAACGCTATCTCAGCCAATGGAACCTCCTGCTCCAGGCGGCACCCAAGCAGTAGCTGACACAACCCAACCCCATCCGGAAGGAGAACGCCCATGTGGACCAAACCTGCATACACTGACCTGCGTATCGGCTTCGAAGTGACCATGTACTTCGCCAACCGCTAAGCCCTGCTTTGCGGCATGACGCCTCGGCCCGCCGGGGCGTCGTCGTTTTTCGGATACGGCTTTTCGCAGAAGGAGTGGCCATGTACATCCAGATTCTCGGTTCCGCCGCCGGCGGTGGTTTCCCGCAGTGGAACTGCAACTGCGTCAACTGCAAGGGCTTTCGCGACGGCAGCCTGCGCGCCACGGCACGCACCCAGTCGTCCATCGCCCTGTCCGACGACGGTGAGCACTGGATCCTGTGCAATGCCTCACCCGACATTCGCGCCCAGCTCCAGGCCTTTGCGCCGATGCAGCCTGCGCGTGCGTTGCGCGATACCGGCATCAACGCCATCGTCCTGCTCGATAGCCAGATCGACCACACCACCGGCCTGCTGAGCCTGCGCGAAGGCTGCCCGCACCAGGTCTGGTGCACCGACATGGTCCACCAGGACCTGACCACCGGTTTCCCGCTGTTCAACATGCTCAGCCACTGGAACGGCGGCCTGCAGTGGAACCGCATCGAGCTCGAAGGCAGCTTCGTCATCGAAGCCTGCCCCAACCTCAGATTCACCCCCTTCCCTCTGCGCAGCGCCGCACCACCCTATTCGCCGCACCGCTTCGACCCTCACCCGGGCGACAACCTCGGCCTGCTGGTCGAAGACACCCGCACTGGCGGCAAACTGTTCTACGCCCCCGGCCTCGGCCAGGTCGACGAGCAACTGCTGCAGATGATGCACGGGGCCGACTGCCTGCTGGTCGACGGCACGCTGTGGGAGGATGATGAAATGCAGCGCCGTGGTGTCGGCACCCGTACCGGCCGCGAGATGGGCCATCTGGCGCAGAACGGCCCCGGCGGCATGCTCGAGGTGCTTGATGGCTTCCCGCGCCAACGCAAGGTGCTTATCCACATCAACAACACCAACCCGATCCTCGACGAAGACTCGCCCGAGCGCGCCGAAGTCCAGCGCCGTGGCGTCGAAGTCGCCTTCGACGGCATGAGCATCGAGTTGTAAGGAGGCCCCGTGAGCGACGCACTGCCAATGTCCCCTGCCGAGTTCGAGCAGGCCCTGCGCGCCAAAGGCGCCTATTACCACATCCACCACCCGTACCATGTGGCGATGTACGAAGGCCGCGCCAGCCGCGAGCAGATCCAGGGCTGGGTGGCCAACCGCTTCTACTACCAGGTCAACATCCCGATGAAGGATGCCGCGATCCTGGCCAATTGCCCGGACCGCGAAGTACGCCGCGAGTGGATCCAGCGCCTGCTCGACCACGACGGCGCGCCCGGCGAGGACGGCGGCATCGAAGCCTGGCTACGCCTGGGCCAGGCAGTCGGCCTCGACCCCGACCAACTGCGCTCCCAGGAGCTGGTGCTGCCAGGCGTGCGCTTTGCAGTGGATGCCTACGTCAACTTCGCCCGCCGCGCCAGCTGGCAGGAAGCGGCCAGCAGCTCGCTGACCGAGCTGTTCGCCCCGCAGATCCACCAGTCGCGCCTGGACAGCTGGCCGCAGCACTACCCGTGGATCGACCCGGCCGGCTACGAGTACTTCCGCACTCGCCTGGGCCAGGCCCGGCGTGACGTGGAGCACGGTCTGGCAATCACCCTGCAGCACTACACCACCCGCGCGGGCCAGGAGCGTATGCTGGAAATCCTGCAGTTCAAGCTGGATATCCTCTGGAGCATGCTCGACGCCATGAGCATGGCCTACGAGCTGAACCGCCCGCCTTACCACTCCGTCACCCAGCAACGGGCCTGGCACAAGGGGATCGCCCTATGAGCTTCGAACGCAACCAGGTGCCGAACTGGCGTCCTGGCTACCGCTTCCAGTACGAACCGGCGCAGAAGGGGCATGTGCTGCTGTACCCCGAGGGCATGATCAAGCTCAACGACAGCGCCAGCCTTATCGGCGGCCTGATCGACGGCAAGCGCGACGTGGCGGCGATCATCGCCGAACTTGAACAGCAATTCCCTGGTGTGCCCGAAGTCGCCGACGACATCGAGCAATTCATGGAGGTGGCCCGTGCCGAACACTGGATCACCCTCGCCTGAGGTGCCGGTCGGCCTGCCGCTGTGGCTGCTGGCCGAGCTGACCTACCGCTGCCCGCTGCAGTGCCCGTACTGCTCCAACCCGCTGGACTTCGCCGCCCAGGGCCAGGAGCTGAGCACCGCGCAGTGGTTCAAGGTGATGGCCGAAGCCCGCGAGATGGGGGCCGCACAGATCGGTTTTTCCGGTGGTGAACCGCTGGTGCGCCAGGACCTCGCCGAGCTGATCGGCGAAGCGCGCCGGCTGGGCTACTACACCAACCTGATCACCTCCGGCATTGGCCTGACCGAAGCGCGCATCGCCGCCTTCAAGGAGGCCGGGCTGGACCATATCCAGATCAGCTTCCAGGCCAGTGACGAGCAGGTCAACAACCTGCTCGCCGGCTCGAAGAAAGCCTTCGCCCAGAAGCTGGAGATGGCCCGAGCGGTGAAGGCCCACGGTTACCCGATGGTGCTCAACTTCGTCACCCATCGGCACAACATCGACAAGATCGACCGCATCATCGAGCTGTGCATTGCCCTTGAGGCGGACTTCGTCGAGCTTGCCACCTGCCAGTTCTACGGCTGGGCGCACCTCAACCGACTGGGCCTGCTGCCGACCCGCGCGCAACTCGAACGTGCCGAGCGCATCACCAACGAGTACCGGGAAAAACTCAAGGCCGAGGGCCACCCGTGCAAGCTGATCTTCGTCACCCCGGATTACTACGAAGAACGCCCCAAGGCCTGCATGAACGGCTGGGGCAGCCTGTTCCTGACCATCACCCCGGACGGCACCGCCCTGCCCTGCCACGGCGCGCGCCAGCTACCGGTGCAGTTCCCCAACGTGCGCGAGCATGACCTGCACCACATCTGGTACGACTCGTTCGGCTTCAACCGCTTCCGCGGTTACGACTGGATGCCCGAGCCGTGCCGTTCGTGCGACGAGAAGGAAAAGGACTTCGGCGGCTGCCGTTGCCAGGCCTTCATGCTCACCGGCGATGCCAGCAATGCCGACCCGGTCTGCGCCAAGTCGGCCGACCACGGCATCATCCTCAAAGCCCGCGAGGAAGCGGAAACCGCCCAGCTCGCCATCGAAGAGATGACCTTCCGCAATGAGCGCAACTCCCGTGTCATCGTCCGCGGCTGACTTCAGCGCCGCACAGGCCGTCGCAGCCGGCACCGACTTTGCCGAACTCAAGGTCAGCGCCGAGGGGCTGTTCTGGAACGAGTTCCGCCCGGCCGATGGTGCCTGCCGTATCTGGCATTGGCGTGACCACCAGGCCCGTTGCCTGACGCCCGATGGCTTCAGCGTGCGCAGCCGGGTATACGAATACGGTGGCGGCAGCTTCTGCTTGGGCGGCGACGGGCTGCTGTTCGTCAACGAAGAGGATCAGCAGGTCTATACCCAGAGCCTCGCAGGCACTGCACCACGCGCCCTGAGCGCCGAAGCCGGTTGCCGCTACGGCGATCTGCAGTGGCACCACGACAAGGTGCTGGCTGTCGAAGAGCGCCATGGCGAAGGCGTCGAACATCGCCTGGTGGCATTGGGTGAAAACACCCGCCAGGTACTCGCCGAAGGTGCCGACTTCTATGCCTCGCCAACGGTCAGCGCTGATGGCAAGCGGCTGGCGTGGGTCGAATGGGACCGCCCGGCACAGCCCTGGACCCTGACCCGGCTGATGTGCCGCGAACGCGACGCCAAGGGCGACTGGGGCCCTGCGCAGCCCATCGCCGCCGCAGACGAATCGCTGCAACAACCGCGTTTCGACGCTGAGGGCCGCTTGTATTGCCTGTCTGACCGTAATGGCTTCTGGCAGCCCTGGGGCGAGGTCGACGGCCACTGGCAAGCATTGCCGGCCAAGCCTGCCGACCATGCCGCCGCGCCTTGGCAACTGGGCACCTGCACCTGGCTGCCAGCAAGCCCCCGACAGTATCTTGCCACCTGGTTCGAAGGCGGTATCGGGCAGTTGGGCCTGCATGATGAAAGTGGCCGATTGGAGCGATTCGCCAGCGCCTACACCCGGTTCCGCAACCTGGCCATGGACGCTGAACACCTCTATGCCGTCGCTGCCTCGCCAATCAGCCCACCGGCAGTGATCGCCATTGCCCGCGCCAACCACGAAGTCAGCGTGCTGGCCGGCGGCGCCGAAGTGCTGCCGGCAGCGCAGATCAGCCTGCCGCAATCGATCCATTACGAAAGCGGCGGCGCGTTTGCCCATGGCTTTTTCTATCCGGCACACGGTTCCAAGGGCCCTGCGCCTCTGCTGGTGTTTATACACGGCGGCCCGACCTCAGCCTGCTACCCGGTGCTCGACCCGCGTATCCAGTTCTGGACCCAGCGCGGTTTCGCCGTCGCCGACCTGAACTACCGGGGTAGCACCGGCTATGGCCGGGCCTACCGCCAGGCGCTGCACCTGCGCTGGGGCGAAAGCGACGTGCAGGATGCCTGCGCCGCCGTCGAGCATCTGGCCGGGCAAGGGCTGATCGACCCCGGTAAGGCGTTCATTCGCGGTGGCAGTGCCGGTGGCTACACCACGTTGTGCGCCCTGGCGTTCCACGACGTGTTCCGCGCCGGCGCCAGCCTTTACGGGGTCAGTGACCCCGTTGCCCTGGGCCGGGCCACGCACAAGTTTGAAGGCGACTACCTGGACTGGCTGATCGGTGACCCGCAACAGGATGCCGAGCGCTACCGCCAGCGCACACCGCTGCTGCATGCCTCACGGATCAAGGTGCCGGTGATCTTCTTCCAGGGCGAGCTGGATGCCGTGGTGGTGCCGGAGCAGACGCGCTCGATGCTGCAGGCGCTGCAGGCCAATGGCATCGCGGCCGAAGGGCATTTCTATGCAGGGGAACGGCATGGGTTGCGCAAGGCCGAGAACCTGGCCCATGCGTTGGAGGAAGAGTGGAGGTTTTACTGCCGGGTGCTGGAGGGCTGAGACCCTGGGGCCGCTTTGCGGCCCTTTCCGACCGGTCCGGCGCCCCGGCATCCTCAGCGCTTGGCGATGATGTACACCGCATGCACGATCCCCGGGATGTAGCCCAGCAGGGTCAGCAGAATATTCAGCCAGAACGCCCCGGCAAAACCCACCTGCAGAAACACGCCCAGCGGCGGCAAGATAATGGCGATGATGATGCGAATGAAGTCCATGCGGGTGTCTCCTGAAGGGGTTACATCAGAGACTAGTCGCGCATCGCAGAGGTTCCACAGGCAAAAAAAACGCCCCGGGCCAAATGAAACAGGCACGGGGCGATGCGCAGAAACGCCAGACGGTTCGTTGAATTCTTGATCAGGCCGGCATCTCGCGGCGGGCCTGTTGCTGCGCGTGCAGGCGGGCAAAGGCCCGGGCCAGGCGCAGGAGCATTTCATCGATGTTGCCCTTGCTCACCGTCAGCGCCGGCGAGAAGCGCACCACATCGGGTTGTGGCGCATTCAGCAGCAAGCCTTCGTGCAGGGCGGCCTCGACCAGTTCCCCGGCCAGGTTCTCATGCAGTTGCAGGGCCCAAAGTAGGCCTTGGCCGCGCACTTCCCCCTGACCGTAGCGGCCAGCCAGACGGCTCAAGCCATCGCGCAGATGACGACCACTGTCCTGCACCTGCTCGAAGAAGCCCTGCTCCAGTACGGTCTCCAGCACGGCCAGGCCAGCGGCGCTCATCAGCGCGTTGCCGTGATGGCTGCCCTCCAGCTCGCCCGGTTCGGCACAGCAGGCCGTCCCGCGAGCCAGCAACGCGGCCAGTGGCACACCGCCGCCCAGGCCCTTGCCGAGGGTGATGATGTCGGCGCGCACGCCGTAGGTCTGCTCTGCCAGCAAGGCTCCACAACGGCCAATGCCAGTCTGCACTTCGTCGAGAATCAGCAGGATGCCCAGCTCCCGGCAGAGCTTTTCCACACCTTGCAGGTACTCGCGTGTAGCCGGGATCACCCCCGCCTCGCCCTGTACCGGTTCGAGCATGATCGCCACCGTGCGCGAATCGACCTCGGCATGCAGCGCCGCCAGGTCGTTGAACGGCACCTTGCTGAACCCCGGCAGGCCCGGTTCGCAGCGGTTGCACGGCAGCGGGTCGGAGGCCGACAACGCACCCAGGCTGCGGCCATGGCAAGCCTGGCTGGCAGTGATGATGTGGTAGGCGCCGTTACGGTGCAGCTGGCCCCACTTGCGCGCCAGCTTGATCGCCCCTTCACAGGCCTCGGCACCGCTGTTGAGCAGGTAGGCCTGGTCGCTGCCAGTGCTCTGGCACAACCGGTTGACCAGCGCCAGCAGGCCGCGGCTGTGGTAGCCCGCACCCGGGTTGATCAGCGCCTGTGCCTGGTTACCCAATGCCTTGACCAGCGCCGTGGGGCTGTGCCCGAGGCTGTTGACCGCGCCGCCCTGGGTAAAGTCCAGGTAGGCATGCCCTTCGTTGTCCCACAACCAGGAGCCCTGACCACGCACGAACACTTGCGCCGCACGCTCGGTGCTCGGCATCAGGCGCTCGCGGGACAACTGCGGCGCATCCGCCACGATCACCGGCGCACGTTTGGGCTCGGCAACCGCGGCAGGGGCCGAACGGCGCAGGTTGAACAGGTTCATCGGGGCTCCAACCAATCACGGTAAAGGGCGGCCAGGGGTCCGGTCTTGCTGCCGGCGCTGGATAATTCTGCCTTGCCTATCAAAAGTGTTTTTCAAACGCGGTAACAATGAGCTGAATGATCGCTGTAACCCGTTGGAATACGGCGATAGACTAGGCGTCGGCAGTGTTTTCGGCCATTTCGTTTTCCCAGCTTTTTCGATAAGTGTTACTTATGGATTTTCGCCAACTGCGTTATTTCGTCGCGGTGTACGAAGAGGGCCATGTCGGCCGTGCCGCCGAACGCCTTTCACTGTCGCAACCGGCGCTGTCGCAGCAGATTCGCCAGCTTGAGCACAGCCTCGACCTCAGCCTGTTCGAGCGCAGCAACAAGCGCCTGCTGCCGACCCTGGCTGCGCACACCTTGTACAACCATGCCCTGCCGCTGCTGGATGGCCTGCAAAGGGCCCATGAGGCCATGCGCAATTTCAAGGGCCATTCACTTCGCACGCTGGCCATCGGTGTGCTGCAGACCGTGCGGCCAAGCCTGGTGCCACAGTTGCTGGAGCGTGTGCGCAAGGCACAGCCGCATCTGGTGGTGCAGATCTACGAACTGTCTGGGCTGGAGATCGAACGGCGGCTGCTCAACGGCAACCTGGACATCGGCATCAGCTACCTGCCTCCCCGTCAGCCAGGGCTACACGGCTCACTTCTGTACGAAGACGAGTTGCAGGTTGTCATCCCGGATACCCACCCCCTCAAGGACTTCAAGAAGGTCTCCATCAAGCAGGCCGCCGAATTACCCATGCTGATGCTCGGTGAGGAATTCCAGATCCGCCAGATCTGGAAGGAACAGCTCGCCGCCCAGGGCCGCAGGCCGCAGGTTCAGGCCGAGATGAACAACATGGCGGGGATCCTCGACAGCCTGGCACACACGGCGCTGGCGACCATCCTGCCAGGGCGGGCCAAGGATGCTGCCGAGGATGACCAGGGCTTGCTGTGGAAGCCGCTGAGCGAGCCGCGCGTGCCGCTAAAGGTTGGCCTGGTGTTCCGTGATGCACAGCGTCAGCAGGCGTCGGTGGAGCTGCTGCGCACGCTGTTGGAGGAAGAGACCGACACCCGGCAACTGGGCGCCTCGCCGCTGGATGTGCTTGGCTGAAAAACACGCAGACAAAGAAAACCCCGCCGAAGCGGGGTTCTCTAGACTGTTTCCCTGTGACATCCCTATCGCCCCGCCATCCTGGCAGGAAATCCTTCGTTGTCCCTGTTCTGTCCTTTGCGCTTCCTGCGCAACGTCCATGTAGAAAGATTAACCGTGGATCCAATCTGACACCAGTGGCGAAAAGTCACCACGTTATGTAGGAAAAGGCTTACAGGAAGTAGTCATTCCCAGATACATCGGCTTGAGCCCATTCGCGGGTAAACCCGCGAAGAGGGGCACGCGATCGGTCAGAACTGCTCGGCATCCAGCAGGTACAACGACTCACTGCCCGCCTTCACCGAGGCCACCAGCGAATTCACCCGCGGCAACAAGCGCGCGAAGTAGAACCGCGCCGTGCCCAGCTTGGCCGAATAGAACGCCTCATCGCCCTCACCCGCCTTGGCCGCACGCGCCATCAACGCCCACATGTAGGCATAGGCTACATAGCCAAAGGCATGCAGGTACTCGACCGACGCGGCGCCGATTTCATTCGGATTGCCCTTGGCCTGCTCCAGCACCCACTCGGTCAGCCCGTCGAGCTGATCAAGGGAGGCGCCCAGCGGACCGGCAAACTCCTTCAGCTCTTCGCCCGCGCTGGCAATGAACTGGCGAATCTCGTCAGAGAACAGCCTGTAGTAAGCGCCACCGCTGGCCACCACCTTGCGGCCCATGAGGTCCAGCGCCTGGATGCCGTTGGTGCCTTCGTAAATCTGGGTGATACGCACATCGCGCACCAGTTGCTCCTGGCCCCACTCGCGAATGTAGCCATGGCCACCAAAAATTTGCTGGCCGTGCACCGTGCATTCGAGCCCAAGGTCGGTAAGGAACGCCTTGGCCACCGGAGTCAGCAGCGCCACCAGTTCTTCGCTGCGTTTGCGCGTAGCCGGTTCTTCGCTGTACTTGGCGCTGTCGAGTTGCATCGCCACATAGGTGGAGAAGGCACGACCGCCCTCGATCAGCGCCTTCATGGTCAGCAGCATGCGCCGCACATCAGGGTGGACGATGATCGGGTCAGCGGCCTTGTCCTTGGCCTGCGGCCCGGTCGGCGCGCGGCTCTGCAGGCGGTCACGGGCGTATTCCACGGCGTTCTGGTAGGAGCGCTCGGCCGACGCCAGGCCCTGGATGCCCACGCCCAGGCGCTCGTAGTTCATCATGGTGAACATGGCCGCCAGGCCTTTGTTCGGCTCGCCGACAATGTAGCCGACCGCCTCGTCGAAATTCATCACGCAGGTAGCCGAAGCCTGGATGCCCATCTTGTGCTCGATCGAGCCACAAGTGGCCGGGTTGCGCGCGCCGAGGCTGCCATCTTCATTCACCAGGTATTTCGGCACCAGGAACAGCGAGATGCCTTTGGGCCCCGCCGGCGCGTCCGGCAGCTTGGCCAGCACCAGGTGGATGATGTTCTCGGTCAGGTCGTGCTCGCCACCGGTAATGAAGATCTTGGTGCCGCTGACTTTGTAGCTGCCATCGGCCTGGGGCTCGGCCTTGGTGCGAATGATGCCCAGGTCGGTACCCGCATGCGGTTCGGTCAGGCACATGGAGCCGGCCCAGACACCGGCGTACATGTTCGGCAGATACTTTTCCTTCAGCTCTTCACTGGCATGGGCATTGATCGACAGGCAGGCGCCGGCAGTCAGCATCGGATACAGGCCGAAGGCCAGGCTGGAGGCGTTGACCATTTCCTCAACCTGGGCCGAGACCGCCTTGGGCATGCCCATGCCGCCGAATTGCGGGTCACCGCCCACGCCCACCCAACCGCCTTCGGCGTAGGTGTTGTAGGCCTCGATGAAACCGGCGGGCGTACGCACGGCACCGTTGTCCCAGTGGCAGCCTTCTTCATCGGCAGCGCGGCTGAGCGGGGCGATGCTTTTGCTGGTGACCTTGCCGGCCTCTTCCAGCACGGCCATGGCGGTTTCCGCGTCGACCGCCTCGGCCAGTGCGGGCAGTTGCGCCCACAGCTCGGCCACGTTGAAGACTTCATTCAGTACGAAGCGCATGTCGCGCAGGGGCGCTTTATAGTCAGCCATGACAACCTCTCGCTGGTCGGGTCGGGGCGGCCACACGGACCGCGGCACGGGTTGAAACCCGGAGTTGAAACCAGTGTAACCGAACAACTTTTGCGAGACATAGGGTCATCACGCGACCGCATGGTCTATTCTGGTCACGCCATCCGCACTGCCCCGCGCTGGGATTGTTGCCCATAGACCATGACACAGTTGCGCCCGGCGCTCTTGGCGCTGTAAAGCGCCTGGTCGGCGGACTTGAGCACTTGTTCCGGGTTGCGATGGTCGATTTGGCGCTCGGCCACACCGATGCTGATGGTCACCGATACCGTACCGCTGGCGCTGCCGCTGCGGCGCTGGCGCCCGGCGGTATCGTCCTGCGGGCGGCTGTTCTGGTCCCGCAGGTGCATGGTGTAGTTGGCGATCATCTCGCGTACCGCTTCCACATGTGGCACGCACTCTTCGGCGGTCTTGCCGGCGAACACCAGGGCAAACTCCTCACCGCCGTAGCGATAGGCACGGCCACCGCCAGTGACCTTGGACAACCGGCTGGCGACCAGGCGCAACACCTGGTCGCCGACATCGTGGCCGTGGGTATCGTTGAATTTCTTGAAGTGGTCTACGTCGGTCATGGCGATCACGTAGTTGCGCCCCAGGCGCTGCATGCGCTCGTTCAACGCACGGCGCCCGGGCAGCCCGGTAAGCTCGTCACGGAAGGCCATCTGATAGGCCTCGTGCGATACCGCAGCGGCGATCATCAGCATCACCTGGCTGCACATGATGTTCAGGGTGAACGGCAGGATGAAGGTCTTGGGCAGCATCCAGAAGATGCCGACCAGGCCAATCAGCTGCGCCGCGTGCAATGGCCGAGGCTCGCGCAGGTATTGCACCACCAGCAGGACGAACACCACGAAGAACGCCGGGTAGACCATCTGGATCAGGCTCATCCACTGGCCATGCAGCGACGGCCAACGAATCTCTGCCAGCCAGCTCAGCAGCGCCTCGGGGAAGCTTTGCTCCAGTGCCACCGCCACACTGCCGACGGCGAACAGCACGGCGAAACGGGCCAGCAGGTCCTGGGCCAGGTGAGTGCGTTCCTGCCATGCACCGAATAGCCCGTACAGGGCGGGCAGCAACAGGCATACCAGGTGGAAGATCACTGCCGCATCCTCACGCACACGGCCGTTGTCGCGGTAGTAGTCGGTCTGCGTGTCGAGCAGGAAATAGGCGATGTACACCGTGACCATCAGGAACAGCTCACGCTGGCGACGGTAGACAGCGCAGTAGGCACCACCCAGCAACAGAACCAACGTGGGGAGGACGTTGAACAGTGACGTGAAGAAGACGCTGAGGTCTCTTACATAAGCCGCCGCAAGCCCAGCCAGCAACAGAAACAGCGAAGGCAGGAAATGGCTCGCGCGAACAGCATTTAGACGAAACAAGGGCAATCTCCGACCCGGCAGATCAATAATAGCATTGTGCCTTTACTTCATCGGCAGCACACGTGAATAGATGAGTACACCGGTGGGTTAACGGCAGCGAGGGTGGAGGGCTTGAGCTTTTCTTGTAACTACGTATGGCTTGGGGCCACTGCGATCGTTGTGGGAGCGGCCTTGTGTCGCGAAAGGGCTGCGTAGCAGCCCCGGCGATTCATGCACCAGGGCTGATATCCAGGGGTCGCTCTGCGACCCTATCGCGACGCAAGGCCGCTCCCACAGAGAAGCGGCTACAGGTCGTTGTTGAATGGCTGCAGCGGTCCTTGCAGCGTGGAGCGACCCGAAGCACCGACGGCATTGAGCTGGAATTCGGCGTCTTGCGCTTGCCGAGATGTGATCTGTGCACTGGCCGGTTTTTGGCCGACCGAGTTTTCATCCCCCTTCTCACCCTGTGGCAGTACCAATGACGGGTGATCGAACGGTGCCCGTTCCCAGGCAACGCGCGGGTCGGTCAAGCCGACCTCCATGAACTTGACCAGTGCATCCACCTCATCCGGGGTCAGGTTCAGCGGGGTCATGTCTGGGTCAAGGTTGGAGCCGTTGTGCTGATTGACTGCCGGGTGTTCGAAGCCGCTGGTGTTGCTTGCATCTTCACCACGCCGGTCGCCGCCACGGTTGTAGAACTCCATCACCTGTTGCAGCGTTGCCCGGCTGCCATTGTGGAAGTACGGCCCGGTCAACGCGATGTTACGCAGGGTAGGCGTCTTGAAGGCGCCATCGACCGAGTCGCGGAAACCGACACTGGGCTTGAGAGTCGAGTCGCAGGGGACCGCTGCGCTCAGCGGTGCCTCGAAGGTGCACACATCGACATCCAGAGGGTCAGGAATATTCCCGCCTTGAAGTTGGGTGTTGTACTGGCGGGTGAAGGACAACGGATTGCCCCAGGCGTCCGAACCGCCCAGCGCCAGGTCTTCCGAGGTCGGGCGTACACCGGTGTTGTAGAAGCCGTTGTCATAGAGCGTGGTCAGGCCGTCGGCCATGACCATGCGCTCGATGCGCTCACGCGGCTGGAACAGCAGCCGGCTGCCGGCGTTGGTCAACTCCGCACCACCATGGCAGGCGATGCACTTGCCCTTGCCCAGGAACAGTTGCATGCCTTGCACCTGCTGAGCATTCATGGCGGTGTGATCGCCCTGCAGATAGGCATCCAACGGCGCCTGGTCGGAGATCAGCGTGGACTCATACATCTGAATTGCCAAGCCGAAGAACAGCGGGAAGTTGGCCTCCATCTGACTGTAGGGTTCACCGCCCAGCAAGACCTGTTGCGTGGCATTCCACAGGCGTGGCTGGAAGGCGTTCCTGATCAGTTCGCGGTAGGTCGGCCGACGGGCACTGGAGACTGGCCCGAGTACCGAGTCGGTGGGCGAGATTTTCTGCCCCTTGAGCATCATGGTGTCGAGCATGCGCCGGCCAATGTCGGCGAAGGTGCGCCCGCCACAGGACATTTCCACGGCACTGCCGGGTGGGCCGACGGCTTGCGAGGCCGCCGAAGCATCCTTGAGGGCCAGGCGTACCTTCACCGCCACGCCGCTGGCATCCTTGGTGACAAAGATCCCCGCGTCAGGGTCGCGGTTACCGAACGGCGACAGGCCGTTGAACACGTTGTTGGCCCGGCCATCCCAGAAGTTGCGCACGTTGAATGCCGCGTTGATCACCGACGGCGCATTGCGCCCGGTGGCGCGGCGCACGTTGATGCCGCCCACCTGGAAAATACCGTCCGGTTGCTGGGTACATTTGTCGAAGCGCGATTGACGGGGTTTGACGAAGTTGGCGTCGAACACACCTTGTGAGCCAATGACGTCATCGCTCGAATAGACGATCGCCGAGTTGCGATCCAGCGGGTTGGCCAGCACGTGGGTCGGGAAGTCGCCTTTTTTCAACGTGTAGTTCGGGCCGCCCTTGCCTGTGGAGCGCATGGCGTAGCTCGGCACGTCGCCAGGAATATCGGCGGCCGTGAACGGCTTGTTGAAGATCGACGCCACGTTGGCATTGGTATTGGCCTGGCCAGGGTTGATCTGGTTGGTGATCCGATGATCGACACCTGCGTGGTAGTGGCATGAAGCGCAGGCGGTGGCGCCATCACTGCCGACCGCCATGTCCCAGAACAGGGCCTTGCCCAACAGCACCACCGCACCGCGGTTGATCACATAATCGGACATCAGGTCGACCTTGCGTCCCCCCTCGGTACCTGAAGGGTCCGGCGGCGTCATGCCACGCAGTGACTGCAGGCTGGGCACATCCGGCACGACCGGCGCGGGCTCGGCCGGGTCCGCTGCCCGAACGCTCATGAAAGGCAAGCCGGCAGCGCAGAGGGTCATCGCTGCCGCACAGGCCAGATGGGGGACTCGCAAGTTACCAGGATACTTGACCATGATGGACTTCCCGACGGCTCAGGTTTACAGACTGATCGTTCACGCCACTGAGTGCGCTTAATGCCACGATAGCTGTAACAAAGTATGTCGACGGGAAACATTCAATATTTTTTATATCAGTTTACTTAGAGAGTCATGCCAATAAATGCTGACCTCAAAAGTTACTCAGTTCTGGTGTTAACTTACCCCCACTTATGGGTTCCATTCCCCACCAGGCTGCTGGATGACCGCGCAAAACCCCGCAGAGAAGGGGTTGAGCGCCACTGAGCAAAAATTGGCAGTGTATTTGCTAATACTTGATGAGCGGGGCCAGTTATTTAGCGGAGCCCTTAAAACTTGGCTGACCAAAGCCGACAAAAAATGCCCGCGCATTAAAGTTGTGCTGCGCAAGTTATTGACGCTTTCCTCTGCCACCAACAAAAGAAGTTGCTCGGCCGCAAGAAAATTAAAACGAAAAAAACCGCTCCCTGGGGAGCGGCTTTTTACTCGGCAACTCAACCAGGCTTAGTAACCCAGCGAGAAGTCTTCCTCTTTCATGTCCATCAGGTTGTTGGCGCCCGACAGCATGGTGGCCACATGAGTGCGGGTACGCGGCAGGATGCGCTGGAAGTAGAAGCGCGCGGTCTGCAGCTTGGCGGTGTAGAAGGCTTCTTCGCTGGTGCCGGCAGCCAGCTTTTCAGCAGCCAGGCGTGCAATGTCAGCCCAGAAGTAGGCCAGGCACGCGTAACCGGAATACATCAGGTAATCCACCGAGGCGGCACCCACTTCTTCACGGTCCTTCATCGCGGCCATGCCCACTTTCATGGTCAGCTCGCCCCACTCCTTGTTCAGTGCTGCCAATGGCTCGACGAACTCCTTGACCGCATCATTGCCTTCCTGCGCCTGGCAGAACTTGTGCACGATCTTGGTGAAGCCCTTGAGTGCTTCGCCCTGGGTCATCAGTACCTTGCGACCGAGCAGGTCGAGTGCCTGGATGCCGGTGGTGCCTTCGTACAGCATGGAGATACGGCTGTCGCGCACGTTCTGCTCCATGCCCCACTCGGCGATGAAGCCGTGGCCGCCATAGATCTGCACACCGTGGTTGGCGGCCTCGAAGCCGACTTCGGTCATGAACGCCTTGGCGATCGGGGTCAGGAAGGCCAGCAGTGCGTCGGCCTTCTTGCGCTCTTCCTCGTCCTGGCTGTACTTGACGATGTCGACCTGCTTGGCGGTGAAGTACACCATCGCACGGTTGCCCTCGGCGAAGGCCTTCATGGTCAGCAGCATGCGACGCACGTCCGGGTGGACGATGATCGGGTCAGCGGCTTTGTCCGGTGCTTTCGGGCCGGTCAGGGAACGCATCTGCAGGCGCTCGCGGGCATACTTCAGGCCGCCCTGGAACGCCACTTCGGCGTGGGCCAGGCCTTGCAGCGCGGTACCCAGGCGTGCAGTGTTCATGAAGGTGAACATGCAGTTCAGGCCCTTGTTGGCCGGGCCGATCAGGTAGCCGGTGGCGCTGTCGAAGTTCATCACGCAAGTGGCGTTGCCGTGGATGCCCATCTTGTGTTCGATGGAACCACAGCTCACGCCGTTGCGCTCACCCACACCGCCTTCGGCGTTGGGCAGGAACTTCGGCACGATGAACAGCGAGATACCTTTGGTGCCCGCCGGAGCGTCCGGCAGGCGCGCCAGCACGATGTGGACGATGTTGTCGGCCATGTCGTGTTCGCCGGCCGAGATGAAAATCTTGGTACCGGACACTTTGTAGCTGCCGTCGGCCTGTGGCTCGGCCTTGGTGCGCAGCATGCCCAGGTCAGTACCGCAATGTGGCTCGGTCAGGCACATGGTGCCGGTCCACTCGCCGGACACCAGCTTGGTCAGGTAGGTGTGCTGCTGCTCGGCGGTACCGTGTGCGGAGATGGTGTTCATCGCGCCATGGGACAGGCCCGGGTACATGCCCCACGACCAGTTCGAACCGCCGACCATTTCGCTCAGGGCCAGGCCCAGAGACTCCGGCAGGCCCTGGCCGCCGTGCTCGACGTCATGCGCCAGGCTTGGCCAGCCGCCTTCCACGAACTGCTCGTAAGCCGCCTTGAAGCCGGTCGGGGTCTTCACGCCCGACTCGCTCCAGGTGCAGCCTTCCTGGTCACCGACACGGTTCAGCGGCGACAGCACCTGCTCACAGAACTTCGCGCCTTCTTCCAGGATCGCGTCGACCATGTCGGGCGTTGCGTCCTGGCAACCCGGCAGGCTCTGATAATGCGCCTCGTAGCCGAGCAGCTCGTCGCGGACGAAACGGATATCACGCAAGGGGGCTTTGTAATCAGGCATTGCGATGAACCTCTGTGATGAGTTCGGTAGGGGACCGCTGGTACCGACCAGCTCTTGTCGGCTTTCGGTCAAACAGTTGTTTGAAACTTACGTTTAGCACCGTCCGATGTCAAGGAGGGACTATGGTTCCATTTACGCCGCGAAAGATGGCATTTATGCCAACGCATGAAATCGCAGGCAGAAATGACTGTGGGAGCGGGTTTACCCGCGAAAGGGCCAGCCCAGAAAACAGAGATGTCTGGGCGGACGCATTCGCGGGTAAACCCGCTCCCACAGGGATAGCCGGGGGAGGCAAGAATCAGGCGTAGGTATCGATGAAGCGCCCAAGCATTTCGTCGGACGCCTTGGCCACCTTTGCACCAAGTTCGACCTCGGTCTTGCCCAGGGCCAATTGCACGGTGCTGGTTGCCAGGTCCATCTGTTGGCTGCGGTCGACCCCACGCAGGCGCTCGGCCTGGAAGTCGCTGGACTGGCTGGTGGCAGAACGCTCGACCGAAGCATTGGCGATCTGGCCGGCGGCCTGATCGACACGATCCTGGCCGTTGTAGATGGCGTTGAGGCCCGCGTAATACGCGGTGCTGCCGGTGATTTCCATGTCAGAACTCCAATGACGCTGGATATGAACACGGCCAATTAAAGCAGGCCAGGCACGAAAAGGCCCGTTTAAATCCCTAATGGCTCGGTGCTATCTGATAGCCCACGGGCATTTCTGCCAGCGCTCAATCCAGCAAGTCGAGCTGCAAGTGTTCCGCCACCGCATCCGCAGTTGCCTGCTTGAGCTTTGGCACTCGCCCCAGGCACGGCGCTGGCAAACGCTCTGCCAGGCTGGCCAGGTTTTCCTCCAGCCGCGAGGTTCTGGGCTCGATGATATTCGCCACCCAGCCCGCCAGTTGCAGCCCGTCCCGGGCAATCGCCTCGGCACTGAGCAGCGCATGGTTGATGCAGCCCAGGCGCACCCCGACCACCAGAATCACCGGCAGCTCAAGGGCAATCGCCAGGTCTGAAAGGTTGGCATGGTCAGACAATGGCACTCGCCAACCGCCAGCACCTTCAACCAAGGTGAAGTCGGCCCCCTTGTCCAGCACATGGCGCATGGCCTTGGTCAATTCGGTGACCTCCAGGGCAATACCCGCCTCCCGGGCAGCCACATGCGGCGCAATGGCCGGTTCGAAGGCAAACGGGTTGACCTCTTCGTAAGCGAGCTTGATCGAACTCTCGTCGATCAGCGCCTGGGCATCGCTGTTGCGCAGGCCTTTGGGCGTCACTGTACAACCCGAAGCCACCGGCTTCACGCCCAAGGTACTCAGCCCTTGCAACCGCGCTGCATGCAGCAGCCCGGCGGCGATGGTGGTCTTGCCGACATCGGTGTCGGTCCCGGCGATGAAATAGGCCTGGCTCATGTCGCTCCTCTCATGCCTGTGGCTTGCGCAACACACCATAGACCACTTGATAGGTGGCGGGCAGCCCCTGGGGCTGGCGAAACGCTTCATAGGCCTGCAACAGGCCTTGCATGCGCGCCCGGCCGGTCAGGCCTGAAGGCCGCCCAGGGTTGAGGTTGTGGGCACCAAGGGCCTTGAGTTCATGGGTCAGGCTACGCACATCGGGGTAGTGCAGCACATGGGCCTGGCGCTGCAGGCTGACCTGTGCGAAGCCACTGGCGGCACACAGGCGCTGGTAGTCATCGAACCTGCGGAAGCGATTGACATGCACCATGCCATCAACCGCCTGCCAGCTGGCGCGCAACTCATCGAGCGTACCAACGCACAGGCTGCTGAAGGCCAGCACGCCACCTGGGCGCAGTACGCGCCGGGCTTCATCCAGGACACTGGCGAACTGACCGCACCACTGCACCGCCAGGCTGCTGAACACCAGGTCGACGCAAGCATCGCCCAGCGGCAAGCGCTCGGCATCACCGGCAACATGGTAGTGCGCCCCGCCGCGCTCGCCGCGGGCGTGACGCAACATGCCTTCGGCGATATCCACCGCCACACCGGTTGCCTGTTCAAAGCGTTCGCCGAGCACTCGGCTGAAATGCCCGGTGCCACTGCCCAGGTCCAGCCAACGCGTCGGCGTCAGGCCGTCCGGCAGCTGGTCCAGCAAGCTCACCCCTACTGCACGCTGCAGGGCCGCGACGCTGTCGTAGCTGGCCGCCGCACGGGAGAACGAGGCAGCCACCTGGCGCTTGTCCGGCAACGTACCGGGCAGGGTTGGACGGGAAAGGTCAGTCATCGCCACTCTCATGCAGGAAACTCTTGATGCCCGCCGCCAGCTCCTGCGGATATTCCAGCAAGAAGGCGTGGGAACTGTCTTCGACCAGGCCGACTTCCACGTCGGGCAGCAGCTCGCTCAGGGCTTTCGCCGCTTCAGCCGGCACCAACGCATCGCTGCCGGCGAACAGGTGCAATTGCGGGCCGGCATAGGCCTGCAGGGCTTCACGGGTATCGAGCCCGGCCAGCACTTCAAGGCCAGTAGCCAGGTACAGCGGGTCGGTGTCTGGCACACCGACACCCAGTTGGCGCAGCAGCGTGCGAGGTTGTAGGGCACCCTCGCTGCACAGCGTGCGGAAGCGCTTGAGGGTCACCGAGGTATGGCTGCGGCAACCATCGAGGAAGGTGCCGAAGGTGTCGCCAGCCATGCCGTGGGGCCAATCGGGGCGGGCCACGAAACTGGGGTTGCTGCCCAGGGTCAGCAAGCCGCAGCAATGGTCGCCGCGCTTGCGCGCCAGCTCGCTGGCGAGCATGCCACCTAACGACCAGCCACCCAGCCAGGTATCGCTGGGCAATTTGCGGTCGAGGTAGTCCACCCACGCTTGCACATCGGCATCGGCCAGTTCCGGCAGCGGCATCAGCTCGACCTGCAGGCGTGCGTCCTGAGCCCGCAGGCTGGCGGCCAGCGGCTCGAGGGCGGCGGTGCCCAGCCCCCAGCCAGGAAGAAGGATCAAACGGTTACGCATCGGCGGCCTCCAGCTGTGGATAACACTCGGCCAATGCATTCAACAATAGCTGTACCTGCGCCTCACTGTGCGCGGCGCTCAGGGTTACCCGCAGGCGCGCGCTGCCGGCAGGCACGGTTGGCGGGCGGATGGCGGTCACCAGCAGGCCGCGCTCGCGCAGCATGCGCGACAATTCAAGGGCCTGGGCACTGTCGCCGATCAGGATCGGCTGGATCGGCGTCGGGCTGTCCATCAGTTGCAGGCCCATTTGCTCGGCGCCCTGGCGGAACTGGCGGATCAGCGCAGCCAGGTGCTCGCGGCGCCAGGTTTCGCGGCGCAGCAGCTCCAGGCTCTTGAGCGTGGCGCAGGCCAGCGCCGGGGGCTGGCTGGTGGTGTAGATATACGGCCGGGCGAACTGCACCAGGGCTTCGATCAGCTCTTCGCTGCCGGCGACAAACGCACCCGCGGTGCCACAGGCCTTGCCCAGTGTACCGATCAGTACCGGTACATCCTCGATACCCAGGCCGAAGTGCTCGACGATGCCGCCGCCTTGCGTACCCAAGGTACCCAGACCATGGGCGTCGTCGACCATCAGCCAGGCACCACGGGCACGGGCGACGCCGGCCAGCGCCGGCAGGTCGGCGAGGTCGCCGTCCATGCTGAACACGCCGTCGGTGACCACCAGCGTGTTGCCGGTGGCCTTGCCCAGGCGGTTGGCGAGGCTGGCAGCGTCGTTATGCAGGTAGCGGCTGAAACGGGCACCACTGAGCAACCCGCCGTCGAGCAGCGATGCGTGGTTCAGGCGGTCCTGCAGTACCGTGTCGCCCTGCCCCACCAGTGCGGTGATGGCGCCAAGGTTGGCCATGTAGCCTGTGGAAAACAGCAGCGCACGCGGGCGGCCGGTCAGCTCGGCCAACGCTTCTTCGACGGCATGGTGCGGCGAGCTATGGCCGATCACCAGGTGCGAGGCGCCGCCACCGACACCCCAGCGTTCGGCGCCCGCCTGCCAGGCGGCGATCACTTCAGGGTGGTTCGCAAGCCCCAGGTAGTCATTGCTGCAGAAGGCCAGCAAGCGCTGGCCGTCGACCACTACCTCAGGCCCCTGTGGGCTTTCCAGCAATGGCCGCTGCCGATACAGGTCTGCGGCGCGCCGTTCGGCCAGGCGCGCCGCCAGGTCGAAGGCCATATCAGGCCATTGCTGCGTTATAGAACAGCTCGCTGCTGCGTTGCTCGACCAAGGCCTGCTCGATGGCCGCCTGGTGCACTTCGTCGGCATGCTCTTCGCGCGCTTCAGGCTTGATGCCCAGGCGGGCGAACAGCTGCATGTCCTTGTCGGCCTGCGGGTTGGCGGTGGTCAACAGCTTCTCGCCGTAGAAGATCGAGTTGGCGCCAGCCATGAAGGCCAAGGCCTGCATCTGCTCGTTCATCTGCTCGCGGCCGGCGGACAGGCGCACGTGCGACTTGGGCATGAGAATACGGGCGACCGCCAGCATGCGGATGAAGTCGAACGGGTCGACATCTTCTTCCTCGGCCAGTGGGGTGCCAGCTACCTTGACCAGCATGTTGATCGGCACCGACTCTGGGTGCTCGGGCAGGTTGGCCAGCTGGATCAGCAGGCCGGCGCGGTCATCCAGCGACTCGCCCATGCCGAGAATACCGCCGGAGCAGATCTTCATCCCGGCATCGCGCACGTAGGCCAGGGTCTGCAGGCGCTCGCTGTAAGTGCGGGTGGTGATGATGCTGCCGTAAAACTCTGGCGAGGTATCGAGGTTGTGGTTGTAGTAGTCCAGGCCGGCCTGGGCCAGGGCCGCGGTCTGCTCCTGGTCGAGCTTGCCGAGGGTCATGCAGGTTTCCAGGCCCATGGCCTTCACGCCTTTGACCATCTCCAGCACGTAGGGCATGTCCTTGGCCGACGGGTGCTTCCAGGCCGCCCCCATGCAGAAGCGCGTGGAGCCGATGGCTTTGGCGCGCGCGGCTTCCTCGAGCACCTTCTGTACTTCCATCAGCTTCTGTTTTTCCAGCCCGGTGTTGTAGTGGCCGGACTGCGGACAGTATTTGCAGTCTTCCGGGCAAGCGCCGGTCTTGATCGACAGCAGCGTCGAAACCTGGACGCGGTTCGGGTCGAAGTGCGCGCGGTGCACGGTCTGCGCCTGGAACAGCAGGTCATTGAAAGGCTGCTGGAACAGTGTCTTGACCTCAGGCAGGGACCAGTCGTGACGTGTTGTTGCAGTTGTGCTGGCGCTCATCGGCGTTTCCTTGTTTAGGCTGTAACTGGCGCCGAGGCAGGAGTGCCCGCCAGCGCATCACGGATAGCTCGCATAGTCATGGAAGGCCTATGAACTGTCAACCTTGGTTAAAAGCACTGGTTTACAAGTGTACGAATATTAACCATACCTGTTTGCTGTGCAACGAACCCGCCGAGCAACGCTACCCGCTGTGTGTTGCCTGCGAGCAGGAACTGCCCTGGAACGACGAACATTGCCTGCGCTGCGCCCTGCCCCTGGCGATGGCCGGCCTGACCTGTGCCCAGTGCAGCCGCCGCCCGCCGGCCTTTGATCAGGTCATTGCGCCCTGGCACTTCGGGTTTCCGCTGGACACGCTGATCAGCCGCTTCAAGCACAACAGCCAGTGGCCGCTTGGCCGGCTGATGGCCGAAATGTTGAGCCTGAACCTGAGTCATCGCTTTCACGAGGGCCTACCCAAGCCAGACCTGCTGTTGCCTGTACCACTGGCTCGGCGTCGACTGCGCAAGCGCGGCTTCAACCAGGCCGGCATGCTAGGGCGCTGGCTGTCGAAAGCGCTGGTTATCGAATGCGATGAGCGGTTGCTGCTGCGCACACGCGAGACGCCGGCTCAACAACACCTGGATGCCCGGGCACGCCATCGCAACCTGCGCCAGGCATTCGCGCTTGCCGGTGAGGCATCGCTCGAGGGCAAGCATGTCGCCGTGGTTGATGACGTGCTGACCACCGGGGCCACCGCACAGGCCGTCGCACAGCTGTTGCGTCAGGCCGGCGCACACAGGATCGATGTGTATTGCCTGGCACGCACGGCAAAACCGGGGCAAGCTTGACGGGTCAGTTCCAGATAGGCGCCACCATGTCCCTGCCCACCCTGCTCACCCAGCACATCGCCCGCCGCCCGCAGCGCATCGCCCTGCTCCAGCACATCGCCGAGCAAGGCTCGATCACCCGCGCGGCCAAGGCTGCCGGCATCAGCTACAAGGCTGCCTGGGATGCGATTGATGAACTCAACAACCTGGCCAGCCAGCCCTTGGTCGAGCGCAGCACGGGGGGGCGTGGCGGTGGTGGCGCAAGGCTTTCGCCAGAGGGTGAGCGGGTGCTGCGCCTGTACCAGAAAGTACAGGCACTGCAGGCGCAGATTCTCGAAGCAGCGGAAGAGTCCAGTGACCTCGACTTGCTTGGCCGCCTGATGTTGCGCACCAGTGCGCGCAATCAGTTGCAGGGGCAAGTCAGTGGACTACGCAGGGAGGGCCGGCATGATCGGGTCAGCCTGGCGCTGGGCGGCGGGCTGGAGATCGATGCGCTGATTACCCATGACAGCACGGCACGGCTGGAACTGACCCTGGGGACCACGGTGATGGCGCTGCTCAAGGCCGGTTGGGTGCAGCTGCTGGGCGCGGAAGATGAAGCCGAGGCGGGAAGCAACGTGCTCAATGCCACTGTCGAGGAGGTGCTGGCAGATGCACAGGGCGAAAGCGAAGTACGGTTGGCACTGGGCAATGGGCAGACGTTGTGTGCGATCGCCGAGGCCGCTTGGCTGGTCGAGCAGTCGGTCAAGGAAGGAAGCAAAGTGAAGGTGCAGTTCCATCCGTCCTACGTGCTGCTGGGGGTACCGGTGTAGCCTGATCCGCCCCTTTCACCGGTAAACCCGCCCCCACAGAGGCTTCACCCACCTCAGGCATGATGCCGTATCCGTGGGAGCGGGCTTACCCGCGAAAGGGCAAGCTCAGGCGAAATCAGAGCAGGCCCTGGAATGCGGTACCATGCCGACATGCCGCCCACCTCCCGGAGCTTCCATGTCCCACCCCTTCGACACCCTCACCCCCGACCTGGTCCTGGACGCCGTGGAAAGCCTGGGCTTTCTCAGCGATGCCCGGATTCTGGCGCTGAACAGCTACGAGAACCGCGTCTATCAGGTGGGCATCGAGGACTCGCAACCCTTGATCGCCAAGTTCTACCGCCCCGGCCGTTGGAGCGACGAAGCGATCCTCGAAGAACACCAGTTCACCGCCGAGCTCGCCGATTGCGAGGTACCGGTGGTCGCCCCGCTCCAGCACGAAGGCAGGACCCTGTTCGAACACCAGGGCTTCCGCTTCACCCTGTTCCCGCGTCGCGGCGGCCATGCACCGGAGCCGGGCAACCTCGACCAGCTCTACCGCCTCGGGCAACTGCTCGGCCGCCTTCACTCCGTTGGCGCAGCACGCCCCTTCGAACACCGCGAAGCACTGGCCGTGGACAACTTCGGCCACGCCTCGCTGAATACCTTGCTCGAAGGCGGTTTCGTGCCCAAGGAATTGCTGCCGGCCTTCGAGTCGGTGGCCCGTGACCTGCTCAAGCGTGTCGAAGCCATCTACGCCCGCACCCCGCACAAGGCGATTCGCCTGCATGGCGACCTGCACCCTGGCAACCTGATGCACCGCGACGAGGTGTACCACGTGGTCGACCTCGACGACTGCCGCATGGGCCCGGCAGTGCAGGACCTGTGGATGATGCTCGCCGGCAGCCGCGAGGAACGCCTGGGGCAGCTGGCCGAACTGGTTGACGGCTACAACGAGTTTCACGATTTCGACCCACGCGAGCTGGCCCTGATCGAGCCGCTGCGTGCCCTGCGCCAACTGCATTACAGCGCCTGGCTGGCACGCCGCTGGGATGACCCGGCGTTCCCGCCAAGCTTCCCCTGGTTCGGTCAGCCACGTTACTGGGGCGACCAGATTCTCGCCTTGCGCGAACAACTGGCTGCGCTGGACGAGCAACCGCTGAAATTGTTCTAGAAGCGAGCGCGCCTCTGTCTACAATAGGCGTCGCTTTATTCAGCAAGGATTCACCATGCAAGCTGCAAACCCGCGCCGCGGGTACCTTCTGGGCCTTGGTGCCTACATCATCTGGGGCTTGTTCCCGCTGTACTTCAAAGCTATCCAGAGCATTCCGGCGGTGGAAATCATCGTCCACCGTGTACTCTGGTCGGCGCTGTTCGGTTCACTGTTGCTGCTGGTGTGGAAGCACCCCGGCTGGTGGCGCGAACTGCGTGAAAACCCGCGCCGGCTGGCGATCCTGGCCCTGAGCGGTACGTTGATCGCCGGCAACTGGCTGACCTATGTCTGGGCGGTCAACAACGGCCGCATGCTCGAAGCCAGCCTGGGCTACTACATCAACCCTTTGATCAATGTGCTGCTGGGCATGCTGCTGCTTGGCGAGCGCCTGCGCCGCCTGCAATGGCTGGCGGTGGCCATGGCGGCGCTAGGTGTTGCGCAGCAGGTATGGCAGGTAGGCAGCCTGCCGTGGGTGTCGCTGGTACTGGCTCTGAGCTTCGGCTTCTATGGCCTGATCCGCAAGCAGGCACCGGTTGCCGCACTGCCTGGCCTGGTAGTGGAAACCTGGATGCTGGTGCCACTGGCGCTGGGCTGGATGTTGCTGCACCCGGCGGCGATGAGCGCCCAGAGCGAGTTCTACACCAGCAGCCAGGCATTGTGGCTGATGGCTGCAGGCCCGGTGACCCTGGTGCCGCTGGTGTGCTTCAACGCCGCTGCGCGTCACCTGCCCTACACCACGCTGGGCTTCCTGCAGTACCTGGCGCCGACCCTGGTGCTGCTGCAGGCAGTGCTGCTGTTTGATGAGCACCTGTCGTCGAGCAGCCTGATTGCGTTCATCTTCATCTGGGCGGGATTGGCGGTATACAGCGTCGACGCCTGGTTGAACCTGCGCAAGCGTGCCTGATCAAAAAACGATCAAAACCTTGCAGGCCACGTCGTTCGTGGCCTGCAGCAATATCTCCAGAGGTTATCCACACCCTCGTCCCCGTGCTTTGTGCACAAGCAACTGATTTTTGTACGTTTTTTGCTCAAACCTCGGGAGCGCTTGCCACGCCTGGGCTGGAGAGGTGCACCCCCAGCTTATCCACAGGGCCTTCCCCGTGAAACCGGGATAACCGCAGGGGGCCGCTTCGCGCCCCTTTCCGACCGGCCCGGCGCCCCGGCAAGGCCGCTCCTACAGACGATCGCGTTCCCCTGTAGGAGCGGCCTTGTGTCGCGAAAAGGACTGCGAAGCGGCCCCGGCATTCTCCGATTAGTCCTCCGGTCGCAACTTCAACTCGACCATCAAGTCATCCGCCAGGCTTTCCAGCTTTTGCTGCAGGTCATCCAGCGACAAGGTCAGCGGCAACGCCAGCAAGGCATCAGCATGGAACAGCGGCTCACTGCTCATCGGTGCCGGCCGCACTTCGGTGGTGAAGCGCTCCAGGTTCACCCCATGATCCGCCAGCAGGCGGGTGATATCGCGCACGATCCCCGGGCGGTCATTGCCCACCAGCTCCATGGCAATCGGTTTCCAGGTGCAGGACGGTTCTATGCCACTCTCGGCAATAAGCACACGAATATCGTATTGCCCCAGGGCCTGCAGAGACTTCACCAGCTCGTCATAACTTTCCGCCGGCACCGCTACCCGCAGGATCCCGGCGAACTGCCCGGCCATCCGCGACATGCGGCTCTCCAGCCAGTTGCCGTTATGATCGGCAATGCACTGGGCTATGCGCTCCACCTGGCCGGCCTTGTCCGGGGCAATCACGGTCAATACAAGATGATCCACAGGGGCTTCCTCTGCTTCGAGCCGCCCTAAGCGGCGGAAATACGGGGGATCGACTCAGTATAGGCAAGGCGCGGCAACCTGCCGCAGGGCCGTCCGCGGAACTAATCGTGTACTGTTTCAAGATTTATCTGGAACAATCCACCGGTTTTTTGCGAACATACCAATTCCCAGCGTGACCCAACGCGACCACCCGGTCGCAGAGCGACGCTTTTAGTCTGATGTTTACCTGCCTGCTGCTTCATGTAGTATGCGCTGGCGCGGACTACAAAACGTCGTTTCGATGTCTGCCAAGGCGCCTGTGAAAATACGCCAACCGCCCGCCAGCCTGCCTGGCGAGCTGCACCCAGCCGCTCTCGTGAGTGGCGAGAGCATGAACTGGTGCCGTGTTTAGAGAAGCGCTACAGGCTTAATACAGAAGAGCGAAAGCGAAATAGCTGAGCAGAGGTGAGGCAAGCAATGACTGGATACGTTCAAGTCGGTGGCCTTCAGGTCGCCAAGGCCCTGTATGACTTCGTCAACAACGAAGCGATCCCTGGAACCGGCATCAAAGCCGATGCGTTCTGGGCCGGGGCGGAAAAGATCATCAACGACCTCGCCCCCAAGAACAAAGCCCTCCTGGCCAAGCGCGACGAGCTGCAAGCCAAGATCGACGCCTGGCACCAGGCACGCAAAGGCCAGGCACACGACGCCGTAGCCTACAAAGCATTCCTCCAGGAAATCGGCTACCTGCTGCCACAAGCCGACGATTTCCAGGCCACCACCCAGAACGTGGACGAAGAAATCGCCCACATGGCCGGCCCGCAGCTGGTCGTCCCGGTGATGAACGCCCGCTTCGCCCTGAACGCCGCCAACGCCCGTTGGGGTTCGCTGTACGACGCGCTGTATGGCACCGATGCCATCAGCGATGAAGGCGGCGCCGAGAAAGGCCAGGGGTACAACAAGCTTCGTGGCGACAAGGTCATTGCCTTCGCCCGCGCCTTCCTCGACCAAGCCGCACCACTGGCGGCCGGCTCCCACGTCGACTCCACCGGCTACCGTATCGAAGGCGGCAAGCTGGTCGTTGCCCTCAAAGGCGGCAGCAACAGCGGCCTGCGTGATGACGCACAGCTGATCGGCTTCCATGGCGACGCCAAGGCGCCGACCGCCGTGCTGCTCAAGCACAACGGCCTGCATTTCGAGATCCAGGTCGACGCCAGCACGCCAGTCGGCAGCACCGATGCCGCCGGCGTCAAAGACATCCTGATGGAATCGGCACTGACCACCATCATGGACTGCGAAGACTCGGTCGCCGCCGTCGATGCCGATGACAAGGTCATCGTCTACCGCAACTGGCTGGGCCTGATGAAGGGCGACCTGGCCGAAAGCGTGAGCAAGGGTGGCAAGACCTTCACCCGCACCATGAACCCGGACCGCGAATACGCCGCTCCCAATGGTGGCAGCGTAACCCTGCACGGTCGTTCGCTGCTGTTCGTGCGCAACGTAGGTCACCTGATGACCAACCCGGCGATTTTCGATGGCCAGGGCAACGAAATCCCTGAAGGCATCCAGGACGGTCTGTTCACCAACCTGATCGCCCTGCACAACCTCAACGGCAACACCACCCGCAAGAACACCCGCAGCGGCAGTGTGTACATCGTCAAGCCGAAGATGCACGGCCCAGAAGAAGTCGCCTTCGCCGCCGAGATCTTCAGCCGCGTCGAAGACCTGCTGGGCATGCCGCGCAACACCGTCAAGGTCGGCATCATGGACGAGGAGCGCCGTACCACGGTCAACCTGAAGTCCTGCATCAAGGCTGCCGCCGAGCGCGTGGTGTTCATCAACACCGGCTTCCTCGACCGCACCGGTGACGAAATCCACACCTCGATGGAAGCCGGCGCCGTAGTGCGCAAGGGCGCCATGAAGAACGAGAAGTGGATCGGCGCCTACGAGAACAACAACGTCGACGTGGGCCTTGCCACTGGCCTGCAAGGCCGTGCGCAGATCGGCAAGGGCATGTGGGCCATGCCTGACCTGATGGCCGCCATGCTCGAGCAGAAGATCGCTCACCCGCTGGCAGGCGCCAACACAGCCTGGGTACCGTCGCCAACCGCCGCCACCCTGCACGCCCTGCACTACCACAAGGTCGATGTGCAGGCACGTCAGCGCGAGCTGGCTTCGCGCACGCCGGCGTCGGTCGATGACATCCTGACCATCCCGTTGGCAGCCGACACCAACTGGTCGGCTGAAGAGATCCGCAACGAGCTGGACAACAACGCCCAGGGGATCCTCGGCTACGTGGTGCGCTGGATCGACCACGGCGTGGGTTGCTCGAAAGTGCCGGACATCAACAACGTCGGCCTGATGGAAGACCGAGCCACCCTGCGCATCTCGGCCCAGCTGCTGGCCAACTGGCTGCGCCATGGCATCGTCAGCGAAGAGCAGGTGGTAGAGAGCCTCAAGCGTATGGCTGCTGTGGTCGACAAGCAGAACGCAGGTGACGCCCAGTACCGTCCGATGGCGGCGAACTTCGACGACAACGTGGCCTTCCAGGCTGCGGTGGAGTTGGTGCTCGAAGGTGCCAAGCAACCGAACGGCTACACCGAGCCGGTGCTGCACCGCCGTCGCCGCGAGTTCAAGGCGCGTAACGGTCTGTAAGCTACATCTGCGACAGGGGGCCGCCTTGCGGCCCAATCGCGACACAAGGCCGCTCCCACAGGGATACCGCAAGCTTCAAACCTTGCGCTGTACTTGTGGGAGCGGCCTTGTGTCGCGATAGGGCTGCGAAGCAGCCCCAGTCCTGCACTACTCGATTTTCAGTTCCTTTTTTACCAGCCCCAGCAATTTCCCCAGATCCACCGGCTTCAGCAGAAAATCCACCACCCCCAGGTGCATCACATCCACCGCCTCCTTCACATCGGTGTCGCCCGACACCACGATGATCGACAACGCCGCCCGCTCCGACTCGCGAATCTGCCGGATCAGTTCCAGGCCATCGTTGGGCTGCATGCGCAGGTCAGTGATCATCAGGGCGATGCGCGGTTCGTAGTGCAGTTTGAGCATTGCCTCCTGCGCCCCGTCAGCAGTCATGCTCTCGATGCCCCTGCTCTTCAGGTACAGCTTCAGCGCCTCGCTGTTGACCGGGTTGTCATCGACAACCAGTACCACAGGACTCGGCGCAACAGGTGCGCTCACCACGGCCAACGCCTCGCGTTCGGCGTCACTCAGGATGTCGTCATGCTCAGCCATGGTCATCTCGTCAAAAAAATCCCGCTCAGTGATTAGGACCGCAAAAGCCCCGTAACCCGGCTCGCCTTTCGTCGGGCCTTTGACAGCCAGGGCTCACTAGACTTACGTCCAATGGGCACCACCCCGCTGCCAGCCGACCATGGGAGCCGAGAACAACAAGGCCGGCACCTATATATAGATATATATAGTTCGGCGTAGCGATACGGTCAGTGTCATGAGCAAAAAGGACGCCTACAACCAGGCGGGTAGAACGGCAGTACTGCAGAACATCCAGGGCACCTTGCAGTTCCTGCAGCGTTTCCCGCCGTTCAACCAGATGGAGCAGAGCCATCTGGCCTTTCTGGTGGAACAATGCCAGCTGCGCTTCTATGCCAGTGGCGAAAGCATCATCAAACCCACGGACGGGCCAGTCGAGCACTTCTACATCGTCAAGCAGGGCCGTGTGGTCGGCGAGCGCCAGCACCTGGTCAAGCCCGGGGTGGAAACCACCTTCGAGATCACTGGCGGCGAATGCTTCCCGCTGGCGGCACTGCTTGGCGAGCGGGCGACGCGCACCGAACACCTGGCGGGCGAAGACACCTTCTGCCTGCAACTGAACAAAGCCGCGTTCATCCGCGTGTTCTCGATGTCGGAAGTGTTTCGAGATTTTGCCCTGCGCGGGGTCAGCAGCCTGCTCGACCAGGTCAATCAGCAAGTACGTCAACGCGCGGTGGAAACCCTCGGCACCCAGTACTCGCTGAATACCCCGCTTGGCGAACTGGCCATGCGTCACCCGGTGGTCTGTGCGCCGGATACGCCGCTGCGCGAGGCTGTGCGGCTGATGCATGAGCAGCAGGTCGGCAGCATCGTGGTGATCGACCCGCAGCGCTACCCAGTGGGCATCTTCACCCTGCGCGACCTGCGCCAGGTGGTGGCCGCCACCGATGCCGACCTCGGCGCGCCGATCGAGCAGCACATGACCGCCAGGCCGTTCTACCTCAGCCCCCAGGCCAGCGCCTTCGATGCGGCCATGGCGATGACCGAACGTCACATCGCCCACGTCTGCCTGGTGGACAACCAGCGCCTGTGTGGCGTGGTGTCGGAGCGCGACCTGTTCTCCCTGCAGCGGGTCGACCTGGTGCACCTGGCGCGTACCATCCGCCATGCGCCACGCCTCGATTCGCTGGTGCAGCTGCGCGGCGAGATCGGCCAACTGGTAGAGCGCATGCTCGCCCACGGCGCCTCCTCGACGCAGATCACCCAGATCATCACCCTGCTCAACGACCACACGGTGTGCCGGGTGATCGAGCTGGCCATTGCCGAACGTGGCGACCCCGGCGTGCCTTTCAGCTGGCTGTGCTTCGGCAGCGAAGGGCGCCGCGAGCAGACCCTGCACACCGACCAGGACAACGGCATCCTCTTCGAAGCTGCCGACGACGCTGAAGCCGAGGCCATTCGCGCGCGCCTGTTGCCCCTGGCGCAGTACATCAACCAGTGCCTGGCCCAATGCGGCTTCACCCTGTGCAAGGGCAACGTCATGGCCGGCAACCCCGAGCTGTGCCTGTCACGCGCGCAGTGGGCACGGCGCTTTGCCGGCTTCGTACGTGAGGCCAGCCCGGAGAACCTGCTGGGTTCGAGTATCTACTTCGACCTGCGCGTGGTCTGGGGCGATGAACACGGCTGTGAACAACTGCGCCGGCAACTGCTGGAGCAGGTGGCGGACAACCGCATCTTCCAGCGCATGCTGGCCGACAACGCCCTGCGCCAGCGCCCCCCGGTGGGCCGCCTGCGCGAGTTCGTGCTGACCCGCCAGGGCAACGACAAGGCCGCCACCCTCGATCTCAAGGTCCAGGGCCTGACGCCTTTCGTCGATGGCGCGCGCCTGCTGGCCCTGGCCAATGGCATTGCCGCCTGCAACACCCTGGAACGCCTGCGCCTGCTGGTCGACAAGGGAGTCATCGAAGCGCTCGACGGCGCCGCTTATGAAGAGGCCTACCACTTCATTCAGCAAACCCGCATGCAGCAGCACCAGCGCCAGACCCGCGACAACCTGCCGTACTCCAACCGCGTCGACCCGGACAGCCTCAACCATCTGGACCGGCGCATCCTGCGCGAATCCCTGCGCCAGGCCCAGCGCCTGCAGAGCAGCCTGGCCCTGCGGTATCAGTTATGAGCCTGTTCGCCTGGCTGCGCCCTGCCGCCCCGCTGCTGAGCGATGCCTTGCGCCAGCGCCTGGCACGGCTGCCCAAGGCCAGGCCACTGGGCGTGTGCGCGTTGCGCGAGCAGCGCTGGGTCGTGCTCGACCTGGAAACCAGTGGCCTGAACCCCAATCGTGACCAAGTGTTGTCGATCGGCGCAGTGGCCATCGAGGACGGGGCGATCGATTTCGCTCAGCAGTTCGAACGCACCCTGCACCGCCCAGAACAGAAAACCAACGCCAGCGTGCTGATCCACGGCCTTGGGCCAAGTGCCCTGGCTGCTGGCTGCGACCCGGCCGAGGCCTTGCTCGACCTGCTTGAATTCATTGGCGACAGCCCGGTACTGGCGTTCCATGCGCCGTTCGACCAGCGCATGCTTGCGCGTGCCTTGAAGGAAAGCCTGGGCCATCGCTTGCAGCTGCCCTTCCTCGACGTGGCGGAGCTGGCACCGATGCTCAACCCCGACACCGTCCTGCGCGAGGCCGGGCTGGACGACTGGGTGGCGCGCTTTGGCCTGCAGGTCGATGAGCGTCACCATGCCAGCGCCGATGCACAGGTCACGGCAGAGCTTGCACTGATCCTGTTCAGCCAGGCACGGCGCCAGCAACTCGACAGCCCGTTGCAACTGGAACAGCGACTGCGGGGGTGGCGCAGGCGCGCAGTGCATAACCACGGGCTTTAGAGGTTCAGGGCTTGAGGGGTTTTGCGCCTGAGAGATCGAGCGCCGCCCGCGCGGCGCATCGCGGATGAATCCGCTCCTACATCTATTGCAACGTGCCGAACCTGTAACGCCATGGTCGCCTGCCTTGGCGCATGACGTGAGCCTTACAAAGAAGGCTGACAACCATGGCCTCACAGGCATGGCCACGTTGCAACAAATGTAGGAGCGGATTCATCCGCGATGCGCCGCGCGGGCGGCGCTCGATCTCACAGGCGCTGCAAGACCAAGCTCTGATGATGGCAATCCGATAAGCGTCCATTGCACCCCACCCCCCGCCTCTGCAACAATCGCGAATAATTATCGTTAGTTAATGCATTCGTTCCGGGGACGCTGCATGTCTTCTGCCCACAGCCCACACGCCGAACTGGTCGGCTCGTTATACCGCGACCATCGCGGCTGGCTGCTTGCCTGGCTGCAACGCAGCATGGCCTGCCGTCAGCGTGCCGAAGACCTGAGCCAGGACACCTTCGTACGCCTGCTCGGCCGCGAGCAGCTGGACACCCCGCGCGAGCCGCGGGCCTTCCTCGCCGCCGTGGCCAAGGGCCTGATGTTCGACCACTTCCGCCGCGCAGCACTGGAGCAGGCCTACCTGGCCGAGCTGGCGTTGATCCCCGAAGCCGAACACCCGTCCCCGGAAACCCAGCACCTGATCCTCGAAGACCTCAAGGCCATCGACCGCCTGCTCGGCAAGCTGTCGAGCAAAGCCCGTGCAGCCTTCCTGCACAACCGCCTGGATGGCATGGGCCATGCCGAAATCGCCGAACGCCTGGGTGTTTCGGTGTCGCGCGTGCGCCAGTACATCGCCCAAGGCATGCGCCAGTGCTACGTGGCTCTTTACGGGGAACCGACGTGAACAACACACCGGTTTCGTGGCAGGTGCTGGAAGCCGCCATTGCCTGGAAGATGAGCCTGGACGATGGCAGCGGCACGCCTGACGAACGCACCGAATTCATCCGTTGGCACGCCGCCAGCGAGGAACATGCCCGAGCCTGGCGCCAGCTCGGCGCCCTCGACCAACGCGTCAGCGTGGCCGCCGGCCCTGCGCGCCAGGCCCTGCTGCAATCTCGCGCGGGTTTGCGCCGGCGCATCGGCAAAGTCGGTGGCGGGCTGGCCGGGATGTTCCTGCTCGGTTCGCTACTGGCCTGGGTCGGTGCTCCGTCACTGGCGCCCAGCTACTGGCTGGCCGATCAGCGCACCGCCACTGGCGAACTGCGCACCTTGCGCCTGGAAGATGGCACGCTGCTGAGCCTGAACACCCACACCGCCGTCGACATCGACTACCAGGGCGAGCAGCGCCTGATCGTGCTGCATCAGGGCGAAATTTCGGTCGAGACCGGCCATGACGACCCACGCCCGCTGCTGGTGCGCACTGACGATGGCCGCCTGCGGCCACTGGGCACGCGCTTCCTGGTACGCCGTGAAGACCAGGGCACGCGCCTTGAGGTGCTGCAGTCGTCGGTAGCCGCCATGCCGCACAACAGCGGCGACGAACAGGTGCTGCGCGAAGGCCAGCAAGTGCTGATGAACAGCAACGGCCTGGGCCGGATAGGCCCGGTGCAAGCCGGGGCCGACGCCTGGACCCGCGGCATGCTGGTGGTCGACAACGTGCGCCTGGCCGACCTCTTGAAACAGCTGGGCCATTACCGCAACGGCCACCTGGGCGTGGCCGATGAAGTGGCCGACCTGCGCGTGACCGGCAGCTTCCCGCTGACCGATACCGACCTGGCCCTGGCTTCGCTGGTGCCGGCGCTACCGGTGAAGATCGAGCGGCATGCGCCGTGGTGGGTGACTGTCGTTCCCAAGTAAACCGGACTCCTCGCCTGTAGGAGCGGCCTTGCGTCGCGAAAGGGTGCGAAGCGCCCCCAGATATCAGCGCCACTGCTGAAATTGCCGGGGCTGCTTCGCACCCCTCTCGCGACACAAGGCCGCTCCTACAGACAATGAATCGGTGCAGGCGAAAGCCAGACTCAAATAATTCTCACTTTATTTCCGATTACCCCTGTCACTTCTCAAATCTCGCTCGGCAAGGAAGCAGTTAGCACTTATCCGTCGAGGAACCGCTGCATGTCCCGTGCCGTTGATCGTATCCTGCGTCCAAGCCTGATGGCCCTGGCCATTGCCATGGCCGCGCCATTGTCCAGCACTGCCCTGTTCGCCGCCGAGCAGTCCGCACCGCGCGCCTACAACCTGCCCGCCGCCCCGCTGGCCACCACCTTGAACCAGATCGCCAGCCAGTCGGGCATCGCCCTGGCCATCGACCCGGCACTGGTCAGCGGCCGTACCTCGGCCCCGGTCAATGGCCAATACAATGGTCTCGGCGCCCTGCAGGCCGCACTGCTGGGCACCGGCCTGCAACTGCAGCAGAGCAGCGTAGGTAGCTACAGCCTGGTCGCCGTTCCGGAGGGTGCCCTGGCCCTGCCGGAAACCACTGTGAATGCCGCCAGCGCTTCCGAAAGCGCCTGGGGCCCGGTGGACGGTTACCTGGCCAAGCGCACCGCCGCCGGTACCAAGACCGACACCGCACTGGTCGAAGTACCACGCTCGATCTCCGTGGCCACCCGCCAGCAGATGAGCGACCGTGGTGTGCACAGCCTCGACGACGCCGTGAAATATATGCCGGGCATCGTCTCGGCCAGCTTCGGCAGCGACACCCGCTACGACTGGATGCGCGTGCGCGGCTTCGAGCCGACCCAGTTCCTCGACGGCCTGCCACTGCCACGGGGCGTGTATGCCAACCCGAAAGCCGAAACCTGGAACCTCGACCGCCTGGCCCTGCTGCGTGGCCCAGCCTCATCGCTGTATGGTCAGACCCCGCCCGGCGGCCTGCTGGACATGGTCAGCCGCCGCCCGCAGGCTGAAAGCGCCAACGAGATCGAACTGCAGTACGGCAGCGACAACCATCGCCAGATCAACTTTGCCAGCACCGGCAAGATCGATGACCAGGGCCAATTCCTGTACAGCGTCAGCGGCGTGATCCGCGATGGCGGCACGCAGATCGACCATATCGACGACAAGCGCTACAACATTGCCCCGAGCCTGACCTGGAACATCGACGACGATACCTCGTTGACCCTGCTGACCCAGTTCACCCGCGACGACACCGGCGCCACCAGCCAGTTCCGGCCAGTCCAAGGCACCAAGATCGATATGCCGTTCGGCAAGGTTTCCCACCACAAGAACCTGGGTGACCCGGACTACGAGTTCTACGACCGCACCTACTACGCACTGGGCTACGCCTTCGAGCACCGCATCAACGATGTCTGGCAGTTCCGTCAGAACCTGCGCTACACCAAGACTGACCTGGCGTTCCAGACCATCACCCCCGGCAGCTATAACGCAACCACGCCGCCAGTGCAGGACGATGGCACCGTCAGCCGCATGTCCACCAACACCGATGAAGACATCAGCCAGTTCGCAGTGGACAACAACTTCCAGGCCGACTTCGCCACCGGCGACGTTACCCACACGCTGCTGCTGGGCCTGGACCACCAGCGCGTCAACACCAACTACCTGTCGATCTTCGGCTTCAACGTGCCGGACAGCAACGTGAACAACCCGGTCTACGGCGTTCCGATCACCCGCCCGGATCGCTCCACGGCGTTCTACGACTACGACCAGAAGACCCGTCAGACCGGCGTGTACATCCAGGACCAGATGGCCCTCGGCAACTGGCGCCTGACCTTGGGCGGTCGTGAAGACTGGGTGCACACCAGCACCAAGTTCCTCAACCAGGGTGATGCCACCAATACCCAGCGTGACAAGAAGTTCAGCGGCAACGCGGCCATCAGCTACGTGTTCGACTCGGGCTTCGTGCCGTATCTTTCGTATGCCGAGTCGTTCCAGCCCTCCAGCAACGCCGGGGTATCTGCAACGAAGTCTTTCAAGCCTACTGAAGGCGAGCAGTGGGAGTTGGGCGTCAAGTACCAGCCACCCGGTTCGAACACTCTGTTGTCGGCAGCCGTTTATGATCTGACGCAGAAAAACGTCGAAGTCAGCAACAATGTCGGCGGCGTCCCCGTCACCAGCCAGACCGGTGAAGTGAAAGTCCATGGCCTGGAGCTGGAAGCGGTTTCCGACGTCACCGAAAACCTCAAGCTGACTGCCGCCTACACCCTGGCGAAGTCGGAAGTGCAGGACGGCGAGTTCAAAGGCAACCGCCTGCAGCTGATGCCCAACCAGCAAGCCTCGCTGTGGGCCGACTACACCTGGCACAGCGGCGTGCTCGACGGTTTCGGCATCGGCGGCGGCGCGCGCTATACCGGCAACACCTATGGCGACCAGGCCAACACCTACCTGGGCAAGGCCAATGCCTACACCGTGTTCGACGCCTCGGTGCACTACGACCTCGGCCGCCTGAGCACCAGCCTCAAGGGCGCGTCGGTGGCGGTCAATGCCACGAACCTGTTCAACAAGGACTACATCTCCACCTGTGATTCGTACTACTGCTACTACGGCGATGAGCGCAGCGTCGTTGCCAGTGCTTCCTACAAGTTCTGAGTGAGCGGGGGCCGCTTGGCGGCCTTTCGCGACACAAGGCCGCTTCTACAAGGGACCGCACTCTCCTGTAGGAGCGGCCTCGTGTCGCGAAAGGGCTGCGCAGCAGCCCCACGGTCCAACAGACATAAATCGGTACCGTGATGAAAAGCCCAACCATCCGCCGCTGGTCGGTGATCCATACCTGGAGCAGCCTGGTCTGCACCCTGTTCCTGCTGTTGCTGGCGCTTACCGGCCTGCCGCTGATCTTCCACCACGAACTCGAACATCTGCTCGGCGATGCCCCAGAACTACGCGAGATGCCCGCTGGCACCGCGCAGCTGGACCTGCAACAGCTGGTCATCAAGGCCGAGCAGCACCGCCCCGGCGAGGTCGTGCAATACTTCGGCTTCGACGAGGACGAACCCAACGGCGTGCTCGCGATCACCGCTGCCACCGCCGGCACCGAACCCAATTCCTCGCACACCTTCATGCTCGACGCCCGCACCGGTGAGGCCGTGGCCATGCCGGCCGCCAACGGCGGCTTCATGATGATCATGCTGCGCCTGCACGTGGACATGTTCGCCGGGCTGCCCGGCAAGTTGCTTCTGGCGTTCATGGGCGTGCTGTTCGTCCTCGCCATCATCTCGGGCACCGTGCTTTATGCGCCGTTCATGCGCCGCCTGGACTTCGCCACAGTGCGCCACGACAAATCGCGCCGGCTGCGCTGGCTCGACCTGCACAACCTGATCGGCATCGTCACCCTGACCTGGGCGCTGACCGTCGGCGTCACCGGGGTGATCAGCGCGCTGTCCGACCTGGTCATCGCCGCCTGGCGCAACGACAGCCTGGCCGCCATGGTCGCGCCCTACCGCGACGCCCCGCCGCTAAGCCAGCGCGCGCCAGCCACGCATCTGCTGGAGATCGCCGAACGGGCAGCGCCCGGCATGCGCCCTGATTTCATCGCCTTCCCCGGCACCCGCTTCTCCAGCGAGCACCACTACGCCGTGTTCATGAAAGGCGCCACGCACCTGACCTCGCACCTGCTCACACCGGTGCTGATCGATGCGCAAACCCTGCAAGTGACCGCCGTTGGCGAACGGCCGTGGTACATGGACGCCATGGGCCTTTCACAGCCCCTGCACTTCGGTGATTACGGCGGGCGACCGATGCAGATCTTGTGGGCAACCTTGGACCTGCTGACCATCATCGTGCTCGGCAGCGGCCTGTACCTGTGGTGGGACAAACAGCGCAAAAGCAGAGGGACCCGCGTATGAGCCACAGATCGCAGCCGGCCAGGCGCATTTTCGCCTGGCCTGTCCTGATTGCCGCTCTGGGCGCCACAGGCTTGTTCGCCGCCCTGCTCGGTGACGGTTGGTTGGACAGCCTGGCCTGGCTCGGCCTGGGCGTCCCGGCGGGGTTGGCGGTGCGCGCCCTGTGCCGAAAATGAGGTAACAGGCTAACGCAGCCGACCGGCACGGTGGGCGCAGCATGCTCCGTTTTCACACCAGGAAACGGACCATGACACCGCTGCTACAACTCCAGGCGCTAGATGCTCAACTACAGGCACTGCTGCCACCGCTTCAGGGCATCGAGCTCAGCCTCGACCTGCGCTTGGCAGAGCTGTTCCCCGGCATGACCATCACTGCCCGAACGTTGCGTTTTGACCGTTTCAGCCTGCTCGAACTGGTCGGCTTTCATCTATTCGACGGCGGCACATTCAAGCTGCCAGCCGGTAGCCAACCGCAGCTCAAAGACCACCCCCAACTCAGGCTGCCCAACGACTTCGCTACTCACATTGGCAATTTTTGCTCGACGATCCGCCAGGACCCGCATGCGCGGCTACAGACTTATTGGCAGGAGCGTGACCGCCGGGGCCTGACGCGCGTGGTGCGGCTGGCCTCGCTGCTGCGAGATTACCTGGATATTGAGGCGCGCCTGCGCACATCCGACGAGACTTTGTCTGCAGAACATCGTCTATTGCTCAAGACCTGTATCGAATATCCCCACCCGTGGCAACGCCAGCACTTGCCCGCCACGGCCCGCCCCCAGGTATATCGACCGCTACTGTCTGCCACCGCGCCGAACTGGCGCAGCCATCTGCATGGCGTGCTGGTCCTCACCGAGCACGGCCCTGAAGGGCTGATCGCGCCCCAGGAGGCCGTAGGCAGGAGCATTCTGTACAGCGTCGGGCACGGTATCGAAGCATTCGACACTCTCGCCGACCTGCACCTGGAGCTCTGCGAGCGCCTCGACAACCCGCAAGAACGTGATGCTCTCGTTGCACTGTTAGTCGAACCTCACGACATGCAACGTGCACACGAAGCCGAGCGCCTGCGTTATGACTGGTTCACCGAGGATATCGCCCAGACCCAGGCAATGAGCGTGCGCGATGCTCACATCAAACGGCTTTCATATACCTGGCAACATGCGTGGAAAACTGGCCAGCAGCGCAGTATCGAGCAACTCGACAATACCCTCGCAACGGCCTTGAACCTGCAACCCGAAGTCAGTAGCAAAGGACTCTTGGCCAACCGCTACGGCCTTTTGCTGGAAAAACACCTGCCCAACTGGCTGCGTACTACCCCGGTAACAGGCGTTGCACACATCATGCAAGCGATGCAGGAACATGTAGCAGCCCTCGAAGCTACTGCCGCCTCAGGCATACCTACCCTTGAGCAGTTCAATCAACGCCACTCGTTGCTGGCCTGGGTACGCGAGCGCATAGGCGAGTTCTTACGGCGTGACCCCGGCATCGATACCCCCGCACAAGACATTTCAATCAGCGTGACCATGGCACGCCAGACTGGCCCGACTTTCAACATACTGTCCATCAGCTCCTACATACCTGTCGCCAGCAGACCGCAGGCTGGCGAAGGCATCGAACTGGTCAAGCACACTTATCGCCTTGACGAACTGGCACTACTCAATATTGCCTGGTTCGATGTCGATTACTGGCTGACCGCACGCGTACACCTTGACGGCGACCAGCCCCTCCCAGCCCTCACTCCGCTGAGGGTCAAACAGATAGTCCGGCGCCTGAATGCTGGCAGCGGGTATGAGGCCTTCTTGCGTACGCACCTGCTGAAATCGCCGCACGGCCAATGGCGCCAACGGGCATATAGCCAACTCAACCGGGCGCGTATGAACGCCGAAGCGGTAAAGGGACGATATGCCGGGCATTTTGAACGGGACACGTTCGATCAAGGCTATGGCTGGGCAAACACGGTGATCCACTCGCCCGACAGTCACACCCGCCCGCACTACAACGAACAACAAGTCATTGCTCGCCAGATCCTGATTCATGGTGAAACCGTGCAAGGGGTCTTCCTGCTCGTTTCACCAGAAAACACCCACCGTATCGTCGCCTACTGCCCTGATGCCCCTGACCGCCGCCCCTGGCGTGAATACCGCAATACGCGGGCACTCGTCAGAGCATTGCGCAGCGATGCGCAACTACGCAACTATGTGATCCAGCGCTTGCCATTAGGTAATGCCAAAGCCCTCGAAAAGCGCCTTGCAAAAGGTCGGCTGTCATCCTACATCGAGCTTCAAACAATCACTGGCAACCTCTACCACCGGCTCTACCGCGCAGAGGTCCAGGCACTGATCGCACAAACCAATGCATCCACCCGTAGCAATGAAGAACTACTGGGAGAGTTCTCGGTCAACGTGCTGAGACTATTGCTGGATATCGTCACGTTGGTGCTTCCGCATGCTGGCACGATCGCACTGGCATTCGGTCGTATGGGCATTTCAATCTGGGATGGTTTTGAAGCTTTTGAACGTGACGACCACGATGCAGCACTTCACCACGCCGTCGCCGCACTCGGGCATGCAACTGCCGGGCTCAACGACATGGCGGGGTCAGGGTTGATGCGACGGGTGATGCGTGGGCTCCCAAAACCGCCTCCCGTACCGCTGCCACCGCACTACGAAGCGGTAACCGAGGCGGCCAAGTTGCGTTACAAGATCGATGGCCTGCATGGCGAGGCCGTCTACGAGCAGGCATCCCCAGGCACCGGCCTGTCCCAGTATTACGTCAAAGACAACCTAGGCCGCTTATACAATGTCAGCTTCGACGGTACTCGCTGGCGCGCCATCGACCCGGACATGCCAAATGCGTACCTGAAGCTGCCCATCAAGCGCTGCCTGGATGGCAGTTGGGTAATCGACTCGCCCTTCCTCTGGTATGACGGCCTGCCAGATATCCAACAACTACTGGATGACTGTCGCCTGGCTTCGCCGAGGCAAGGCAGCCCAGACGAAGACGATGCAAACCTCCTGCAGGACAACACCCTGTCCTACGTGCTGCTAGGTACGCATCAGCTTCCCGTACGACGCCACCTGCTTGCAGGCCATTACCATCTGATATTGCCTGAACAACTGCGCGGCACCGTCCCCGCTTGGGCGGTGCTGCGCCGGCGCGACGATGAATGGCGTATCCGCGTGCGCCAGACCGGCCGCAGCAGCAACTGGCTGACACTACCGTCGGCTTACTCCGACAACCGCGGCAGTAGTTGATCCAGACGCTGGTACAAGGCACTGTTCTTGGGCCAATTACGCAGCAGCCGTGCGCGGTCACGAGCATAGGCCGGCGCTAAGCTGAGCTGGGTGGCATGCTGGCACATGGCATCGAGGTCGATCAGCGACCACTGGCCGTTCTGCCAGAACAGGTTATGGCCTTTGAAGTCGCCATGGCTGATGCGCTCGCGGATCAGCTGCTGCATCAGGTGCACCAGGGCATCAACCTGCTCTTCGGGGGCATCACCGTTTTCCACATAAGGTGCAAAGCACGCAGTCAGGTCCGGGCCGTCAGCGTACTCGGTAACCAGGAAGGCACGGCTGCGCAGGCCCATTACGCGCTGCTCCAGCACTGCCAAGGGTTTGGGCGTGGCGATGTCGAGGAACTCCAGGCGGTGCCCCTCGATCCACGAGTGCCAAGCCCGGCTCGGGCGCCAGAAGCGCTTGAACCAGTGCGCGGTGTTCTTGATGTTGTAGCGCTTGAGTACCAGCTTGCGGCCGTTTACCTCGATACGCGCCACGCTGGCGGCACCACCAGTTTTGTACAGGTGGCCCTTGTCGATCAGTTCATCCGCCTGCTCCAGCACCGGCAGCATGGCATCCACTTCATTGCGACGAATCGCCCGCAGGCCTGAAAGGCTACGTTCGACACTGAACAGGCTGCACTCGCGACCAGCCTTTTCCAGGTAGTCCTTCTGCCGCCAGCTGCGCACCTTGTCCACCTGCTTCTGCAGCGCTTCCAGCGGCAGCGCATGCTCGGCGTTGGCCAGCAGGTAATGCACCAGCAACTCTTCGATGAACGGCTCCAGGCGCTTGGGCAACTGGGCGAAGAACACCCCGAGGTTCTCCAGCACGCGCGGGCGTGAAAGTTGCTGGCCGGGCGTCTCGGCCTTGATGCCGGCGCCGTCGATCAGGTACAGCTTGCCGTCGTGACGCAACAGGTTGTCCAGGTGCAGGTCTTCCTGCCACAGGCCTTGTGCATGCATCTGCGCCACGGCAGTGAGGGCTTCGCCCAGCACCAGGTGCTGCTCGTCAGCCAGCACCGGCAGATCCTCTACCGCTGCCCAGGCATCGGCCAGGCTTTCGGCTCCGTCGAGGAACTCGAACAGCAGCCAGCCACCCTCGCCTTCCTTGAGGCCGTCGGCAAGCAGTTGTGGTGTGGTCAGGCCTTCTTTGGCCAGTAGCTTCACGCCATCCAGCTCGCGCTGGAAGTGCCGTGCGGCATTGCCGCCAACCAGCAGCTTGGCCAGCACCGGGGTGCCGCGCCAGATGCCAGCGCCGACATAGCGCTGACCGGGCAGCACCCGCAGCAGGCTGAACAACTGCAGGTCAGCCGTGCCGGCGGCATCGGCCAGGGTAATGCTCAGGGGGAGCGACGGGCTGCGCCCGGCCGCCTTGAGTTCAGACAAACGCATCAGCGGGCCTCTTTTTCACGACGGCGTTGCGTCAGGCGTTGCAGCCAGGTACCGACCAGTGCGCTGTCAGCAGGCTGCTGCAGGTAGGCGGCCAGCAACTGGCGAACATCTGCCTCGCCCCAGGCGGGGGCACGGCGCAGCAGCGGCTCAAGGTCCCGCAGGCGGTCACGCATGCCAAACAGCAGTGGCCGGGTCTTTTCCAGGTCGATCAGCTGCGCATCCCAGCCTTCGCGGCGTTGGCGCAGGAAGATGTGCTTGGGATAGAAGCAACCGTGCACCTGGCCGGCACCGTGCAGGGTGCGCGCCAACTGGCCGCAGGCCTTGAGGATGCCCGCCTGGGCGCCCTCGGCGAGCTGCGGCCACTGGGCCAGCAGGCCCTCCAGGTCGCTCCATTCGTCCAGCGCACGGGTCATCAGGATCGCCCGGTGCTGGCCTTTGTGCTTGCGTTCGCCGTAGAACACGGCCTGCAAAGCCGGAATGTGCAGCTTCTGGTAGCGGCTGATGTTGCGGAACTCGCGGGCGAAGGTCGGTTCGCCAAACGGCCGGTGCAAGGTGCGGGTCAGGTAGTCGCTCTGGCGCTTGAGGTAGTAGCCTTTGCCTTCGAGCTCCAGGCGGTAGACGCTGCTCCAGCCACCGCGGCCAGTATTGGGTTCGTCCACGGCGTCGAGTTGCAGCGCCCACAGCGCTTCGAAGTCGTTCAAGCCATGGCGTTTGAGCAGCGCGAGGTCCGCGCTGGCCAGGTAATCGGTCATTCCCTTCCCTCGAAGAAGCTCAGCACCTGGCGAATGCGCCGCTTGTCGCGCACATTCAGGCGCTGGCGCCCACGGTACTGCAGGTAGAAACGCAGGCGCTGGGTCGCCGACAGGTGATATTTGGCCACCTTGTCCAGGCAGGCCAGGTCTTTGATCATGCGGTGACGCCACATGAAACCACGCCAGAAGTCGCCGGTCGGGCAGTCGATGAAAAATAGCGTGCCCAGGTCGTCGACCAGCAGGTTGCGCCATTTCAGGTCGTTGTGGGCGAAACGGTGCTCATGCATCACCCGGGTGTGGCGCGCCAGCTGGCGGCTCAGCTTGTCGACCCAGACGCGGTCGGCCAGGCGTGGGTCGTTGCGTTCGGCCAACGCCGAGAGGTCTTCGGTACGCGGCAGTTCGCGGGTGATCATCGCGCCACGGCCAAAGGCCAGGCCTTTGCGTTCCAGCCCCCAGGCCACCACTTCGGCAGTGGGAATTTCCCACTTGGCGAACTGTTTGAGGTTCTGCCATTCGGCCTTGATGCGGGGCCGGCCCAGGTAGCGGCGCATGTGCTTGCCAGCACCGGTGTAGCGTTTGACGTAGTAGTTGACCCCGTCACGCTCGATGCGGATGACCTCGCTGAGTGGGTCACGCGTGAGGTGTTCACCCTTGAGGGCAAACACCGCATCGAGGCTGCCGAAGTCCGACGCCAGATGTTCGTAGCCTGGCGCCAGTGTCCAACTCGCCATCAGAGTGCATCCCCATAGCGTTGCTTGCGATCGTAAAGTTTCTGCGCCTTGCGTTCGAGCCAGGCGAGCAGCGCGGCCTCTTCGGCCAGAATCTGCCGCAGCGGGCGCTGGAAGTAGCCGCGCAGGAAGCGCAGCTTGTCGCGCCGCGTGAGGCCGATGTCCAGCGCCGAGAAATACAGCGCGGCCAGGTCCTTGTCGCGCCAACGGCGGCTGATTTTCGCCCGGGTCTGCGCGCGATGCAGGTCGATCACCGACAGTTTGAAGTCTTCAGGCGTCACCGGCTTGTCCGTGTGCAGCAGGAAGTGGCAGATGTAGCAGTCGCGGTGGTTGACCCCGGCGCGGTGCATGCCGCCGGTCATCTTCGCCACTTCAGCGATCAGCGCGCGCTTGAGGCGCGGCTCGGGCGGGTTCTTGACCCAGTCGATGCTGAAGTCTTCCAGGCTGATGGTCGGTGCCAGCTCTTCGGTGACGATGAACGAATGCTGAGTCGCCGGGTTGCTGCCGCGCTCGCCATAGGCCACGGCCGTCATGGTCGGCACGCCGACTTCATGCAGGCGCTGGATGGCCTGCCATTCCTGGCCGGCACCGAGCACCGGCAGCTTGGCGGTGAGCAGGTTCTTGAAGATCTCGCCCCAGCCAATGCCACGGTGGATCTTGACGAAGAAACCTTCGCCAGCGACCTCGGTACGCAGCGTGCGGCGGCCTTCCAGCTCGCGGTAGACCTCGCCTTGCAGCGCTTCCACGGCCTCGAAGGCGTCACGCCCGGCCCACAGGCGCTTGAAGGGTTCGGCCAATATCAGCTTCATGCGTTCTCCTGCCCCAGGATCACATCGGCAGCATGTTGCGGCATGCTGTACAGGTCGGCGCTGTCGGCAAAAGCCAGGCCGTTGCGCGACCAGCCAGCGCGGGCCTGCCCGTCTTCGAGCATGCGCTGCAGGTAGCCATTGAGCTGTTCCTGTTCGAACGGCTCGTCCAGCACCAGGCCGCAGTCGGCCTCGGCGATGTAATGGGCATAGCCGCAAACCTTGGACACCAGCACCGGCAGGCCGGCAACCAAGGCCTCGAGCAGCACCGTGCCAGTGTTCTCGTTGTACGCCGGATGAATCAGCAGATCGGCGCCCAGCAGGAAGCGCGGGATGTCGCTGCGGCCCTTGAGGAACTGCACCTGCTCGCCCAGGCCCAGGGTGGCGCTCTGCAGCTGGAACACCTTAGGGTCATCCTGGCCAATGACCATCAGCTTCGTGCGCTTGCGCAGCGCCGGAGGCAGCGCGGCCAAGGCCTTGAGGCTGCGGTCGACGCCCTTGGTCTTGAAGCCTGAACCGATCTGCACCATCAGCAAGTCGTCATCGCCCAGGTTGAATTCCTTGCGGAAATCGGCGCGGATCTCGGCGGCATTGGCCGGCGCACGACGGTCCTGGGAGATGCCCGGCGGCAGCAGGTGGAAGCGTTCCACCGGGGTGCCGTAGTGCTTGATGAACAGCGGCTGCTGCACTTCGGAAATCATCAACACTTCGGTGCGCGCGTCCTTGGCGAACACGGCGCGCTCGTACTCGGCGAAATGCCGGTAGCGGCCCCAGCGGCGGTACAGGCCGCCGCGCAGGGTCTGCGCCTTGTCTTCGAAGCAGCCGTCGGCGGCGTAGTAAACGTCCAGCCCCGGCATCTTGTTGAAGCCGATCAGGCGGTCGACCGGGCGCTTGGCCAGGTCCGCTTCCATCCAGGCGCTGAGCTTCTCGTTGCGCCGGTGGTTGAAGATCGCCTTGACCGGCGCCACCAGCACCTCGAAGCCCGGCGGGATGTCACCCTCCCAGATCAGCGTGTACACGCGGATCTGGTGGCCCCGCTTCTGGCATTCCAGGGCAATGCGCATGAAGTCGCGCTGCAGCCCGCCGAAGGGGAAATATTTGTAAAGCACGAAAGCCAGTTGCATCAACGAACATCCTCAGCCAGCAGCAGCGCGCTCAGGCGGCTCGCTACATGCTCGGGATTCAGGCGAGTGAAGCACAGCGGCCACTCGCGTTTCAGATCGAACCGGCGCTGGTCGTCAGCGCTCGGTTTGTAGGTGCATTTCTTCTGCAGGCACGGTGCGCAAGGGAAATCGCTGGCCTGGTGAACCTGCACGCGGCCATAGGCGCCAGTCAGGCCCGGGTTGGTCGGGCCGAACAGCGAAATGGTCGGCACATCCAGCGCTGCGGCCAGGTGGCCGAGGCCGGTATCCACCGCCACACAAGCCTTGGCCGCCGCCAGCACACGGGCGACGCCGGCAAGGTTCAATTTGGGGAGCACCTGGCAGTTGTTCAAGCCCTGGGCGATGCGCTCGGCGCGGGCCTTCTCGTCCGGGTTGCCCCACGGCAGGCGCACCTGCAGCTTGCGCCGGCCAAGGCGCTCGGCCAGTTCGCGCCAATAGGCTTCGGGCCAGTGCTTGGTCGCCCAGGTCGTGCCGTGCAGGAACACCACGTAGGGTGCGGCCGGCGGCAGCTGCAGGCGGTCGAGGTCGAGGCCGTAATGGCCGATGCCTTCCGGCAGGTCGTAGGCCAGGGCCATGGCGAACAGCTGGCGCACACGCTCCACGGCATGCTGGCCGACGGCAACCGACAGGGGCCGGTCGTAGAAGCGGCTGGCCCAGCCTTCACGGGCCGAGAAACGGTCCAGGCCGGCGACCGGTGCCTTGACGTAGCGGGTCAGCCAGGCCGACTTTACCAAGCCCTGGGCATCGATCACCAGGTCGTACTTGCGCTCGCGAACGCGCTGCTTGAACGCCTTCCACTCGCCGCTCCTGATCGTCTGCCAGATATTCTTGCGCCAGCGGCGGATCGCCACCGGGATGACCTGGTCGACCGCCGGGTGCCAGCTGGGGATCTCGGCGAAGCCTTCTTCCACTACCCAGTCGAAACGGATGCCCGGGATGGCATGGGCAGCGTCGGTAAGCGCCGGCAGGGTGTGGATCACATCACCCAGCGACGAGGTCTTGATGATCAGTACCCGCACTTAGTCGACCTCGGCCACGGTATCGATCAGGTTCGAGCCACCCAAGCTGTGCAGGGCGGCGATGACTTTGCCGGGCTCCAGCAGGCGCAGGCAGTTGTAATGGCCGAAGCGGCAGGTGCGGTCGAAGCACGGGCTGCACTCTATGCCGGTGCGCACCACTTCCACTTTTTCAGCCAGTGGCGGCGTGAAGCCTGGCGAGGTAGAGCCGTACACCGCTACCAGCGGGCGGTTCAGCGCGGCAGCCACGTGCATCAGGCCGGAATCGTTGGAGACCACGGCGTCGGCGCAGGACATCAGGTCGATGGCCTCGGCCAGCGAGGTTTCACCGGCCAGGTTGTACGACTCTTCACGCAAGCCCGGGATCAGCCGGTCACGGATCTGCTCACCGACCGGGTGATCGTTCTTCGAGCCGAACAGCCACACCTGCCAGCCCTGGCGGATCATCGCGTCGGCAACGTTGGCGTAGTGCTCAGACGGCCAGCGCTTGGCCTCGCCGAACTCGGCGCCTGGGCACAGCGCAAGTACCGGGCGGTCCAGCGCCAGGCCGAATTTGGCCAGCGCCGCCTCGCGGCTCTGCGCTTCGATCTGCAGGCTCGGCCGCGGATACGGCTGCGGCAGCTCGGCACCGGGCGCGTAGGCAAGCGCCATGAAGCGCTCGATCATCAACGGGTAGCGGGCCTTGTCCAGCTTGCGCACATCATTGAGCAGGCCAAAACGCATCTCGCCGCGCCAACCCGTACGCTTGGGAATACCCGCAAAGAACGGCACCAATGCCGATTTCAGCGAGTTGGGCAGCAGGATGGCCTGGTCGTACTGGCCGGCCAGGGACTTGCCGATGCGCCGCCGCGTGGCCAGCTCCAGCGCGCCGTGGCCGAGCGGGAAGCTCAAGGCCTGGCGTACTTCGGGCATGCGTTCGAGGATCGGCCGGCTCCACTCGGGCGCCAGCACGTCGATCACGCAGTCGGGGTGCTGCTGTTTCAGGCACTGGAACAGGGTCTGCGCCATCACCATGTCGCCGACCCAGCTGGGGCCAATGATCAGTATTCTCATGCTTAGTCCAGAAACGCTCGGGGAGGCTACAGGCTGCTTACAGCCTGGCCTCCCCTCTTTATATTCAGGCTATGTGGCGGACAGTGTACCACCGGGGAACCGCTGGGGCCGCTTCGCGCCCCTTTCCGACCGGTCCGGCGCCCCGGCAAGGCCGCTCCTACAAGGGAATGCGATCACCTGTAGGAGCGGCCTCGTGTCGCGAAAGGGCCGCAAAGCGGCCCCAGCGGCCTCAGGTCAGACCCAATTCGCTCCAGATCCGCCGCACTTCGCGGCGTTCATCGGCAAACTGCGCCGCATCGATCACCCCGGCCTGCTTCTGCAGGGCCTGGCGGTGCGACGCCGAGCGGAACGCCTTGTACACCTCACGCAACAGCACCGCGTCACTGGCCGGCATCAACCCTGCCTGCTCCAGCTCTTCCAGAATGCGGATGTTATCGGTCCATCGGAGTATGGCCGGATGCTCGTGAGACCAGGCCAAAGCGGCGTATTGCACCATAAATTCGATATCGACGATACCGCCGGCATCCTGCTTGATATCGAACGCAACGCCAGCATCGAAGGCATTGGCCGCGGTGCCGGCAGCCGTGGCTTTGGTACCGAGGTTGTCACGCATCTTGGCGCGCATCTCGCTCACCTCGCTGCGCAACTTGCCAAGGTCGCGGGCCTGGCCCAGGACCTTGGCCCGTACACCCTCGAACGCCGTCGCCACCTGCTTGCAGCCCACCAGCACACGGGCGCGCACCAGGGCCTGATGTTCCCAGGTCCAGGCTTCGCTCTGCTGGTAACGCTCGAACGCCCCCAGCGAACTGACCAGCAGCCCCGCCGCACCGGAGGGGCGCAGGCGCATGTCGACGTCGTACAGCTGGCCGGAGTTGGTCTGGGTGGTCAGCAGGTGGATGATGCGTTGGCCCAGGCGCGTGAAGAACTGCGCACTGTCGATCGGCTTGGCGCCATCGGTTTCCGCTTGCGGGTCGCCATCGTGAATGAACACCAGGTCCAGGTCCGAACCGTGGCCCAGCTCCAGGCCGCCGACCTTGCCATAGCCGATGATGATGAAGCCTGGGTCGCACAAGCTGCCGTCGCTGCGCTTGGGCTGGCCATGGCGGGCCACGGTCTGGCGCCAGGCCAGGGCCAGCACCTGGTCGAGAATCGCTTCGGCCAGCCAGGTCAGGTAATCGCTGACTTTCATCAACGGCAGGTTGCCGCTGATTTCCGATGCAGCAACACGCAGGCTGTGCGCCAGCTTGAAGTGGCGCAGCGCTTCCATCTGCTGCTCCAGGTCGTCCTCGGGAATGCGCGTCAGCCGCTCGCGCAGCTCGGCGGCCAGCTCCGGCGCCAACGGTGGGCTGAACAGGCGGCCTTCGTTGAGCAGCTCATCGAGCAGCAACGGGTAGCGGGCGATCTGCTCGGCGATCCATGGGCTGGCCGCACACAGGGTCAGCAAGCGCCGCAGGGCACCCGGGTTTTCGGTGAGCAGCACCAGATAGGCCGAACGCCGCGCCACGGCTTCGACCAGCGGCAGCACGCGTTCCAGCACCAGGTCCGGGTTGTCGTGCTCCACGGCCTGGGCCAGCAACCGTGGAATGAAGGCATCCAGCCGCTCCCGGCCGATACGCTGCATCGAGCGCAGCTGCGGGCTGGCGCGCAGCCCGGCCAGGCGGCGCAGGGCTTCGGCCGGCTGCTTGAAGCCAGCCTCTTCCAGTTGGCGGCCCGCTGCATCTTCATCCTGGGCCTGTTCCCAGAGTGGCGACCACTCGCCACCCACTACCAGCTCGCCTTCACCTTCGTCTTCATCCGGGTCGGCAATCACTTGGCGGAAGTGCCAGTCGACCCGACCGCGCCAGTACATCAGCTGATCGTGGAAGCTCTGCCAGTCGGCAAAGCCGAGGATATAGGCGACACGCTCACGGTCGAGCTCGCTATCCGGCAGCATCTGCGTCTGGCGGTCGGCGATGGCCTGGATGGCGTGCTCGGTATAACGCAGGAATTCATAACCTTCGCGCAGCTCCGCCACCACTGCCGGCGGCAGGTAACCCTGGCCTTCCAGCGTCGCCAGCACCTTGAGCAGCGGCCGCTGCTGCAGGCTCAGGTCGCGCCCGCCGTGGATCAGCTGGAATGCCTGGGCGATGAACTCGACCTCGCGGATACCGCCAGCGCCGAGCTTGATGTTGTCGGCCATGCCCTTGCGCCGCACTTCCTGCTGGATCAGCTGCTTCATGGTGCGCAGCGCTTCGATCGCCGAGAAGTCCAGGTAACGCCGGTAAACGAATGGCCGCAGCATTTCCTGAAGTTGCGCGCCTGCGGCCTGGTCGCCAGCCACCACCCGCGCCTTGATCATCGCGTAGCGTTCCCAGTCGCGGCCCTGGTCCTGGTAATACTGCTCCAGCGCATTGAAGCTGAGCACCAGTGCGCCGGCCGAGCCGTAAGGGCGCAGGCGCATGTCCACGCGGAACACGAAGCCATCGACGGTGACCGGGTCGAGTGCCTTGATCAGGCGCTGGCCCAGGCGGGTGAAGAACTCCTGGTTGTCCAGCGAGCGCTTGACCCCTTCCGTTTCACCACCTTCGGGGAAGCCGAAGATCAGGTCGATATCCGACGACAGGTTCAACTCCACCGCGCCCAGCTTGCCCATGCCCAGCACCACCATGTGCTGTGGCTGGCCGCTGCGGTTGCCGATCGGCGTGCCGAACTGCTGGCAGTGGCGCGGGTACAGCCACTGGTAGGCTTCGTCGATGGCGGCATCGGCGAGGTCGGACAGGTCCCGGCAGGTCTCGCCCAGCTCGGCCTGCCGTGTGATGTCGCGCCAGATGATGCGCAGCTGCTGGCGGTTGCGCTCGCGGCGCAGGTTACGCGCCAGCTCGTCTTCGCTCTGCGCGGCCTGGGCCGCAGCGGCGATCTGCCCGCGCAACTCGCCTGCGGCGTAACGGCGGTCCAGCTCACCGCTGGCGATCAGGGCAAACAGCATGGCCGGCTCACGCTGGGCCAGGCCAAGCACGAAGTCGCTGGCGGCGGCTACCTGATCGAACTGTTGCCGGTGCAGCGGGGTCCAGGTTTGCAGGTCGAGTTCAGCGTGGCCTGCCACGGCATCGCTCAGAAACTGCTGGTTGCGAACGACCAGCGGTTGCAGGGAAGCAGGCAGTTCGAGCGGCAAAGGTAGGCGCATGGTCTATCCTTGATCGGCGTGAAATGGAGGGGAAAAAGCGGCCAAGAGGAAGCCGGACCACGGTTGGACTGTCATACAAAAGTTGGAAATAGCTGAAAAAAACGAATCATTGGCACGAAACATCAAGATTCACCTGTTCGCGACACACCGCCAACCAACATGAACGTTTTTCCTCACAAGCCGAGGTGCGACCAAACGTCGCATTTGTGTAGTTTTACTACTACCCATGGCGTGCAAAAGCATGAAATGCCGGAGCAAATGTAGTAAAACTACACGGCGCCGGGAGACACCCCGGTAATCCAAGAATTCACGACGTCTGCCCATAAGGCCAGTCGCAAACTCAGGCCCCCGATTCTGGTGGCCTTTCCGCCCTGGAGCAAGCCATGCAAGACCTCGATCCAATCGAAACCCAGGAATGGCTGGATGCCCTGGAGTCGGTCCTCGACAAAGAAGGCGAAGACCGCGCTCATTACCTGATGACCCGCATGGGCGAGCTGGCCACCCGCAGTGGCTCCCAGCTGCCGTACGCGATCACCACGCCATACCGCAACACCATCCCTGTCACCCACGAAGCACGCATGCCTGGCGACCTGTTCATGGAACGCCGCATTCGCTCGATGGTGCGTTGGAACGCGCTGGCCATGGTGATGCGCACCAACCTGAAGGACTCGGACCTGGGCGGCCACATCTCCAGCTTCGCTTCCAGTGCCACCCTGTACGACATCGGCTTCAACTACTTCTTCCAGGCGCCGACTGAAGAACACGGCGGCGACCTGATCTTCTTCCAGGGCCACGCATCGCCAGGCGTTTACGCCCGTGCCTTCATGGAAGGCCGCATCAACGAAGACCAGATGAACAACTTCCGTCAGGAAGTGGACGGCAACGGCCTGTCTTCGTACCCGCACCCATGGCTGATGCCTGACTTCTGGCAGTTCCCGACCGTTTCGATGGGTCTGGGCCCGATCCAGGCCATCTACCAGGCACGTTTCATGAAGTACCTGGAAGCGCGCGGCTTCATCCCGGCCGGCAAGCAGAAGGTCTGGTGCTTCATGGGCGACGGCGAGTGCGACGAGCCGGAATCCCTGGGCGCAATCGCCCTGGCCGGCCGCGAGAAGCTGGACAACCTGATCTTCGTCATCAACTGCAACCTGCAGCGCCTCGACGGCCCGGTTCGCGGCAACGGCAAGATCATCCAGGAACTCGAAGGCGTGTTCCGTGGCGGTGGCTGGAACGTCAACAAAGTCGTCTGGGGCCGCTTCTGGGACCCACTGCTGGCCAAGGACACCAACGGTGCCCTTCAGCGCCGCATGGACGAAGTCATCGACGGCGAGTACCAGAACTACAAAGCCAAAGACGGCGCGTACGTTCGTGAGAACTTCTTCAACACCCCAGAGCTCAAGGCCATGGTCGAAGACCTGTCCGACGACGAGATCTGGAAGCTCAACCGTGGCGGCCACGACCCGTACAAGGTCTACGCGGCTTACCACCAGGCTGTGAACCACAAAGAGCAGCCGACTGTCATCCTGGCCAAGACCATCAAGGGTTACGGCACCGGTGCTGGCGAAGCCAAGAACACCGCGCACAACACCAAGAAGGTCGACGTCGACAGCCTGCGTCACTTCCGTGACCGCTTCGACATCCCGGTCAAGGATGCGGACCTGGAGAACCTGCCGTTCTTCAAGCCGGAAGAAGGTTCTGCCGAAGCCCGTTACCTGGCCGAGCGCCGCGCAGCCCTGGGTGGCTTCGTACCGCAGCGCCGTGCCAAGAGCTTCAGCGTACCGACCCCATCCCTGGAAACGCTGAAAGCGATCCTGGACGGCTCGGGCGACCGCGAAATCTCCACCACCATGGCCTTCGTGCGTATCCTCGCGCAACTGGTCAAGGACAAGGAAATCGGCCAGCGCATCGTTCCGATCATCCCGGACGAAGCCCGTACCTTCGGTATGGAAGGCATGTTCCGCCAGCTGGGCATCTACTCGTCCGTCGGCCAGCTCTACGAGCCAGTCGATAAAGACCAGGTGATGTTCTACCGCGAAGACAAGAAGGGCCAGATCCTCGAGGAAGGCATCAACGAAGCCGGCGCCATGTCGTCGTTCATCGCTGCCGGTACCTCGTACAGCTGCCACAACCAGCCGATGCTGCCGTTCTACATCTTCTACTCGATGTTCGGCTTCCAGCGTATTGGCGACCTGGCCTGGGCCGCTGGCGACAGCCGCACCCGTGGCTTCCTGATCGGCGGTACCGCCGGCCGTACCACCCTCAACGGTGAAGGCCTGCAGCACGAAGACGGTCACAGCCACATGATGGCGGGCACCATCCCGAACTGCCGCACCTACGATCCGACCTACGGCTACGAGCTGGCGGTGATCATCCAGGACGGCATGAAGAAGATGACCGAAGAGCAACAGGACATCTTCTACTACATCACCGTGATGAACGAATCCTACCAGCAGCCAGCCATGCCGGCCGGTGTCGAGGAAGGCATCATCAAGGGCATGTACCTGCTCGAAGAAGACACCCGCGAAGCCGCGCACCACGTACAGCTGATGGGCTCCGGCACCATCCTGCGCGAAGTCCGCGAAGCGGCGAAGATCCTGCGTGAAGAGTTCAACGTCGGTGCCGACGTGTGGAGCGTCACCAGCTTCAACGAACTGCGTCGCGACGGCCTGGCCGTGGAACGCGCCAACCGCCTGAAGCCTGGCCAGAAGCCACAGCAGACTTACGTCGAGCAGTGCCTGAACGGTCGCAAGGGCCCGGTCATCGCGTCCACCGACTACATGAAGCTGTTCGCCGAGCAGATTCGCCAGTGGGTTCCAAGCAAAGAGTTCAAAGTCCTGGGTACCGACGGTTACGGTCGCAGCGACAGCCGCAAGAAGCTGCGTCACTTCTTCGAGGTCGACCGCCACTTCGTGGTGCTGGCTGCCCTGGAAGCCCTGGCTGACCGCGGCGAGATCGAACCCAAGGTTGTGGCTGACGCCATCGTCAAGTTCGGCATCGACCCGGACAAGCGCAACCCACTGGACTGCTGAGGAGTATTTTTAAGTGAGCGAACTCATTCGCGTACCTGACATCGGCAGCGGTGAAGGTGAAATCATCGAGCTGTTCGTCAAGGTCGGTGATCGTATCGAGGCTGACCAGAGCCTGCTGACCCTGGAGTCCGACAAGGCCTCCATGGAGATCCCGGCGCCCAAGGCCGGTGTGATCAAGGAACTGAAGGTCAAGCTGGGCGACCGCCTGAAAGAAGGCGACGAGCTGCTGGTCCTGGAAGCCGAGGGCGCCGCTGCTGCGGCCCCTGAGGCCCCGGCCGCCGCCGCAGCTCCGGCTCCAGCTGCTGCGCCTGCTCCGGCCGCCGAAGCGGCCCCTGCTCCGGCAGCAGCTCCGGCTGCCGCCAGCGTGCAGGACATCCACGTGCCGGACATCGGTTCGTCGGGCAAGGCCAAGATCATCGAAGTGCTGGTCAAGGTCGGCGACACCGTCGAAGCCGACCAGTCGCTGATTACCCTGGAGTCCGACAAGGCCTCCATGGAAATCCCGTCGCCGGCTGCCGGCGTGGTCGAAGAAGTCCTGTGCAAGCTGGAAGATGAAGTTGGCACTGGCGACCTGATCTTCAAGCTCAAGGTCGCGGGCGCTGCCCCTGCTGCCGCTCCGGCGCCAGCCGCTGCAGCACCAGCCAAGGCCGAAGCTGCTCCAGCTGCCGCGCCTGCCGCCGCTGCCCCGGCTGCTGCCCCGGCTCCGGTCGCTACCGCCCCGGCTGCTGGCAGCAATGCCAAGGTTCACGCCGGCCCGGCGGTTCGCCAGCTGGCCCGTGAATTCGGTGTCGACCTGGGCGCAGTTGCCGCCACCGGTCCGCACGGCCGCATCCTGAAAGAAGACGTGCAGGTCTACGTCAAGGCGATGATGCAAAAGGCCAAGGAAGCCCCGGCAGCCGCCGGCGCAACCGGTGGCGCTGGCATCCCGCCGATCCCTGCCGTGGACTTCAGCAAGTTCGGTGAAGTGGAAGAAGTGGCCCTGACCCGCCTGATGCAGGTCGGTGCCACCAACCTGCACCGCAGCTGGCTGAACGTGCCGCACGTGACCCAGTTCGACTCCGCCGACATCACCGAGCTGGAAGCCTTCCGCGTTGCGCAGAAGGCCGTGGCCGAGAAGGCTGGCGTCAAGCTGACCGTGCTGCCACTGCTGCTCAAGGCCTGCGCCTTCCTGCTCAAGGAACTGCCGGACTTCAACAGCTCGCTGGCGCCAAGCGGCAAGGCCATCATCCGCAAGAAGTACGTGCACATCGGCTTCGCCGTGGACACCCCGGACGGCCTGCTGGTCCCTGTGATCAAGAACGTCGACCAGAAGAGCCTGCTGCAACTGGCTGCCGAAGCCGCTGCACTGGCCGAGAAGGCGCGCACCAAGAAGCTGTCGGCCGACGACATGCAAGGTGCCTGCTTCACCATCTCCAGCCTCGGCCACATTGGCGGCACCGGCTTCACGCCGATCGTCAACGCGCCGGAAGTGGCGATCCTGGGCGTCTCCAAGGCGACCATGCAGCCAGTCTGGGATGGCAAGGCCTTCCAGCCGAAGCTGATGCTGCCACTGTCGCTGTCCTACGATCACCGTGTGATCAACGGCGCTGCCGCCGCGCGCTTCACCAAGCGCCTGGGCGACGTGCTGGGCGACATCCGCACCATGCTGCTGTAACACGCAGCCAGCCTGCCTCCCCTCGGGGAGGCAGGTACCCTTTTCGAGCTGCCACGCTCGTACCTCAACCCCGTCGATTGGCGGGGCTTTTTTTGCCTTGAGAAAGCTGGGAGGGCTTCGCCCTCCTTTCGCGACACAAGGCCGCTCCCACAGGTAATCGCGCATGCCTGTGGGAGCGGCCTTGCGTCGCGAAAGGGCCGCAAAGCGGCCCCAAATTCTAAAGCCGAACTAAGGATTTCAGCCCGGCGGCCGAAAACATATACATGACAGCCCTCATGGCCGCTTGCCAGCCTCAGGGACATGATGCAACCTTGCCAGATGCGCCGCCGACCAGGCCGCGTCCCCCTTCAAGCGAGTCTTCGATGAAAAGCCAACCCGATGCCGCCAGCCGTGTGGCGGCCGAGGTCGTCACGCAGCTTCCCGTGCCCTCGCGGCTCGGCATGCTGCGTTTCGAAAGGCTGAACGAAGCCAGCTGGGCGATGCTCTACCTGGACCCGGCCTGCGATCGCCAGTTCGGCCTGCCCGCTTCCGAGCTGTGCGCACTGATCGACTCGCCCTATGCCAGCCTCATGGAGCCCGAGGCACGCTACCGGCTGCACGATGAAATCCAGCTGCAACTGAGCAACCGTGGCTACTACCGCGTGCGCTACACCCTGCACACCCAGTCGCGCGCCCTGCGCCTGCTGGAAGCCGGCGAGGCGTTCAAGCAGCACAACCGCCAGCAGCTGCGCGGGTTCCTGACGGTGCTCGACGACGAAGTCGACAGCGACCTCGACACCAACGACCTGGAATCGCGCAACAACCGCCTGCAACTGGCCCTGCAGATCAATCAACGTGCCCAGCAGGAACAGCTTGAGCATCTGGAGCGCGTGCGCGCCCAGCAGGACCTGATCCTGCGCCTGGCCCGCCAGCGCTACAGTGCCGAGAACTCGCTGATCGAAGCCGCCCAGCTGATTACCCGCAGCGCCTGCGAAATCTACAAGGTCGACAGCGCCAGCATCTGGCACCTGGAAGAGCAGCGCCTGGAGCCGATCAGTGCCTGGCTGCGCAACGAGCAGGCGCACCGCCTGCCCGAGCCGATCGATGCCAGCCGCTTCCCCGACTACCTGGAAGCCCTGCACGCCAGCCGTGCCATCGACGCGCACAACGCCAACCACGACCCTCGGACCCGTGAGCTGGCCGAGAGCCTGTATGCCGACAACAACGCCATGCTCGACGCCAGCATCCGCGTCGATGGCCAGGTAATCGGCGTATTGTGCCTGGAGCAGACCGGCCAGCCGCGTGCCTGGCAGTCGGATGAAATCGCCTTTGCCGGCGAGCTGGCCGACCAGTTCGCCCAAGTCATCACCAACCACAACCGGCGTACCGCCGCCAGCGCCCTGCACCTGTTCCAGCGGGCAGTGGAGCAAAGCGCCAGCGCCTTCCTGCTGGTCAACCGCGACGGCGTGGTGGAGTACGTCAACCCAAGCTTCACGGCGATCACCCAGTACAGCACCGAGGAAGTCCAGGGCCACCATCTGGCCGAGCTGCCAGCCCTGGAAAACCTCAGCGAGCTGCTGTTCGACTCGCCGTCGAGCCTGGCCATGGGCAACAGCTGGCAGGGCGAATTCAAGAGCCGGCGCAAAAACCTCGAGCCCTACTGGGGCCAACTGTCGATCTCCAAGGTGTACGGCGACAACCGTGAGTTGACCCATTACATCGGCATCTACGAAGACGTCACCCAGACCAAGCTGGCCCAGCAACGCATCGAGCGCCTGGCCTACACCGACAACCTGACCAACCTGGGCAACCGCCCGGCGTTCATCCGCAAGCTCGACGAACGCTTCGCCCGTGACAGCGAGAACCCGATCTGCCTGCTGCTGGTGGACATCGACAACTTCAAGCGCATCAACGACAGCCTCGGCCATCAGACCGGCGACAAGCTGCTGATCAGCCTGGCCCGGCGCCTGCGCAACAGCCTGAGCGTCAACGGCGTGCTCGCCCGTTTCGCCAGCAACGAGTTTGCCGTGCTGCTCGATGACACCAGCCTGGAAGACGGCCAGGGTGTTGCCCTGCAGTTGCTGCGCACCCTCGACAAGCCGATGTTCGTCGACAACCAGCTGATCAACGTCACCGCCTCGGTAGGCCTGGCTTGCGCGCCGTTGCACGGCAGCGACCCGACCACCCTGATGAAGAACGCAGGCCTGGCCCTGCACAAGGCCAAGGCCAACGGCAAGCACCAGGTGCAGGTGTTTACCGAAGTGCTCAACGCCGAAGCCAGCTACAAGCTGTTCGTCGAGAACAACCTGCGCCGCGCCTTGACCCAGAACGAGCTGGAGGTGTTCTACCAGCCCAAGCTGTGCCTGCGCAGCGGCCGCCTGCTGGGCCTGGAAGCCCTGCTGCGCTGGAACCACCCCGAGCGCGGCATGATCCGCCCGGACCAGTTCATCAGCGTGGCCGAAGAAACCGGCCTGATCATCCCCATCGGCAAGTGGGTGGTGCGCCAGTCGTGCCGCATGAGCCAACAGTTGCAGCAAGCCGGCATGGGCTGCCTGCACGTGGCCATCAACCTGTCGCCCAAGCAGTTCTCCGACCCCGACCTGGTGGCCTCGATCGGCTCGATCCTCAAGGAAGAAGGCCTGCCCGCGCACCTGCTGGAGCTGGAGCTGACTGAAGGTCTGCTGCTGGAAGCCACCGAAGACACCCACCGCCAGCTCGACGAGCTCAAGGCCCTGGGCCTGACCCTGGCCATGGACGACTTCGGCACGGGTTATTCGTCGTTGAGCTACCTGAAGAAGTTCCCGATCGACATCATCAAGATCGACCGCAGCTTCATCAACGAGATCCCCGATAACCAGGACGACATGGAAATCACCTCGGCGGTGGTAGCCATGGCCCACAACCTCAAGCTCAAGGTGGTGGCCGAAGGCATCGAGACGCCTGAGCAACTGGCGTTCCTGCGCCGGCACCGCTGCGACGTCGGCCAGGGTTACCTGTTCGACCGGCCAATCCCGGGCCGCGAGCTCGAAGAAAAACTCAAGCGCTACCCGCGCGGTCCAATGGCCTGACAGCCGCTTAAAGGTCGGGCACACTAGATCCCATTCGGGCCCTTTCGCGGGTGAACCCGCTCCCACACGGTCCCTGTAGGAGCGGATTTATCCGCGATGCGGCCACCCCTATTCAACTGACATACAGAGGAACGGCCATGGTCCTGCGTTCGGAAATCCTGGTGAACAAAAACGTCATGCCAACTGCGGAGCAGGCCCTGCCTGGCCGCGAGACGCCCATGCAGCTGCCCGAGTTCCACTACGTGTTCGAAGGCACCCCGCTGCTCGGCCCGTTCTTCGAAGGTGCCATCGACTTCGCCATCTTCGGCCTGGGCTGCTTCTGGGGCGCCGAGCGCCGCTTCTGGCAGCGTGAAGGCGTGGTCAGCACCGTGGTCGGCTACGCTGGCGGCTTTACCCCGAACCCGACCTACGAAGAAGTCTGCTCGGGCCTGACCGGCCACACCGAAGTAGTGCTGGTGGTGTTCGACAAGGACCGGGTCAGCTACCAGGAGCTGCTGGCGATGTTCTGGGAGCTGCACAACCCGACCCAGGGCATGCGCCAAGGCAACGATGTCGGCACCCAGTATCGCTCGGCCATCTACTGCACCAGCCCTGAACAGCTGGAGCAGGCCAAGGCCAGCCGCGACGCCTTCCAGGCCGAGCTGAGCAAGGCCGGCTACGGCGAAATCACCACCGAGATCGACCAGGCACCGACCGTGTACTTTGCCGAGGCCTACCACCAGCAGTACCTGGCCAAGAACCCGGACGGCTACTGCGGCATCGGCGGCACCGGCGTGTGCCTGCCACCGAGCCTGCAGGGCAACTGAACCATGAGCACGATGACCCTGTTCCACTCGCCACTGTCGCCCTTCGTGCGCAAGGTCATGGTGGTTCTGCACGAGACCGGCCAGCTGCAGCGCGTGAGCCTGCAACCGGTGAACATCAGCCCGGTGAACGGCGACGAGCAGCTCAACCAGGGCAACCCGATCGGCAAGATCCCGGCCCTGCGCCTGGATGACGGCACCGTGCTGCACGACAGCCGGGTGATCTGCGAGTACCTCGACCTGCAACACGTCGGCCTGCCACTGCTGCCGCGCGAGGGCTCGGCGCGCTGGCGGCGCATGACGCTGGTTTCGCAGGCCGATGCGATTATGGATGCGGCGGTGTCCAGCCGCTACGAGAGCTTCCTGCGGCCTGAAGAAAAGCGCTGGGATGGCTGGCTTGAAGCGCAGACCGACAAGATCCGCCGTAGCCTGGCCAACCTTGAGCAGGAACATCTGGCAGAGCTGGCGTCAGGGTTCGATCTCGCCGCGATTGGCGTGGCCTGTGCGCTGGGGTATCTGGACCTGCGTCAGCCGCATTTCGGCTGGCGTGAGCGCCAGCCTGGGCTGGCGGCGTGGTATGCCCAGGTGAGCCAGCGACCGTCGATGGTCGCGACTGCCCCGCTGGCCTGATACATACGCAATCCGTGTAGGAGCGGCCTTGTGTCGCGAAAGGGCTGCGCAGCGGCCCCAGGATCTCAGCTTCGCCGCATGGATCGCCGGGGCCGCTTTGCGGCCCTTTCGCGACACAAGGCCGCTCCCACAAAAAGCAGGCCTAGTCTGATTTCGGAATCAGCAGTCAGGCTTGCCAGCAGTAAACTTCTTGGCCGGGTTGACCGCCGCCTTGAACTCGCGCAGCGCCTTGGAGCCCACCAGCAGCGGGTAATTGAAGTGGCTGCGGTCCACCAGGTTGACCTCCATGGTGCGTTTCACACCCCCCAGGCACATCTCCAGGTCGACCACCGGCCGCTTGGAGATTTCCGGTGCATCACCCTCATCCTCCTCATCGGCACGGCCCTTGATCTTGCTGATGCGCGAGACCTGGTGCTCATAGACCTTGCCGTCGGAGTCCTTGGTCGCCAGGCGGAAACGTACCCACTCCTCGCCATCGCGGGTGAACAACTCGATGTCCTTGGCCGACAGCGAGGCGGTCCAGGCACCGGTATCCAGCTTGGCTTTCAGGGTCTGGCCAAGCTCGGGCAGCTTGATGTTCTCGTAACGGCCATAGAGCGTGGGTTCGGCGGCCATGACCGGCAGCGCCAACAGCGATAACAGGGCAAGCAGGGATTTCACAGGCAGGCTTCCTTGAGAAGAGTCAGTGCTTAGACTGCAATGGCAGGATAGGTTCGCTGTCACAAGCCTAACCAACATGTTGTGAAACATTTGTCCCCGCCGTCGGGCATTGGACATTTGGCGTAGACCGCGGCGCTGCTTATCATTGCGCCCTGCTAATTTCCCACAACAAGAGTTTCCTTATGCGTCGCCTGTTTACCGGCATTCTTACGACCACCCTGCTGCTGCTCAACACCGTGGTGATGATCTGCCCGCTGTTGATCTTTGCCCTGCTCAAGCTGGTCTTGCCGGGCCGCGGCCGTGACTACTCCTCCGCTGCGGTGATGTGGGTCGCCGAGGCCTGGTCGGAAATCGACAAGGCCATCTTCGCCCTGTGCATCCCCACCCAGTGGGACATCCGCGGCGTCGAGAACCTGCGCAAGGACACCTCGTACCTGGCCGTCAGCAACCACCAGACCTGGGTCGACATCCCGGCGCTGATCGAAAGCCTCAACCGCCGCACGCCGTTCTTCAAGTTCTTCCTCAAGAAAGAGCTGATCTGGGTACCGCTGCTGGGCCTGGCCTGGTGGGGCCTGGATTACCCGTTCATGAAGCGCTACAGCAAGGCCTTCCTCGAAAAGCACCCAGAGCTAAAGGGCAAGGACCTGGAGATCACCAAGGCCGCCTGCGAGCTGTTCAAGCGCCAGCCGGTGACAGTGGTCAACTACCTGGAAGGCACCCGCTTCACCGAGGCCAAGCAGCGCGAGCAGCAATCGCCCTACCGCTACCTGCTCAAGCCCAAGGCCGGCGGCGTGGCATTCGTGCTGGCGGCGCTGGGCGAGCAGCTGGACGCGCTGCTGGACGTGACCATCGTCTATCCCGGCAACCAGGCACCGGGGTTCTGGGCCTTGCTCAATGGCAGCATCAGCCGGGTGATTATCGACATTCAGGTGCGTGAACTGGACCCGGCGTTATGGGATGGGGATTACGAGAATGATCCTGAGTTCCGGCAGACCGTGCAGGCCTGGGTGAACCAGCTGTGGCTTGAAAAGGATCAGCGCATTGAGCTGCTTCGCGCAGAAATGAACTGAGATTTTCATGGCCTGTGCCGGCCTCTTCGCGGGTGAACCCGCTCCCACAGAGGTTGCACAGGCCGTCAGATTTGCGCTGTACCTGTAGGAGCGGGTTTACCCGCGAAGAGGCCGACACAGGAGTGCGCATAACCCCGATTAAAACCCAGGCTAATAATTAGAATAAGTAATACTTTTTTGTCATTACCCACCTAAGTGGATAAAAATCGACCAAAGCACAACTACAAAAAAGCCTGGATCGATCAATGGCCAACCCACCCAGCTCCAACTCCGCCCAACTGCGCCGCGTTCTCGGCCTCCCCGCCCTGGTGTTCTTCGGCCTGGTGTACATGGTCCCGCTGACCATCTTCACCACCTACGGCATCGTCACCGAACTCACCGGTGGCCGCACCGCCGGCGCCTACATGGTTACCCTGGTGGCCATGCTGTTCACCGCCGCGTCCTACAGCTTCATGGTCAAGCGCTTCCCGGTCGCGGGCTCGGCGTACTCCTACACCAACATGGCCTTCGGCCCCAACGTCGGCTTCCTCGCAGGCTGGTCGCTGCTGCTCGACTACCTGTTCCTGCCGATGATCAACTACCTGCTGATCGGCCTGTTCCTCAACATCGCCTTCCCCGCCATCCCGGCCTGGTCCATTGCCCTGGCTTCGATCGTGCTGGTGACGGTGCTCAACGTGGTCGGCATCCACTCGGTGGCCAAGACCAGCAACCTGATCGTCGGTGCGCAGATCGTCTTCATCGTGGTGTTTGTCGCGCTGTCCTGCCAGTCGCTGGCCGGCCAGCCGCTGGACCTGCTGTCGCCGCTGATGGGTGATGGTTCCAAGCCAGGTTTCGGCGCGATCATGGCCGGCGCGGCGGTACTGTGCCTGTCGTTCCTCGGCTTCGACGCCGTCTCGACCCTGGCCGAAGAATGCCGCGACGCACGCCGCGACGTGCCACGGGCGATCATCCTCACGACCCTGTTCGCCGGCCTGCTGTTCACCGTGCTGGCCTACGTCAGCCAGCTGGTCATGCCAGGCACCACCTTTGCAAATGCCGATGCGGCGGCCAACGAGGTGATGTTCAAGGCGGGCGGGCAGTTCCTGGCCAACTTCTTCACTGCAGCCTACGTTGCCGGCAGCCTCGGCTCGGCGCTGGCCTCCCAGGCGGCGGTGTCGCGCATCCTGTTCACCATGGGGCGCGACAACGTACTGCCTCGGCGCAGCTTCGGTTACCTGTCGCCACGCTTTGGCACACCGGTGTTCGCCATTGCCCTGGTGTCGGCGTTCTCACTGCTGGCATTGGTGATCGACCTGGCCACCCTGGCCTCGCTGATCAGCTTCGGTGCGCTGGTGGCGTTCTCGGCGGTGAACCTGGCGGTGGTGAAGACCCACCTGATGGGCGAAGGTGCGCAGCGCAACCTCAAAGGGCTGCTGTGCTATGGCGCGGTGCCGCTGGTGGGCTTGGCATTGACGTTGTGGCTGTGGACCAGCCTGTCGGCGCTGACCTTGGTGATTGGCCTGTGCTGGTTTGCCCTGGGTCTGGCGTACCTGGCCGTACTGACCGCCGGCTTCCGCCGCCCGGTGCGCCTGGTGGACTTCACCGAAGCTGCATGACCCAAAGCAATTCTGCTTTTCTTGTGGGAGCGGCCTTGTGTCGCGAAAGGGCTGCGAAGCGGCCCCAGGGTTTCAGCGTTAACGCAACAATTGCTGGGGCCGCTTTGCGGCCCTTTCGCGACACAAGGCCGCTCCCACAGGTACACAGCCAGGCTTGAAGGCGATGCTATCCCTGTGGGAACCGGCTTGCCGGCGATAGGGCCGGCACTGGCGCTACAAATTCCTCAGACCGAAGGTTGTGTCAACGGCGCCGGAGTAGTCCACAAACTCCCCAGATTCTGCAACAACGACCCGGCAATCCCCTGCTGCCCCAGGTACTGCAGAATCAACGGCGCAAACTGCCCGATCATCCCGGTATCCATCCCCAGCGCCTTGAACGCGTTGTCCAGGTCGCCACGGTTCTCCACATCGTTGCCCAACGCCTTGTCCAGGGCCGACTGGCTGCCCTTGTCGCTGCCCAGCAACTCACCCAACCCGCTCAGCCCGCCCAAGGCATTGGCGCCCGACAGCAGGTCCAGGCCCGGCACCGCCTTGGTCAGCTGGCCATAGTCGTCGCTGCTCAGGTTGTTGCGCGCCAGCCCCAGCATCGCCCCTGCCCCGCCAACGGCTTGTTCGGGGGTGATGTTCAACTGGCTGCCCAGGGTGTTGAGCAGATTGGCCTGCCCTTCCGGCGCTTGTACCTGACCTTGTTGCTTCTGGGTCTGCATGGCGGAGACGGCGTTGGCGGCGTCACTGAGGTTGAAGGCGAACACCGGGCTTGCGGCCAGGGTCATCAGGGTTGCCAGGGTGAATGCTTTCATCGGGAGGGACCTCGTGGGCCGGGATGGCCTGGGAAACGACGGATTTGACTGGTGGGTTGGAGGTTTGTTCCGAGCCGCATATCAGGGTCTGTCGTGCGCCCTCCGTGGGAGCGGGCTTGCCCGTGAAGGGCCGCACAGCGGATCCGACTAACTGACTGCACCAACCCGAATAGTCAGTCCTTCTGTTCCGGCCAAGCTCGATGTCATCGATAAATCGCCTTAGCGAATGCACCTGTCATTTTTACTAGTTGTGGGTTTTGGTACAGAGGATCAGCCTAAGGCCTAACAGTCAAATCCAAGGATCACATCCATGACGGGCAAACAGCAGAACGAACCGACAGAAGCGCTCAGCGAATCACCACAAGCGTTGCTGGCATCGACTCTCCGCTTTTACCAAGGCGACCGACTTGCAACTGAAAAATCCTTGCAGGGCAGCCACCGAATAATGTGGTCGGACGAGTCAGCAGTTGCACAGCATAACAATGTGCAATCGGCAAAACTGTTGCGGACCGATCTCTCAGGCTCGGTTATCGGTATGCAACTTTCCCACATGGTGTACGCACCATATGGGCATCGTGCGACGGATGAAATGGCGCCCCTGATTGGCTTCAATGGACAACGAGAGGAAATATCCGCAGGCGGATACCTACTCGGAAATGGGCGCCGGCTTTATAACACTAAACTAATGCGATTTACCTCTCAGGACGAACTTAGCCCTTTTGGGAAGGGCGGATCAAATTCTTATAGCTACTGCCAAGGCGACCCAATCAACTGGGAAGACCCATCGGGCAATTTCATGCGAGCATTCCAATCAATATTGAGATCCGTCACACGCCACCTTATTAAATTTGGTACAGATGGACTGCATAGCAGAAAATTAGTACAAGCGCCTACATCTGTCATAGCGCAGCCGAAAGCAGGTGCACCCTCAACTCTGAACAGAGGCATCCAGCGCTCACCAGCTGGAATTATAGCTGAATCGACTCATACATTTACTTCTAAATCTGCTACAGCGGATTTTACCAGCACATCAGTTAATAGCAAAAACACCCCCGCCATCATTGAGCCTACTAAAAAACCCGACATACAGTTTAGCTATCGTAGCCCTTACCGGACCCAAATATTTCCAAGTCGCGTGAGCGGACTATTCCAGGTCATCGTTAGCGTAGGCGTGGGAACTGGCGGCTACTTTTTGATTAAACACTTAGTCAACGAAGCCAGAAAATAACAACTGGCACATAATCATAAATAAATCTATCGCAAGATCGCGCCCAGACCATGAACCGCCGTAGTAGTATTCTACTTCTCGATCAAACAAGATAGCTAGCGTCCACTAATCCTGCGTGCCGCTCGCCATGGCGCTCATAAAAATGAGCTGATTGGGTTTCAGCTTTAAAGAAACGATAGCCAACATCGCTCTGGAAAAGCCCCTCGACCAGAGGGGCTCTTTTATTCGACGTTTACTACGCCGCTCCCCACATCTTGTGCGGGTCAATCACAAACTTCTTCGGCACACCCGCATCAAACTCGCCATACCCTTCCGGCGCCTGATCCAGGTTGATCACCTGCACGCCCACCACTTCGGCAATGTTGATCCGATCCCACATGATCGCCTGCATCAGCTGGCGGTTGTATTTCATGGTTTGGCTCTGGCCGGTACGGAAGCTGAGCGATTCTCGCGTGGACCAAGCTGAAAAGAGTCTCTTGTCGTGCTAATCCCACGGGATTTCCGTTATTTCCTCTTACATGTAGGACGTTTCTGAATTAAGGTCCCAAGCCGCTTAAGCCATTGCGATGATCTGGGCTGCGCTCTAGTCTCGGGCGGTCGTTGCGAAATCAGCGACCGGCTTTGACAGGCCGTCCTAGTCAAACACATGGCTTTGCCTCTATGGCAGCTGTGCATGGGGCACTTCACGTGCGCCGGGTTTTTGTTTGCCTACCGGTCTGTCAACCCATGTACAGCTGCCGCCTTCTTGTTTGACAGCAAGTGTGTGGTGGCCCCAAGAGGCAAACGATAATGCTCAAGATTGTCCCCGATCCACCCCACACCTCCCATTCCCTCGAAGACACCCTCATCCAGGCCACAGACTACGCGCTGTGCGCCCAAACCGTCGCGCATCAGGCGATACTGCTGCAGCCCAAATCACCGGTCTCGATTCTGATGATGGCCACGATGCATGAGCTTGATGCGCTGCGGGTGCTGCTTGAGGCGGCGTTGATCCAGGCGCAGATGCCGGCGGAGCCGCGAACGTTGCACTAGGGCTTGAGCCTTGTGTTGGCTGGGCTGGCCCTTCGCGGCTAAAGCCGCTCCTACACGGACCGCACAAGGCCTGTAGGAGCGGCTTTAGCCGCGATAGGGCCGGGCCTGGCAGTCGAGAAACTTCAGGGAGATTGAATCATGACCAGCGACAACACCAAGACCACCGTAGGCAAGACATTTTTCTACCAGGGCGAAGGCCACACCCACCCGCTGTTCTGCATTGCCCCGGGCATTCCCTGCCAGAGCGCACGCGAACAGGCTTCAGAGCTGATGGGCTATGTGCGGGATTTGACCATTGACGGCCTGATGGACAACAAGCCGCAGTTACTTTGGGCTTCACATTATCTAAGCGCGTTGGCCAAGGCGCTGATGGATGATGCAGAGTTGGGGATGATGCGCTGATTGAAGGGTTGGCAGGGCTGGCCTCTTCGCGGGCAAGCCCGCTCCCGCAGGTTATGAGGCAGTGCTAAGGGAGGCAGTAAAACTGTTATTTCTGCCAGTATCGAAACTCCTTCGACTGTTCAGAATGGGCATCAAGCACACCCCCTACATCCATCGCAGCAGGGACCAGAATCATGAGCAAAGCATCGAACCGCTCGCTTTTCTTCTACCAGGGCGACAAGTTCATCACTGTGATACAAGGCGACGAGTATCGCGCCATCTTCCGCAATGCAGAACAACCTCTGGCAGAGTTGAGTACAAGCAACACCCAGGCCGGCGGCTTACTCGCCACCGATGACAAAGGCTCGGTCCTTGTGGTGCAAAGCTCAGACAAGCAGCCATGAAAAAAGCCCCACACTATGAGGGGCTCTTTGTTACATCACGGCGTCAAGCCGCGCCCCACATCTTGTGCGGGTCGATCACAAACTTCTTCGGCACGCCTGCATCGAACTCGCCATACCCTTCCGGTGCCTGATCCAGGTTGATCACCTGCACACCCACCACTTCGGCAATGTTGATCCGGTCCCACATGATCGCCTGCATCAGCTGGCGGTTGTACTTCATGGTCGGGGTCTGGCCGGTATGGAAGCTGTGCGACTTGGCCCAGCCCAGGCCGAAGCGGATGCTCAGCGCGCCGATCTTGGCGGCGGCATCCACCGCGCCCGGGTCTTCGGTCACGTACAGCCCAGGGATACCAATGCTGCCGGCAACGCGGGTAACTTGCATCAGCGAGTTCAGCACGGTGGCCGGTGCCTCATGCTTGGCACCTTCGTGGCCATGGCCGCGGGCCTCGAAACCGACGGCGTCGACGGCGCAGTCCACTTCCGGCTCACCGAGGATGTCGACGATCTGCTCGTGCAGCGGGGTGTCCTTGGACAGGTCGACCACTTCAAAGCCCTGGGACTTGGCGTGGGCCAGACGGGCTGGGTTGAGGTCGCCGACGATCACGCAGGCGGCGCCCAGCAGGCGGGCCGAGGCGGCGGCGGCCAGGCCGACCGGGCCGGCACCGGCTACGTAAACGGTGCTGCCTGGGCCTACGCCGGCAGTCACGGCGCCGTGGTAGCCGGTCGGCAGAATGTCGGACAGGCAGGTCAGGTCACGGATCTTTTCCATGGCCTTGTCGCGGTCCGGCAGTTTCAGCAGGTTGAAGTCGGCGTACGGCACCAGCACGTACTCGGCCTGGCCGCCGGTCCAGTCGCCCATGTCGACATAGCCGTAGGCACCGCCGGCGCGGGCCGGGTTGACGGTGAGGCAGACACCGGTGTGCATCTCTTTGCACGAGCGGCAGCGCCCGCAGGCGACGTTGAACGGTACCGACACCAGGTCACCGATCTTCAGGCGTTCTACGTCACGCCCCAGCTCGACGATTTCACCGGTGATTTCGTGGCCCAGGACCAGGCCGACCTGGGCAGTGGTACGGCCGCGGACCATGTGCTGGTCGGAGCCGCAGATGTTGGTGGAGACCACCTTGAGGATCACGCCGTGCTCGATCTTCTTGCCGCGTGGGTCTTGCATTTTCGGGTAGTCGATCTTCTGTACTTCGACCTTGCCAGCGCCGAGATACACCACTCCACGATTGCCAGACATGCTCTTACCTCGCTTGATTTTTATTTATGCAGCGGTGGTGGAACGCGCCGCCGTCCATGGGCGGCATGTGTTACTGGAATGCAGGGAATTGTGGGCCTGATACGGCGGTTTGCACTGACTGGAAACGACAGGGAGATGCCTTTTAACGGCAGGGGAAAAGCTGGGGCCGCTGTGCGGCCCTTTCGCGACGCAAGGCCGCTCCTACAGGAGAATACGTACCTCTGTAGGAGCGGCCTTGCGTCGCGAAAGGGCTGCGCAGCAGCCCCAAATGCTTAAAGCACCACAGTCCGGTTGGCGTTGAGGAACACCCGCCGTTCGATGTGATACCCCACCGCCCGCGCCAGGGTCAGGCATTCGATGTCGCGCCCCTTGGCAATCAGGTCCTCGGGGTAATGGCTGTGGTCCACCACCTCGACACCCTGGGCAATGATCGGCCCTTCATCGAGGTCGTTGTTGATGTAGTGCGCTGTGGCGCCAACCATTTTCACGCCCTTGTTGTACGCCTGGTGATAAGGCTTGGCGCCCTTGAACCCGGGCAGCAACGAGTGGTGAATGTTGATCGCCCAGCCATCCAGGCGCCGGCACAGCTCAGGCGACAGCACCTGCATGTAACGGGCAAGGATCACCAGCTCGGCGCCGGTCTCCTCGATCACTTGCAGCACCTTGCGCTCTTGCCCGGCCTTGTCGTTGGGGTCGAGTGCGAAGTGGTAGTACGGAATCTTGTGCCAGTGCGCCAAGGGTTCGAGGTCTGGGTGGTTGGACACCACCGCGACCACGTCCATGCCCAGCTGCCCGATGCGCTGGCGGTACAGCAAGTCATTCAGGCAGTGGTCGGCCTTGGACACCATGATCACCACCTTGGGGCGGTGATTGGGTGCGGTCAGCTCGAAGGCCATGCCGAACGCTTCGCTGCGTTCAGCCAGGCCGGCCCGGAAGCCCGCCTCGTCAAAATCGTCCGGCTGGCGGAATTCGACGCGAATGAAGAAGCGCCCCGACTGCCGGTCATCGAAGGAGTGGTGCTCCGTCACGTAGCAGCGCTGCTCGTAGAGGAAACGCGTCACCACGTCGACGGTGCCGAGCATGCTCGGGCAGTCGGCGGTGAGAATCCAGGTATCCGGTGCCCGACTCATGTTCTGCTCTCCTTAAGCCTCGATGCTCAGGCCGTATTCGGCCGAAGCGTCCTGCAGCCACAGCCACCAGTAGTCGGCGAAGCTGCGGCGAATCACCAACTCCCAGGTGTCTTCGGCGGTACGGCGGATCACCAGTTGCGACTTGGCGAACACGGTGCCGACTGCCTTGCCCACCGGGAAGTTGTTCGGGTGAACATCATAGCTGGTGGACTTCATCAGTACTTCGCGCACGTTCGGGCCGCGCAGCTCCAGCAGGCTCTGCCCGCCGCTGACGTTGACCACCTGGATGTGCTGGCCGTCAAGGGCCGCACGAAGCTTCTGCTCCACTGCCAGCTCCTGGCCGCCGGGCACGATCAGCAGCCACTCATCCGGGCCTACCCATTGCAACGACATCTCGTTGTTGGCGACCACGGTCAGGGCAACCGGCAGCTCCAGGCCCAGGGCCTTGTGCACGCCGGCGGCGAATTCCGGGTTGTGGCCATCGCCACGCAGGGTCAGGTGGCCGAGGAACTTGCGTTCACGCAGGGTCACGCCTGCGTTCTTGCGGCCCTTGCCGACCAGGCTGGCCAGGTCGGCGTGGTGCAGTGGCGACTGGGCCTTGGCATCGCTGCCGGGGTTTTGCTGGAAGACGTTGATAGCGCTCATTTCTTACCTGCCTTGAATTCTGGGTTCGACCACGATGCCTGCGGGTGACGGTCATCCTGTGGGAACGGGCTTGCCCGCGAATGCGATGGTGGATTCACCGCCTTCTTCGCGGGCAAGCCCGCACCCACATAGACCTCATTCCAATCAGGCACCGGTTGGTACCGGGGGCCTTAGACGTTCTGCCGCTCACCCTTCGGATCGAAGAACACCGAAGACACGATCTCCGCCTCGATCACGCTGCCATCCGCCTGTGGCGAGTACACACGCTCGCCCATGCGCTTGAGGCCGCCCTTGACCACACCCATGGCGAACGAATAGCCCAGGGAGTTGGAGGCATAGCTGGAGGTAACGTGGCCGACCATGTCCATCGGGATCGGTTGCTTCGGATCGAACACCAACTGGGCGCCTTCCGGCAGCCACTTGGTTGGGTCGATCGGCTTCAGGCCTACCAGTTGCTTGCGGTTGTCGCGCAGGCAGTCTTCGCGGTTCATGCCACGCAGGCCAATCCACGAGAATGGCTTGTTGCGGCCCACGCACCAGCTCATGTTGAGGTCGTCCGGGTTCATCGAGCCATCGGTATCCTGGCCAACGATGATGAAGCCCTTCTCGGCACGCAGTACGTGCATGGTCTCGGTGCCGTACGGGGTCAGGTTGTACTTCTTGCCGGCCTCGATGATCTGTTCCAGCACGCCCATGGCGTAGTTGGCCTGCACGTTGACTTCGTACGACAGCTCACCGGTGAACGAGATACGGAACACGCGGGCCGGCACGCCGCCAACGTTGCCTTCCTTCCAGGTCATGAACGGGAAGGCTTCCTTGTCCATGTCGATGTCGGTCAGCTCGCTGAGCAGCTTGCGGCTGTTGGGGCCAGACAGGGTCATGGTCGCCCAGTGGTCGGTGACCGAGGTGAAGTACACCTTCATCTCTGGCCATTCGGTCTGGTGGTAGAGCTCCATCCACTGCAGCACGCGGGCGGCGCCGCCGGTGGTGGTGGTCATGATGAAGTGGTTGTCGCCGACGCAGGCGGTTACGCCGTCGTCGAAGACCATGCCGTCTTCCTTGCACATCAGGCCGTAGCGGGCCTTGCCCACGTCGAGCTTGGTCCAGGCGTTGGTGTAGATGCGGTTGAGGAACTCGCGGGCATCCGGGCCCTGGATGTCGATCTTGCCCAGGGTCGAGGCGTCCAGCAGGCCCACGCTGTCGCGCACGGCCTTGCATTCACGCGCCACGGCAGCATGGATGTCTTCACCGGCTTTCGGGAAGTACCAAGGGCGCTTCCACTGGCCGACGTCTTCGAACTCGGCACCGCTCTTCACGTGCCAGGCATGCAGGGCGGTGAAGCGTACCGGCTCGAACAGGTGGCCACAGTGGCGACCGGCTACTGCACCGAAAGTCACCGGCGTGTAGTTCGGGCGGAACATGGTGGTGCCCATTTCCGGGATGGTGATGCCGATCGAACGGGCGGCGATGGCCAGGCCGTTGATGTTGCCCAGCTTGCCCTGGTCGGTACCGAAGCCCAGTGCGGTGTAGCGTTTTACGTGCTCGACCGATTCGAAGCCTTCGCGGGTGGCCAGTTCGATGGCGGCTGCGGTGACGTCGTTCTGCTGGTCGACAAACTGCTTGGGTGCGCGGGCCGTGCCTTTGTCGTGCGGCACCTGGAACAGCGCCACGGTGGCCTCTTCCTTGCGCGCAACGGTTTTCGGCAGGCTGCCAACGGTGGCTTTGAAGCCGGCTTCGGTGGCTGCGCGAGCGCCGCCTTCGAAGCCATCGGCAATCACCTCGCCCAGGGCGTAGACGCCGTTGATGCCGCCTACGCATTCGCGTTTCTGTGGGGCATCGCCCGGCACGAAGCCGAGGATGTCTTCACGCCATACCGGGCGACCGCCCAGGTGCGAAGCCAGGTGCACGATCGGGCTGTAGCCGCCGGAGGTGGCGATCAGGTCGCATTCGAGGGTTTCGCCAGGGCTGGTGACCTTGTGCGCCTGCACATCGATGGCGGCCACACGGGCGCCGCTGACGTGCTTGGTGCCTTTGGCCTCGACCACGGCACTGGAGGTGAGGATGCGGATGCCTTTGGCACGTGCTTCTTCAACCAGCGAGCCGCGCGGGTTGTGGCGGGCGTCGGCAATGGCGACCACCTGCAGGCCCGCGTCGTGCCAGTCCAGCGCGGCGCGGTAGGCGTGGTCGTTGTTGGTCGACAGCACCAGCTTGCGGCCCGGCGCCACGCCGTAGCGGCGTACGTAGGTGGACACGGCACCGGCCAGCATGTTGCCCGGCAGGTCGTTGTTGCCATACACCAGCGGGCGCTCGTGGGCGCCGGCAGCCAGGACCACGCGCTTGGCGCGGACGCGGTGCACACGGTGGCGAACCTGGCCGATCGGGGCGCGGTCGCCGAGGTGGTCGGTAAGGCGCTCGTGAATGGTCAGGAAGTTATGGTCGTGGTAGCCGTTGACCGTGGCACGTGGCAACAGGGTCACTTCCGGCAGGCCTTCGAGCTCTTTGACCACCGCGTTGACCCAGTCGGCGGCAGGCTTGCCGTCGAGGGTTTCGCGGGTGTCGAGCAGGCTGCCGCCGAACTCTTCCTGCTCATCGGCCAGGATCACCCGGGCACCGCTGCGGGCAGCGGCCAGGGCGGCAGCCAGGCCAGCAGGGCCGGCGCCGACGATCAGCACGTCGCAGTGCTGGTTCATGTAGTCGTAGCTGTCCGGGTCGTTCTGCAGCGGCGCACGGCCAAGGCCGGCGGCTTTGCGGATGTACTTCTCGTACGTCATCCAGAACGATTTCGGGTACATGAAGGTTTTGTAGTAGAAGCCCGGCGGCATCATGCTGCCACCGACCTTGCCAAGGATGCCCATGACGTCGTTGTTGACGTTAGGCCAGCCGTTGGTGCTGGTGGCGACCAGCCCTGCGTACAGCGCCTGCTGGGTGGCACGCACGTTAGGGATCTGGGTGGCTTCGCTGGAGCCGATCTGCAGGATGGCGTTCGGCTCTTCGGTACCGGCAGCGATGATGCCGCGTGGGCGCGAGTACTTGAAGCTGCGGCCGACGATGTCGACGCCATTGGCCAGCAAGGCAGCGGCCAGGCTGTCACCGGCATAACCCTGGTAGGTCTTGCCGTTGAAGGTGAAGTTCAGGACCTTGCTGCGGTCGATACGGCCGCCGCTGGCGAGGCGATAGGTCTGGCTCATACTTTTTCCCCTTGGCCTTTGACGGCGGACGGTGCGTTCGCAGCTTTGCCATCAGCAGTCACTTGCGGCTTCTGGCCAATCTTGTAGGTTTCCAGAATCTCGTAAGTCACGGTGTTACGGGTGACGTTGAAGTACTGGCGGCAGCCGGCAACGTGGTCCCACAGTTCATGGTGAATACCGCGTGGGTTGTCACGGTAGAACATGTAGGTACCCCACTCCTCGTCGGAGCAGGCGTTGGGGTCCAGCGGGCGGGGAATATGCGCCTGACCAGAGGCGTGGAACTCTTCTTCGGAGCGCAGCTCGCCGCAGTGGGGACAGAAAATATGCAACATGACGGTGTCTCCGGTTAGTGGGCGACGGCGGCGGCGCCGTGTTCGTCGATCAGTGCGCCGTTGTAGAAACGGTCCATGGAGAACGGCGCGGCCAGTGGGTGCATTTCGCCCTTGGCCAGGCTTGCGGCGAAGACGTTGCCCGAACCCGGGGTCGCCTTGAAGCCGCCAGTACCCCAACCGCAGTTGAAGAACATGTTCTTGACAGGGGTCTTGGTGATGATCGGGCAAGCGTCCGGCGAGGTGTCGACGATGCCGCCCCACTGGCGGTTCATGCGCACGCGCGAGAGGTTGGGGAACATCTCGACGATGGCCTGCAGGGTGTGCTCGATCACCGGGTACGAACCACGTTGGCCGTAGCCGACCCAGCCGTCGATACCGGCACCGATCACCAGGTCGCCCTTGTCGGACTGGCTGATGTAGCCGTGTACGGCGTTGGACATGATCACCGAGTCGATGATCGGCTTGATCGGCTCGGATACCAGCGCTTGCAGCGGGTGCGATTCCAGCGGCAGGCGGAAGCCGGCCAGCTTGGCCATGTGCCCGGAGTTACCGGCGGTGACCACACCAACGCGCTTGGCGCCAATGAAGCCTTTGTTGGTTTCCACGCCGATGACCGCGCCGTTTTCCTTGCGGAAGCCAATCACTTCGGTCTGCTGGATCAGGTCCACGCCCAGGGCGTCGGCGGCACGGGCGAAGCCCCAGGCCACGGCGTCGTGACGGGCCACGCCACCACGGCGCTGAACGGTTGCACCGAGGATCGGGTAGCGGGTGTTCTTCGAGCAGTCCAGGTACGGGATTTCGGCCGCGACCTGAGCGGTATTGAGCAGCTCGCCATCGACGCCGTTGAGGCGGTTGGCGGAAACACGGCGCTCGGAGTCACGCATGTCCTGCAGGGTGTGGCACAGGTTGTAGACACCGCGCTGGGAGAACATGACGTTGTAGTTGAGGTCCTGGGACAGGCCTTCCCACAGCTTCATGGCGTGCTCGTAAAGGTGCGCCGACTCGTCCCACAGGTAGTTGGAGCGCACGATGGTGGTGTTACGGGCGGTGTTGCCGCCGCCCAGGTAGCCTTTCTCGATCACGGCAACGTTGGTGATGCCGTGCTCTTTGGCCAGGTAGTAAGCCGTGGCCAGGCCATGGCCGCCACCGCCGACGATGACCACGTCGTAGACCTTTTTAGGGGTCGGCGTGCGCCACATGCGCTGCCAGTTTTCGTGGTGGCTGAGGGAGTGTTTAAAGAGGCCGAAGCCCGAGTAGCGTTGCATGGTCGTTTACTCCACTCAGCGGTAAACAGGGAAGTCGGCGCACAGGGCCGCGACGTTCTTCGCCACATCGGCTTCGACGTCGGCGTCACCGAGGTTGTCGAGGATGTCGCAGATCCAGCCGGCCAGGGCTACGCACTGGGCGACCTTGAAGCCGCGGGTGGTAACGGCCGGGGTGCCGATGCGCAGGCCCGAAGTGACGAACGGCGACTGCGGGTCGTTCGGTACGGCGTTCTTGTTGACGGTGATGTGCGCGCGGCCCAGGGCGGCGTCGGCATCTTTGCCGGTCAGGCCCTGGCGAATCAGGCTGACCAGGAACAGGTGGTTGTCGGTGCCGCCGGAGACCACGTCGTAGCCGCGGTCGATGAACACCTGGGCCATGGCCTGGGCGTTTTCGATCACTTGCTTCTGGTAGGCCTTGAAGCCTGGCTCCAGCGCTTCCTTGAAGCACACGGCCTTGGCGGCGATCACGTGCATCAGCGGGCCGCCCTGGGCGCCGGGGAATACTGCGGCGTTCAGCTTCTTTTCGATCTCTTCGTTGGACTTGGCCAGGATCAGGCCGCCACGTGGACCGCGCAGGGTCTTGTGGGTGGTGGTGGTGACCACGTCGGCGAACGGGATCGGGTTCGGGTACAGGCCAGCGGCAACCAGGCCGGCGACGTGGGCCATGTCGACGAACAGCAGCGCACCGACCTTGTCAGCGATGGCGCGCAAGCGTGGGAAGTCGAGGGTCTTGGAGTAGGCCGAGAAGCCGGCAACGATCATCTTCGGCTTGTGCTCGACGGCCAGGCGCTCGACTTCGTCGTAGTCGATCAGGCCAGTCTTGGTGTCGATGCCGTATTGCACTGCGTTGTACAGCTTGCCCGAGGACGACACCTTGGCGCCGTGGGTCAGGTGGCCGCCGTGGGCCAGGCTCATGCCGAGGATGGTGTCACCGGCCTGCAGCAGGGCCAGGTAGACGGCGCCGTTGGCCGAAGAACCGGAGTGCGGCTGGACGTTGGCGTAGTCGGCACCGAACAGCTGCTTGGCACGCTCGATGGCCAGCGCCTCGACCTTGTCGACGTGCTCGCAGCCGCCGTAGTAGCGCTTGCCTGGGTAGCCTTCGGCGTACTTGTTGGTCAGGCCGCTGCCCTGGGCCTGCATCACGCGCTTGCTGGTGTAGTTTTCCGAAGCGATCAGCTCGATGTGATCTTCCTGACGCTGTTCTTCGGCATTCATCGCCGCCAGCAGTGCATCGTCATAACCCTGGATCTGGTCTTGCTTGCTGAACATCGTGTATCTCCCGGCAGCGATCGTTTTTTGTCGTGGGGCACTGTGGCCCTTTGTGGCGATGTTATGACTGGCCGGGGTGGGTCAGATGCCTGCGCACGCCTTGCAATGGCGCGTTTACGACATTGGCTTTTGTGTTGTTCATGCCGGCCTCTCGCGGATAAATCCGCTCCTACAGGCCATGTGTCGTTTGTAGGAGCGGATTTATCCGCGAAGGGCCGGCACCGACAGCTTGTATAGGCAACCGTTTCAGCAATGGTTTAGAGTGCTGTTCTGCGTCGTTCACAGGACAGTGTCATGACAGATAAGAGCCAACAATTCGCCAGCGACAACTATTCCGGCATCTGCCCCGAAGCCTGGGCCGCAATGGAAATGGCCAACCACGGTCACGACCGCGCCTACGGCGACGACCAGTGGACCGAACGTGCGTCGGAGTACTTCCGTAACTTGTTCGAAACCGACTGCGAGGTGTTCTTCGCCTTCAACGGCACCGCCGCCAACTCGCTGGCCCTGGCCTCGCTGTGCCAGAGCTACCACAGCGTCATCTGCTCCGAGACCGCCCACGTCGAAACCGACGAATGCGGCGCGCCGGAGTTCTTCTCCAACGGTTCCAAACTGCTCACCGCGCCCAGCGTCAATGGCAAGCTGACGCCCGAATCGATCCGCGAAGTGGCGCTCAAGCGCCAGGACATCCACTACCCCAAGCCACGGGTGGTGACCATTACCCAGGCCACCGAGGTGGGCACTGTCTATCGCCCGGACGAGCTCAAGGCAATCAGCGCCACTTGCAAGGAGCTGGGCCTGAACCTGCACATGGACGGCGCACGCTTTACCAATGCCTGCGCATTCCTCGGCTGCAGCCCAGCCGAGCTGACCTGGAAGGCCGGTATCGATGTACTGTGCTTTGGCGGCACCAAGAACGGCATGGCCGTGGGTGAGGCGATCCTGTTCTTCAACCGCCAGCTGGCCGAAGACTTCGACTACCGCTGCAAGCAGGCTGGGCAGCTGGCGTCGAAGATGCGCTTCCTGTCGGCGCCGTGGGTCGGTTTGCTGGAAAATGGCGCCTGGTTGCGCCGTGGCAATCACGCCAACCATTGTGCGCAATTGCTGGCCTCGCTGGTGAGTGACCTGCCGGGGGTCGAGCTGATGTTCCCGGTGGAGGCCAACGGCGTGTTCCTGCAGATGCCGGAGCACGCGATTGAAGCACTGCGGGTCAAGGGCTGGCGCTTCTATACCTTCATTGGTAGCGGCGGTGCGCGGTTCATGTGTTCGTGGGATACCGAGGAAGAGCGGGTGCGCGAGCTGGCGGCGGATATCCGCATGATCATTACTGGCTGAGAGATTGCAGGGAGGGCTTCGCCCTCCTTTCGTCAGACAAGGCCTGACACTGTCGGCCCACTGCCCTGTCCGCATCGATGGCTGCATTTGCTGCTAGCAGTTGATCTTTCCAGAAAACGCACTATTCCCGCGCACACATAATGCATGTGTGAATGAAGCGACGCAGCGCAACCCGTAACTATGCCAGGCAATGCACCTTAACACACCTGTTAAAACTACCAGTTGTGACTCACCGCTGATACTTGAAAAATAGGAATCGCGACAATCAATCTTCGGAGGCTCGCGATGAAATTTACTTTCCAGGGTGAAACGTTAAACATTCATGACCGCATGTCATGGGTGATCGCTAAAGCTTTAGATAACGGATATGCTGGCCTACGAGTCTTTAGAAATGAAAAGCCTACTTTGGGAATTTACCCAGAACAACTTAACTACAATTTCAGCCAAAACAGCTCGCACATCGAATCGATTGAAATCGTAGGCCGTAAAGCCAGCGAGAATGCCGAAGACAATTCAGTCAGAGATGCAAGTGACCTGTGCTTTGTGCGCATTCCGGGAGGTTCGCCAGAGCATTATGAAATTTGGGGCGACTCGGCATACGGCATGATAGCCACCGCCTATGGGAAAAAGTTCAGGTTCAATGGAAAATATTACACATCCCACATCAACGCGATTGATCTCCCAGAAGCCGGCGCAGAAGGCGCACTTGTTCCTGGCCTTCAGGTTTACATGACACTTGTGCCAGCCTAAAACATAGCTAAATCTTGCTCCGCGAACGTTCCGTGCCCTTACAGGCACGAAACGCTCGAAGGTTGGCTTATAGCCTGAACCCACCCATCTGCCGCGCCAGGTCATCAGCCAGACCGCGCAACGCCTGGCACTCCTTCCGGCAGCCCTGCACCTCGGCCGCCGTCTCCCGCGCCAGGTCGGAAATTCCTTGCACCGTGCGGTTGATCTCCTCGGTCACCGCTGACTGTTCCTCGGTCGCCGTGGCCACCTGATGGTTCATGTCGCTGATGTGCTCGACCTGATCAGTAATCGCGCCTAACGAGGCGCCGGTACGCTGGCTCGACTCCACACCACTGCCTGTAGCCTGTTGCCCGGCGTGCATCGAACTCACTGCCGAACCCGCGCCTTGCTTGAGGCGCTGGATCATTTGCTGCACTTCATCAGTGGACAGCTGCGTACGCCGGGCCAAGGTCCGCACCTCATCGGCCACCAAGGCAAATCCACGGCCCATCTCCCCTGCCCTGGCCGCTTCGATGGCAGCGTTCAGCGCCAACAGGTTGGTCTGTTCGGAAATACTGCGGATCACCGCCAATACCTGGTCGATCGAGGCGACTTCATCGGCCAGCTGGCTGATCGCACGGTGGCGACCATCTCGGTCATTTCCTGCTGCCGACCGGAGCACGCGATTGAAGCACTGCGGGCCAAGGGCTGGCGCTTCTATACCTTCATTGGTAGCGGCGGTGCGCGGTTCATGTGTTCGTGGGATACCGAGGAAGAGCGGGTGCGCGAGCTGGCGGCGGATATCCGCATGATCATTACTGGCTGAGAGATTGCAGGGAGGGCTTCGCCCTCCTTTCGTCAGACAAGGCCTGACACTGTCGGCCCACTGCCCTGTCCGCATTGATGGCTGCATTTGCTGCTAGCAGTTGATCTTTCCAGAAAACGCACTATTCCCGCGCACACATAATGCATGTGTGAATGAAGCGACGCAGCGCAATCCGTAACTATGCCAGGCAATGCACCTTAACACACCTGTTAAAACTACCAGTTGTGACTCACCGCTGATACTTGAAAAATAGGAATCGCGACAATCAATCTTCGGAGGTTCGCGATGAAATTTACTTTCCAGGGTGAAACGTTAAACATTCATGACCGCATGTCATGGGTGATCGCTAAAGCTTTAGATAACGGATATGCTGGCCTACGCGTCTATAGAAATGAAAAACCTAGTTTGACAATTTACCCAGAACAACTTAACTACAATTTCAGCCAAAACGGCTCGCACATCGAATCGATTGAAATCGTAGGCCGTAAAGCCAGCGAGAATGCCGAAGACAATTCAGTCAGAGATGCAAGTGACTGGTGCGCTGTGCACATTCCGGGAGGTTCGCCAGATAAATATGTCATTTCGGGCGACTCGGCATACGGCATGATAGCCACCGCCGATGGGAAAAAGTTCAAGTTCAATGGAGAATATTACACATCCTACATCAACATGATTAATCTCCCAGAAGCCGGCGCAGAAGGCGGACTTGTTCCTGGCCTTCAGGTGGGCATGACACTTGTGCCAGCCTAAAACATAGCTAAATCTTGCTCCGCGAACGTTCCGTGCCCTTACAGGCACGAAACGTTCGAAGGTGGGCTTATAGCCTGAACCCACCCATCTGCCGCGCCAGGTCATCAGCCAGACCGCGCAACGCCTGGCACTCCTTCCGGCAGCCCTGCACCTCGGCCGCCGTCTCCCGCGCCAGGTCGGAAATTCCTTGCACCGTGCGGTTGATCTCCTCGGTCACCGCTGACTGTTCCTCGGTCGCCGTGGCCACCTGATGGTTCATGTCGCTGATGTGCTCGACCTGATCAGTAATCGCGCCTAACGAGGCGCCGGTACGCTGGCTCGACTCCACACCACTGCCTGTAGCCTGTTGCCCGGCGTGCATCGAACTCACTGCCGAACCCGCGCCTTGCTTGAGGCGCTGGATCATTTGCTGCACTTCATCAGTGGACAGCTGCGTACGCCGGGCCAAGGTCCGCACCTCATCGGCCACCAAGGCAAATCCACGGCCCATCTCCCCTGCCCTGGCCGCTTCGATGGCAGCGTTCAGCGCCAACAGGTTGGTCTGTTCGGAAATACTGCGGATCACCGCCAATACCTGGTCGATCGAGGCGACTTCATCGGCCAGCTGGCTGACCGCACGGTGGCGACCATCTCGGTCATTTCCTGCTGCCGACCGGAGCACGCGATTGAAGCACTGCGGGCCAAGGGCTGGCGCTTCTATACCTTCATTGGTAGCGGCGGTGCGCGGTTCATGTGTTCGTGGGATACCGAGGAAGAGCGGGTGCGCGAGCTGGCGGCGGATATCCGCATGATCATTACTGGCTGAGAGATTGCAGGGAGGGCTTCGCCCTCCTTTCGTCAGACAAGGCCTGACACTGTGGGCCCACTGCCCTGTCCGCATCGATGGCTGCATTTGCTGCTAGCAGTTGATCTTTCCAGAAAACGCACTATTCCCGCGCACACATAACGTATGTGTGAATGAAGCGACGCAGCGCAACCCGTAACTATGCCAGGCAATGCACCTTAACACACCTGTTAAAACTACCAGTTGTGACTCATCGCTGATACTTGAAAAATAGGAATCGCGACAATCAATCTTCGGAGGTTCGCGATGAAACTTATTTTCCAGGATAAAACGTTAAACATTCAAGACCGCATGTCATGGCTGATCGCTAAAGCTTTAGATAACAAATATAGTGGCCTATACATCATTACAATTGAAAAACCTAATTTTGGAATTTACCCAGAAGAACTTAACTACAAGTTCAGCCAAAACGGCTCGCACATCGAATCGATTGAAATCGTAGGCCGTAAAGCCAGCGAGATCGTAGACCGTAACGCCAGCGAGATCGTAGGCCGTAAATCCAGCGAGAATGCCGAAAACGATTCAGTCAGAGATGCAAGTGACCGGTGCGTTGTGCACATGCCGGGAGGTTCGCCAAAGTCTTATGACATTTGGGGCAACTCGGCAAACGACATGATAGCCACCGCCGATGGGAAAAAGTTCAAGTTCAATGGAAAATATTACACATCCTACATCATCGGGATTGAACTCCCAGAAGCCGACCCAGAAGGCGGACCTGTTCGTGGCCTTAGGGTGGACATCACACTTGTGCCAGCCTAAAACATAGCTAAATCTTGCTCCGCGAACGTTCCGTGCCCTTACAGGCACGAAACGTTCGAAGGTTGGCTTATAGCCTGAACCCACCCATCTGCCGCGCCAGGTCATCAGCCAGACCGCGCAACGCCTGGCACTCCTTCCGGCAGCCCTGCACCTCGGCCGCCGTCTCCCGCGCCAGGTCGGAAATTCCTTGCACCGTGCGGTTGATCTCCTCGGTCACCGCTGACTGTTCCTCGGTCGCCGTGGCCACCTGATGGTTCATGTCGCTGATGTGCTCGACCTGATCAGTAATCGCGCCTAACGAGGCGCCGGTACGCTGGCTCGACTCCACACCACTGCCTGTAGCCTGTTGCCCGGCGTGCATCGAACTCACTGCCGAACCCGCGCCTTGCTTGAGGCGCTGGATCATTTGCTGCACTTCATCAGTGGACAGCTGCGTACGCCGGGCCAAGGTCCGCACCTCATCGGCCACCACGGCAAATCCACGGCCCATCTCCCCTGCCCTGGCCGCTTCGATGGCAGCGTTCAGCGCCAACAGGTTGGTCTGTTCGGAAATACTGCGGATCACCGCCAATACCTGGTCGATCGAGGCGACTTCATCGGCCAGCTGGCTGACCGCATCGGCAGCCTTGCCGATATCCCCCGACATGCCCTCGATACCCTGGATCGAGCGCCGCACCACTTCGCGCGCCTGCAGGGCCTCATCCCGCGCCGATTGCGATGCCTGCGCCGCATCGCCAGCATTGCGGGCGATGTCCTGCACAGTCAGGCCCATCTCGTGCACGGCGGTGGCGACCATCTCGGTCATTTCCTGCTGCCGACCGGAGCGCTCGGCGGTGTTATCCACAACCTGGGTCACCTGCTCTACTGCCTGGTGCAGGCGTTCGCTGGTGCGCAACACTTCGCCGATCAGGCCACGCTGGCTGTCGAGGAAGCGATTGAAGCCACGGGCCAGATCACCCAGTTCATCCTGACGGGCGTCATCCAGGCGATGGCTGAGGTCGCCACCGCCACTGCCGATCTGTACCAGCGCGGCGGTGACGCGACGGATCGGGCGCACCAGGCCACGCGCCAGCAGCACCACCAGCAGCAGCGACACAAGGGCTACGCTGCCGCCGATCAGGCTGGTCAGCCCCACCGTCTGGTGCATCTGCGCGTAAATTTCCTCCTCAGGTACCTCAGCCACCAGGGTCCAGTTGAGGTCGCGCAGAGGCAGGCCCAGCGCCAGGTAGCTTTCACCGTCGCGGTTGAAGCGGCTGCTGCGCAGGCCTTCGCCACCGGTCATCACCGCCTTGGCAGCGTCTGCGCCGAGTTGTTCGGCGAGCTGGCGCTTGCCGCTGAAGGCCGCGTCCGGGTGCACCTGGATCAGCCCATCGTTGCGCACCAGGAACACCTTGCCGTGCTCGCCGAAACTGAAGTCGTGGATGAGTTTCGACAGTTCGGTCATGCGCAGGCCCATACCGGCCACGCCAACCAGCTTGCCGGCCTTTACCACCCGGTAATCAATAAACAGCGCCAGTTCGCCCGTCGCATGATCGATATCGATATTCACCAGGCGTTCGGCGCCGCTGTCGATGTAGCCGTAGAACCACTTGTCATTGGGGTTGCCGCGACTGAGAACGCGGTCCAGGCCAATCTCGTTGTAGTAGTTGCCCGTTTCGGTCGAGGCGAACAGCGTGGTGAACGCATGGTTGCGTTGCTTGGCGGCCTGTAGGTATTCGAGGAATTGCGGGGCTTGAGCGGGGTCTTCGCCAGCGGCAAGCCAATCGCGCAGCAACGTATTGCCGGCAATGTCGGCTGCAGCCACCAACGGCTGGCCGAGCATGCGCTCGATGTCGTTGCGGATGGCTTGGATGCTGGCCGGCAATGCGGTGTCGACCAGGTAACGTTCGGTCAGGCGGTTGAGTGCCACCGTGAAGATGATCACCACCACCAGAATGCTCGCCAGCAAGGCAGCGCCCATGCTTGCAATCAATTGCCACTGGATGCTTTTACGCCAGATACGCATGCCCCTGCTCCCCGCTAATTATTGTTTTGCGAGAAGTGTATACACTTGCGTATTCAGTTAATCCAGTGATCTGGAACAATGGGGGTGCTTTGCAGTCCTTTCGCGACACAAGGCCGCTCCTACAAAGGGCATGCGTTACCTGTAGGAGCGGCCTTGTGTCGCGAAAGGGTCGCAAAGCGACCCCAGGGATTGATCAAGACTCAGCAATAGTCTTGACGATTGCGTCGACGGTGGCATCGATCTGCGCCTGGGTACGCTCGAGGGTCTGCTGGTGCTCCTTCTGCAGTTCGACCTGCTTGGAACACAGATTCAGCGCGGCCAGTACCAGCAACTTGTCACCGATCAGGGTCGGGTACTGGCGCTTGGTCTCGTTCAGCGCGGTATTGAGCATCCGCACTGCCTGGGCCAAGGTCTCTTCCTGGCCTTCGGGCGCCTTGATCGAATAGTCGCTGCCGAGGATCGACACGACATTGATCGGCTGCGCTTGCAGTCTCATGCGCCGACGACACCTGCGCTGGCGCGGTCAACCAGCGCCTGGATGCGCGCGGCGGTGGCGCCGTGCTTTTCTTCCTGCTCCATCAGCGACAGCTGCAGGGTCTCGTTTTCTTCCTTGGCCTGGGCCAGTTCCTGGCCGAGGGTAGTGTTCTGCTCGGTGAGTTGAGCGTTTTTCTGCATCAGGTCGCTGACCAGTTGCTCGAGTTGATTCAGGGAGGCTTCCAGCATGGGTCTATCTCGGGTTGTTGCAAAGGGCGCACACGATAAAGAAAAGCGTGAGCCCCCGCCATTAAATATCGGGTTCTTAAGGTTTCTACCCCGCAGATTGACAGGGTATCGGGCCCCTTGTTCCGACCTGGATCAACCGCCGGTCAGGTAAATAGTTAGCTGGCTCACATTTTCCACCGGTCAGGCTCAAGACTGGTGAGTCACGACCGATAGACAGGCAGGTCATATTTCGTCGCACGGACCGCGCCTCCATATTCCTTGCCTGGACTTTTCCCCATGTCTCTTCGCAACATGAACATCGCCCCGCGTGCGTTGCTCGGGTTCGCCCTGATCGGCGTGCTCATGCTCGGCCTTGGTATCTTTTCGCTCATGCAGATGGGCAACATCCGACAGGCCGGCGTGGCCATCGAAAACATCAGCGTACCCAGCATCAAGACCCTGGACGAGCTGACCGCACTTAACCTGCGCATGCGCACCCTGTCCTACCGCCTGCTGCTCAACCGCGAGCCGGAAACCCAGCGCGACACCCTCAACCTGCTGGACCAGCGCAACGCCCAGATCGACCGTGCCCGCCAGGCCTACCTGCCGATGATCGGTGCTGCGGACGAGCAGGCTGCCTTCGACCAATACACCCAGTTGCTCAACCAGTACCGCCAGCTCGAGTCGCGCATGCGCAGCCTGAGCCAGGCCGACCGCCTGGACGAGCTGCGTGACCTGCTCAACCGCGACCTGCTGGCCAACTCCGACCAGATCAACAAGGTCATGGAAACCCTGGTACAGATCAATACCGACCAGACCCGCGCCACCAACGAAACCGCCGCCAACCAGTACGCCGCCGCCTTCGCCCTGGTGATCGGCCTGCTGATCGCCGCCACCGTGCTGACCTTCCTCTGCGCCTTCCTGCTGACCCGCAGCATCGTCAAGCCGATCGAAGAGGCCCTGCAGGCCGCCGAACAGGTGGCCGACGGCGACCTGACCAAGGTCATCCGCGCCGAAGGCAGCGACGAAGCCGCCCGCCTGCAGCGCGCCATGGCCCGCATGCAGGACAAGCTGCGCGACACTCTGCAACTGATCGCCGGTTCCGCCACCCAGCTGGCTTCGGCCGCCGAAGAGCTGAATTGCGTCACCGACGAAAGCGCCCGTGGCCTGCAGCAGCAGAACAATGAAATTGAACAGGCAGCTACCGCCGTCACCGAGATGACCAGCGCCGTGGAAGAAGTGGCGCGCAATGCGGTCAGCACTTCGGAAGCCTCAAGCGAAGCCAGCCGCTCGGCCGGCGACGGTCGTGACCTGGTCATGGAAACCGTGGGCGCCATCGAACGCATGAGCGGTGACGTGCAGGCCACCGCCAAGCTGATCACCCACCTGGCCGAGCAATCGCGCGACATCGGCAAGGTGCTCGACGTGATCCGCGGCCTGGCCGACCAGACCAACCTGCTGGCGCTGAACGCGGCGATCGAAGCGGCACGTGCCGGTGAGGCCGGTCGTGGTTTTGCCGTGGTGGCGGATGAAGTGCGGGCACTGGCCCATCGTACCCAGCAGTCGACCAGCGAGATCGAGCGCATGATCGGCAGCATCCAGGGCGGTACCGAAGAGGCGGTGGAATCGATGCGTACCAGCACCGAACGCGCCGAGTCGACGCTGAATATTGCCAAGGGCGCCGGCATGGCGCTGGACACCATTGCCGGCGCTGTGGCGCAGATCAACGAGCGTAACCTGGTGATTGCCAGTGCGGCAGAAGAACAGGCCCAGGTGGCGCGGGAGGTGGACCGCAACCTGGTGAACATCAACGACCTGTCGGTGCAGAGTGCGACCGGCGCGCATCAGACCAGCGCGGCGAGTGCGGAGCTGTCGCGCCTGGCGGTGGATTTGAATGGGTTGGTGGCCCGCTTCCGCACCTGAATTCAGTTAGCTGGGGCCGCTTTGCGGCCCTTTCGCGACGCAAGGCCGCTCCCACATTGGATGGTGTACGCGGGGCCTTTGTGGGAGCGGCCTTGTGTCGCGAAAGGGCTGCAACGCAGCCCCGGCAATCTCGGATCAGTAATCGATCCGCACATCCCCCTTCGGCACACTGCAGCACGACAGGATGTAGCCCTCGGCTTCGTCTTCCTCGGTAATCCCGCCGTTGTGCTCCATCTCCACTTCGCCGCCCAGCTTGAGCACCTTGCAGGTCCCGCAGATGCCCATGCCACAGGCTTTGGGGATCATCAGCCCAACCTTCGCCGCCGCCGCATGCACAGTCTCGCCCGGGGCCACGCGGATGCTCTTCTCGCTGCCGATGAACTCCACCAGGTTGAGGTCCGAAGCATCCACTTCCGGCGCATCGGCCGCCTGCTCGGCATGCTCCACCGCATCGGCCTTGGCCTCTGCCGGCGTGGCACCGAACGATTCCTCGTGGTAGTTCTTCATGTCGAAGCCGACCGCTTCGAGCATGCGCTTGACCGCGGTCATGTACGGCGTCGGGCCGCAGCAGAACACTGTGCGCTCCATGTAGTCCGGCGCGATCAGCTCCATCAGCCGCTGATTCAGATAGCCGCGGTAACCCGCCCAGGGCTCGCCCAACCCGTGCTTCTCGCAAATGATGTGCAGGCTGAAGTTGGGGATGCGCGAGGCCATCTGTTCCAGCTCGCGGTGGTAGATAATGTCTTTCGGCGACCGCGCGCTGTGCACGAAGACCATGTCGACATTGGCGTTGGTGTCGTAGAACCAGCGCGCCATCGACATCACCGGGGTAATACCGACACCCCCGGACAGGTACAGCGTCTTGCCCGCCGGGAAATCAATGGCGTTGAACAGCCCCACCGGGCCATGCACCGGCAGCTCGGCGCCTTCGTGCATGGTGTCGTGGAGGAAGTTGGAAACCAGCCCGCCCGGCACGCGCTTGACCGTGATCGAGAAGCTGTAAGGCACCGACGGCGAGCTGGAGATGGTGTAGGAGCGCATCACCGGCTTGCCTTCGATCTCCAGCTCCAGGGTGACGAACTGTCCAGGCTTGAAGAAGAACATGATCGGCTGGTCGGCCATGAAGCAGAAGGTGCGCACGTCCCAGGTCTCCTGGATGACCTTGACGCAGCGCACGATGTGGCGGCCGTTGGCCCAGGTCTGGGTGGTGACCGGATTGAGGAAGGTATCGGACATGTTCATCTCCAGCGGCCGACTATGGCCCTTTTTATGGCTGCGATAATGCGCAAGCTGAACGCGACGTACATTCCTGCCAGCGACATCGGCGTGCTTATCGCGACCAGCCCCGTGATACAAGGGCTGGCGCGTCGTAATTCAAATCGGCCATGTCGCCCATGGATACGGTTCGCGCCGCCTTCGGACGCACACTCCACGGCAAAAGAAACTGCCTTTTTCCGGCAGTCAGTCTTGCGGCACCACAACAACGATTAGCCACCTTTTGCCGGCCGCACACGGCCCCGAGGATTACACGATGGACGTCACCGCAACCCTGAGCCTGGGCGATCCACTGGAACCTGCACGCAAGGCCACCGCCGAGATGCTGCAGACCCGCGAGCGCACCTACTCGCTGCCCCAGCCGTTCTACACCGACGAGCGTCTGTTCCAGATCGACATGCAGGAGATCTTCCAGAAAGAATGGCTGATCGCCGGCATGACCTGCGAGATCCCGGCAAAGGGCAACTACATCACCCTGCAGATCGGCAAGAACCCGATCCTGGTGGTGCGCGGTGCTGAAGGCAAGGTGCACGCCTTCCATAACGTCTGCCGCCACCGCGGCTCGCGCCTGTGCGTCAGCGACAAGGGCAAGGTGGCCAAGCTGGTCTGCCACTACCACCAGTGGACCTACGAGCTGGACGGCCGCCTGCTGTTTGCGGGCACCGAGATGGGCGCCGACTTCGACATGAAGGAATACGGCCTGAAGCCTGTGCACGTGAAAGTGGCCGGCGGCTACATCTTCATCAGCCTGGCAGAAAACCCGCCTGCCATCGACGAGTTCCTGGCCACCCTGGACCACTACATGGAACCGTACGACATGGAGAACACCAAGGTGGCGGTGCAGACCACCTTGATGGAAAAGGCCAACTGGAAGCTGGTGCTGGAAAACAACCGCGAGTGCTACCACTGCTCCGGTTCGCACCCGGAGCTGCTGCAAACCCTGCTGGAGTGGGACGACACCAACGACCCGCGTGCCAGCCAGGAATTCAAGGACCACGTGGCCAGCTCTGCTGCCGCCTGGGAAGCCGAGAAGATCCCTTACCTGCACAAGAGCCATGGCCTGCGTAACCGCATCGTGCGCATGCCGCTGCTCAAGGGCACCGTGTCGATGACCATGGACGGCAAGCAGGCCTGCCAGAAGCTGATGGGTCGCATCAAGAACCCGGACCTAGGCTCGATGCGCATCCTGCACCTGCCGCACTCGTGGAACCACTGCATGGGCGACCACATGATCGTCTTCACCGTGTGGCCGATCAGCGCCCAGGAGACCATGGTCACCACCAAGTGGCTGGTGCACAAGGATGCAGTGGAAGGCGTGGACTACAACCCTGAGCACATGCGCAAGGTGTGGGATGCCACCAACGACCAGGACCGCCGCCTGGCCGAAGAGAACCAGCGCGGGATCAACTCTACTGCGTACCAGCCTGGGCCTTACTCGAAGACTTACGAGTTTGGCGTGGTCAACTTCATTGACTGGTACAGCGGGCGGATGCTGAACAACCTGGGAGCGGAGCCAGCGCCGTATCTCAAGGAAGTGCAGGCGCAGTAATTTCTTGGTGCAAGCGGATAGCGACGGATGTCGCTATCCATGCTTCCAAAGCTGAATCAACTACGCCTGATAATTTGGGGACCAGGAATTGGCTGTTGCTCTAGAGGCGTCAAGGGCACCAACATTTGCGGATTGCTTGGCCGCCATGGCTTCGCCTGAGCCAACTTCCATGCTTCAAATGCGGTGGTACCCAGCGAGATAGAAGTCAACGGCGCCAATGCCCAGGTTTGCCACTCATTCTCCGGCTCAATCGTCCTCACTACACCAATGGTCAACCCCGCAGTGCCAGACACTAGACTGATGCTGGAGAGCCACCAATCCTTGCGCTCAGGTAACGGAATGGTCGGTGCAGTTTGATCCAAGGCACTACTTCGAGCAGCACGGCTTTGCTTGAAGAATGATCTGAAGCGGAGTCCGCTAACAAATATCCCGAGCAGATTGCTAAGGATACTTAGCACGGGCAGCACATAGTCTTCTGCCTTCTCACCTGTGGGATCGCGATGGTTGACCGGGTCGCCCAGGCAATAGGCATAAGCATTCACACCACCTTCACCGAATGGGCTCAGCCGGTCTGCCGCTTGAAAACGCATCAATGCAGGGTTGTAGGCACGGTAGCCATTTCCCAAGTGATAACACCCCGTCAACGGGTCTCGCCACTGAGCGTTGAAAGCCAATACGGAGCCCACTGCATGCGATTGATAGCCATATGCAGAGTATCGACTGAAACCGTGGGGCCTGGAGGGCATATGGCTGTCCGGATGTGGGTTGCACATAAAGATTCAGCAGCCAGCCTATCCCGCTAGCCGACGCTCAGAAACTGGCAATTTTATCAGTTCAACGAGTTATCAACAGGCTCTTTGCCGGAAACGACTCAGCGTCGCCAATGAACTGTCATACCACGCCTCATTCAAAATGAGCACTTTTTGATCATTTCGCCACAGGCCAAGCTGCCATTGGCCTACAGAAGAGTTCGAACAACTTACCCACAGAGCCACCAACAGAGAATGTGGACGGTGCTTCTGCGCACTCTCAACTTCTGTTGATAAGTACGCCGAGGCGTTGTTTGACGAGCACTTAGCAAAAAATGTCGTTGCATGGTCACTTTTTGATCAATCCATCGCAGCCCGCATTTTATATGGGCTTCAGCGTATCTCCAACATATTATCCACAGACCGGTTCACAGTGAATGTGGGTAAGTCAAAGGGCTTCGGGAGCAAGCGGGCTCCGAGAGGAAGATCCATATGCTGATCAAATTTCAATCAATTACACGCACACGCCGAAATACAAGGCCTGCAGTGAAACGCCAACACTTTATCCACAGCATGGCGAACAGATTCCGTGGGCAAAACAGAGGCGTACCTGATATTTCTGCCAGTTTCGTGAAATGCAACGATGTGGTGGGGTAACAGCTTCTACTTCGGCATTATCCAGGGGTGACTTATGCACAGCCGCCAGGAGGGCACTGTGAAGTGGTTTGATGAAGGCCGGGGTATTGGGGTGATCAACGTGGAAGGGGAGCGCCGGGATTACCTGGTTTTGCGCTGTGCCGCAGTGAATGTGGCGTTGTCGGAGGGGATGCGGGTGTTATTCGATCCAGTGAGCGAGGCGCAGGGCAGCTGGGCGTTCAATGTAGTTCGGCAATAACTGCTTTCTGTGGGAGCGGCCTTGTGTCGCGAAAGGGCTGCACAGCAGCCCCAGAAATTTTGCAGTGTGGCGCAAATCTGGGGCCGCTGTGCAGCCCTTTCGCGACACAAGGCCGCTCCCACAGAGGCCTGTAATCATCCTGCTTCAGCGCAGCACACCCTCTTCCACCAGCAGCTTGAGGATGGCCTCGGCACCTTCTTGTGGGGAAACATCCTTCAGGACCTTACCGCCGCCACCACTGGCCTTGGCGGTGGCGGCCTTCATTCGGTCCGCGCCGCTCTTTGCCTTGATCACCTTGAGCCGCTTGGGCCGTGGCCGCGCCGGTTGCAGCTCGGCGTCAGTCAGCAGTTCATCCTCGACGATCGCCACATTGCGCGCCGCCAGCACACCCCGGCGAGCCGGGCCAAAAGCGCTCTGGCGCGGCTTTGGCGCGGCGTTATCCACAGTCGCCAGCAACGGCAGGCGCACTTTCAGCCGGCGCCGCTGACCCCGCGGCAAAGCCTGCAATACCTGGGCGGTGCCGTTCTCGATCGACTCTACCTCGGCCAACCCCACGATCAACGGCCAGCCGAGCTTTTCGGCCAACAGGAACGGCAGCATGCCCGACCCTTCACCGGTCTCGGCCTGGCTGCCGGTCAGCACCAGCTGGGCGCCAGCATCGCGCAGGTAATCACCCAGCACGCCTAGCACATCCGCTCCAGCCGGCTGCTCCAGTACATCCAGATGGTCCAGGCCCATGCCCAGATAGGCGCGCAGTGCCTCTTCCCGTGGGTCGCCGGCATGCACCACCTGCAAGTTATCCCCAGCCAGCTGCAAGCCCAGCTCCACTGCACGCGCATCCTGCTCGGCGCGGCGGGCGCGACCGGAGCTGGGGTGGGCACCGATGGAAACCAGGCTGATCACTTTCGTACTCATGCTCGTGCCCTTATGCCGCGTCGCGCTGGCCGCCGCTGCGGAAGTTGTCCACAGCCTCGATCAGTGCCTGGAGTATCGCCGAGCTGTCGCCAATCACCGACAGGTCAGCCCGTTTGATCATGTCGCAGCCCGGGTCCATGTTGATCGCCACCACCTTGTCGCAGGCGCCGATGCCCTGCAGGTGCTGGATCGCGCCAGAGATACCCACAGCCACATAGACTCGCGCAGTAACCCAGGTACCGGTGGCACCGACCTGGCGGTTGCGCGGCATGAAGCCGTCGTCCACCGCCACCCGCGAGGCGCCTTCGGTGGCGCCCAGGGCTGCAGTGGCCTTGTGGTAAAGGTCCCAGTCCTTGACGCCGTTGCCACCAGAGACGATGAACTCGGCTTCGGCCATGGCGATGGTAGCCGGGTCGACGGCCACCGAGCCCAGGTCTTCGATGCGCGACAGGCTGCGCACCACGCTTGTGGACAACTCCACCGGCAGCGCTTCGTGACGGGTTTCACTGACCGGCTCGGCACACTCCGCCGCGCCCAGGATCAGCCGCGGCACGGCACGTTGCAGGTCTTGCTGGCCGGCACCTGCGCGGCCGATGCACTGGCCGTCCTTGACCTGCCAGACCCGCGTCGCCGGGCGCTCGCCCAAGGCCGCGCCAAGGCGGCGGCCCAGTTCGCCGCCACCGGTACGGCTGTCGGGCAGCAGCCAATGGCGCGGGGTGAACTGGTTATCCACAGCGCGCAGCCCCTGCACCAGCTGTTCCGGTGCATAACCTTCAAACTGCTCACCTTCAAGTACCAGCAGGCGATCGACACCGGCTGTGGAGAAGTTGCTTTCCTTGTGTTCGCCAAACACCACCGCCAGCACTGCACCGTCGCTGCCGGCCAGGCCATGGGCCAGGCCGAGCAAATCGCGGTCGTGGCTGCTCAGGCGGCCGCCGACCATGTCCGGCACCACGGCAATGTAGAACGCCGGCGCTGGCACCTGGCGCAGCGGCAGTTGCACTTCGGCCGCCGCCGTACGCCGCCCGCCGACACCGGTACCCTGCTGGGCGCCGCTGCGGTCGATGCGCTTGAGGCCAGCCGGGCCGATGAAACCTGCGGCGATGGCATGGGGGTTCTTGCGGATCAGGCCATTGGGGCCCATCCAGCGGGTCTGTTGCGTCTGCATCGCCGCGTGCAGCGGATGCAGACGGTTACGGGCAATCCACTCGGCGCGTGGATCGCGGCGGATGATGTCGCTCATCAATGCACCTCCGCAGGTTCGCGTTTAACCGTTGGCGACTTTGGGGCCGCGGGAGTTTCCTCTTCGATCAGCACATCGGCCACCAGCTCGGCGAGGTCCTTGATCTGTGGGCGCGGTTCGACCACACCTTCGAGCATCGCGGTGCACTGCGGGCAACCCACGGCCACCAGCTCGGCCTTGGTTTCGCGGATGTCGTCCATGCGCATGTCCGGAATCCGCTGCTTGCCAGGGATGTCGGTGATCGGCGCTCCGCCGCCGCCGCCACAGCAACGGGAGCGGAAGCCCGAGCGTTCCATTTCGCGCACCTCGATACCCAGCGCCTTGAGCACTTCGCGGGGGGCTTCGTACTCCCCGTTGTAACGGCCCAGATAGCAAGGGTCGTGGTAAGTGACACTGCCGCCCTTGTGCTGGCCGAGGTTCAACTTTCTGGCCGCGATCAGTTCGGCGATGTAAGTGCTGTGGTGCTGTACCTGGTACTCACCGCCCAGTGCGCCGTACTCGTTCTTCAGTACATGGAAGCTGTGCGGGTCGCAGGTGACGATGCGCTGGAACTTGTACTTGGCCAGGGTCTGGATATTGCGCTTGGCCAGATGCTGGAAGGTCGCTTCATCGCCCAGGCGGCGCGCCACGTCACCGCTGTCGCGTTCTTCCAGGCCAAGCACGGCAAAGTCCACGCCGGAGGCCTTGAGCACTTTGACGAACGAACGCAGGGTGCGCTGGTTGCGCATGTCGAAGGCACCGTCACCGACCCAGAACAGCACTTCGGTGGCCTTCACCTCCGACAGCAGCTGCAGGTTGAGGTCGGCCGCCCAGTTCATCCGCCCACCGGGGGCGAAGCCGCCGGGGTTGTCGGTGGCGATCAGGTTGTCCAGCACCTCGGCGCCCTTGTTCGGGGTCGCGCCTTTTTCCAGGGTGAGGTGGCGGCGCATGTCGACGATGGCATCGACGTGCTCGATCATCATCGGGCATTCCTCGACGCAAGCGCGGCAGGTAGTGCACGACCACAGCGTCTCGGCGTCGACCAGGCCATTGACGATTGGCTGATGCGGGTTGCCGCCGTGTTCGCCGATCGCCTTGCCTGGGTATGGGCTGCCGGCAAAGTTGGCGTCGCTGCCACCGGCCAGGCCGATGACCATGTCCTGAATGAGCTTTTTCGGGTTCAGCGGCTGGCCTGCAGCGAATGCCGGGCACATGGCTTCACATTTGCCGCACTGCACGCAGGCGTCGAAACCGAGCAGCTGGTTCCAGGTGAAGTCCACCGGCTTTTCCACGCCCAGCGGCGCGTTCGGGTCTTCCAGGTCCAGCGGCTTGAGGCCGGTGGAGCGGCCGCCGCCGAAGCGTTCGGCACGGCGGTGCCAGGCCAGGTGCAGGGCACCGGCGAAGGCGTGTTTCATCGGGCCGCCCCAGGTCATGCCGAAGAACAGCTCCGACACGCCCCACAGCACGCCCAGACCGAGAATGCCGACCATCACCCAGCCGCCGGTATTGGCCGGCAGGATGCCAGCGACCGGCAAGGTGGCGATGAAGAAGCTGGCGGCAAATACCAGCAGGCTCTTCGGCAGGCGCATCCACGGGCCCTTGGACAGGCGCGATGGCGGGTTCAGGCGGCGTTTGAAGACGAAGATGGCACCCGTGAACATGATCACCGTGGCGACCAGCAGCGCGTAGCCAAGGATCTTGCTCTGCAGGCCGAAGCCGTGCACCAGGATCGCCAGCGCGGCCGACAGCACGAAGCCGCCAGCAGTGGCCACGTGGGTCTTGGACATGTACTTGTCGCGTTCGACCACGTGGTGCAGGTCGACCAGGTAGCGCCGCGGCATGGCCAGCAGGCCGCCGATCAGGTCGACCTTGGCGGCCCGGCCACGGCGCCACATGCGCACCCGGCGCAGGGCGCCGAGCACCGCCAGGCCAAGGGCAGCGAACAGCAGGATGGGTAGAAGGGTGTTCAACATGGGAGGCTCCCACAACAGCTGGATTCTTGCGCCGCCCTCAAGCGGGGCGCGGACCCCTGTGGGAGCGGCCTTGTGTCGCGAAAGGGCTGCGCAGCAGCCCCAGGGGCTCGGCGGTGCTGCACAGATCCTGGGGCCGCTTCGCGGCCCTTTCGCGACACAAGGCCGCTCCCACAGGGGGGCCAATCCCGCCCTCGGGGGCGGTGTTCATGCCGGTGCGATCAGAAGTCCTTGCACAGGCGCAAGGCGTCGTAGATCGCCGCATGCACGTTGCGCTGGGCCACGCAGTCGCCGATGCGGTAAAGCAGGTAGCCCTCGCCCGGCTGGCTGAGGATCGGCTGTGGCTTGATGGCGAACAGCGCCTCCACGTCGATCTGGCCCTTGTTGCGCGAACCTTCCTTCAGCGCGTAATACAGCTGCTCGTCCGGACGCACGCCGTTTTCCACCACCACCTGGTCGACCACGCGTTCTTCCTTGGCGCCGGTGTATTCGTTCTCCAGTACCGCCACCAGCTTGTCGCCTTCGCGGTAGACCTTTTCCAGCATCATGTCGCCGGTCATGATCACTTCTTTCGGGTACATGCTGCGGTAGTAGGTCGGGAAGGTGGTACCGCCCATGGCCACGCCTGGCTTGATGTCGTCGGTGACGATCTCCACCTGGCTGCCCTTGTCGGCAATGAAGTCGGCCACCGACATGCCGGTGAATTCGCAGATGGTGTCGTACACCAGCACGTTCTTGCCCGGCGCGACCTTGCCGTCGAGCACGTCCCAGCTGCTGACCACCAAGCCTTCGGCGGCGCCCCAGTGCTCGTTCTGCTCCAGGAACGAATGCCCGCCCACGGCCAGCACGATCACATCAGGGCGCAGGTCCTGGATAGTGGCCACGTCCGCAGCGGTGCCCAGGCGCAGGTCCACCTTCAGGCGCGCCAGCTCCAGCTGGTACCAGCGGGTGATACCGGCAATCTGGTCACGCTGCGGGGCCTTGGCGGCGATGGTGATCTGCCCGCCGATCTGGTCTTTCTTCTCGAACAGGGTCACGTCGTGGCCGCGTTCGGCCGCCACGCGAGCCGCTTCCATGCCGGCCGGGCCGGCGCCAACCACCACCACCTTGCGCTTGACGCCGGTGGTCTTCTCGATGATGTGTGGCACGCCCATGTATTCACGGGAGGTCGCAGCGTTCTGGATGCACAGCACATCCAGGCCCTGGTACTGGCGGTCGATGCAGTAGTTGGCACCGACGCATTGCTTGATCTGGTCGATCTGGCCCATCTTGATCTTGGCGATCAGGTGCGGGTCGGCCATGTGCGCACGGGTCATGCCGACCATGTCGACGTAGCCGCCTTCCAGAATACGCGTGGCCTGGTTCGGGTCCTTGATGTTCTGCGCGTGCAGCACCGGGACCTTGACCACTTCCTTGATGCCGGCCGCCAGGTGCAGGAACGGCTCCGGCGGGTAGCTCATGTTGGGGATGACGTTGGCCAGGGTGTTGTGGGTATCGCAGCCTGAGCCGACCACACCGATGAAGTCGAGCATCCCGGTGGCGTCGTAGTACGCCGCGATCTGCTTCATGTCCTCATGGCTGAGGCCATCGGGGTGGAACTCGTCACCGCAGATACGCATGCCCACGCAGAAGTCGTCGCCAACTTCGGCACGCACGGCCTTGAGCACTTCCAGGCCGAACTTCATGCGGCCCTCGAACGTGCCGCCCCATTCGTCGGTGCGCTTGTTGACCCGCGGGCTCCAGAACTGGTCGATCATGTGCTGGTGCACGGCCGACAGTTCCACGCCGTCCAGGCCGCCTTCTTTGGCCCGACGTGCAGCCTGCGCGTAGTTGCCGATCACGCGCCAGATCTCTTCCACCTCGATGGTCTTGCAGGTGGCGCGGTGCACGGGTTCACGGATGCCCGACGGCGACATCAGGGTCGGCCAGTTGAAGCCGTCCCAGCGTGAGCGGCGGCCCATGTGGGTAATCTGGATCATGATCTTGGCGCCGTGCTTGTGCATGGCGTCAGCGAGGTTCTGGAAGTGCGGGATGATGCGGTCGGTCGACAGGTTGACCGACGCCCACCACTCCTGCGGGCTGTCGATGGCAACAACGGACGAGCCGCCGCAGATCGCCAGGCCGATGCCGCCCTTGGCCTTTTCCTCGTAATACTTCACGTAGCGGTCGGTAGTCATGCCGCCGTCAGTGGCGTAGACCTCGGCGTGCGCGGTGCTGAGCACGCGGTTGCGGATGGTCAGTTTGCCGATCTGGATCGGCTGGAACATTGCTTCGAATGCCATGACGCTATCTCCGGCTTACAACGGCTTTGTGACGAACAGGCCATCTTCGTGGCCCTCTTCCGACCCGCCATAGACCTGCTCGGCCACGGTGCGGATCTTGCTGCCGCGGGCAGCGAGAATCTGGTCCATGGCGCCGGCGAACCAGCCGGTGAACATGTAGTCGACCTTGCGCCCGCACTTGCCATAGACGTACACGAACGCGGAGTGCTTGAGCTTGACGCTGCAGGTGCCTTTATCCAGGTCGATGTCCTGGATCTCGAACAGGCCCCAGCCACGCTGGCTCAGGCGCTTCATGTAGTGCTCAAACACCGCCACGCCTTCCAGGCCATGGCACTCGGCTTCCTTCTCGCACCAGTGCCAGGCGGATTTGTAGCCGGCCTTGTAGAGGATCTCGGCATAGGCGTCGGCGCCCAGTACTTCCTCGATGCCGATGTGGTTGTTGACGAAGAAATGGCGCGGCACATACAGCATCGGCAGGGCGTCGCTGGTCCAGACACCGGTCTCGCTGTCGACTTCGATTGGCAATTGCGGGGCGATCTTGGCCATGGAAACTCAACTCCATAAAATTTTTATGTGGGTGCCCCGGCGTTGCTGGCAGGGGCTATCAGGCTTGGAGAGCGGCTTACTCGCCCCAGACGTCCTTGAGGACGTTGACCCAGTTCTCGCCCATGATCTTGCGTACCACGCGCTCGGAATGGCCGCGCTTGAGCAGGGTCTCGGTGAGGTTGGGGAATTCGCCGACAGTGCGAATGCCCAGCGGGTTGATGATCTTGCCGAAGTTGGTCAGGCGACGGGCGTAACCCTTGTCGTGGGTCAGGTACTCGAAGAAGTCCTGGCCGTGGCCCTGGGTGAAGTCGGTACCGATACCGATGGCGTCTTCACCGACAATGTTCATGGTGTACTCGATGGCCTCGGCGTAGTCGTCGATGGTCGAGTCGATGCCCTTGGCCAGGAACGGCGCGAACATGGTCACGCCGACGAAGCCGCCGTGGTCGGCGATGAACTTCAGTTCTGCGTCCGACTTGTTGCGGGGGTGTTCCTTCAGGCCCGAAGGCAGGCAGTGGGAATAGCACACCGGCTTCTTCGATTCGAGGATGACTTCCTCGGACGTCTTGGAGCCGACGTGGGACAGGTCGCACATGATGCCGACGCGGTTCATCTCGGCGACGATCTCGCGGCCGAAGCCCGACAGGCCGCCGTCACGCTCGTAGCAACCAGTGCCAACCAGGTTCTGGGTGTTGTAGCACATCTGCACGATGCCCACGCCCAGCTGCTTGAACACGTCGACGTAGGCGATCTGGTCTTCGAACGCATGGGCGTTCTGGAAGCCGAAGAGGATGCCGGTCTTGCCCAGTTCCTTGGCCTTGCGGATGTCGGCGGTGGTACGTACCGGCATCACCAGGTCGCTGTTGTCGCGGATGAGCTTCTGGCTGGCAGCGATATTGTCGACGGTTGCCTTGAAGCCTTCCCAGACCGACACCGTGCAGTTGGCCGCAGTCAGCCCGCCTTTGCGCATGTCCTCGAACAGCTCGCGGTTCCATTTGGCAATGATCAGGCCGTCGATGACGATGCTGTCGGCGTGAAGTTCGGCTGGGCTCATCAGGCTGTCCCCTTTGTTGATTTGGGCCGCGCCGAATCTTCTGCCGGCGCTTTGGGGCCAGCATATGCCTGTGCCCTGCGACGCCCCGATGCAAAAACGACAGGGGGTTTGCCGAAAGCGTCAATGCGCGACATCACGCCGTCTGGCATGGGGTGTGGCGATGAGAGACAGTCTCGATAACGACATTTGCCGCCATTTCGTGAACATTTTGTCAGGGAGCTATCGTCTTCTTTGCGGCTGAGCGAGAATCCAGCCGATTCGTCAGCCTTGTTGAGGAGAAAACGGATGAAATCAATGGCATGGCTGGTACTGCTGGCTGTGGTGTCGGGCGCACAGGCCGGCGAGGAAGAAAGCACCCCGTGCGACAACGTCGAGAGCGACCAGCAGACTTTCGCTTGCGCGGCGTTCAACAAGCAGACCGCCGAGCGCGAATTGAAGTCGGCGTATGACGACCTGATCCAGCGCATTCGCGACCAGTATGCCGATGAAGGCGACAAGGCTACTGCCTTGGTAGGGCGCATGGACGCCGCTGAAAAACTGTGGACGCAGCTGCGCGATGCCGACTGCAAGGTCGAGACCTATGCCGAGAAACCCGGCAGCAAGGCGTTCCAGGCGGCCTGGGATACCTGCGTGGCGCAGCGCAGCGATGACCGCTCGGAGTACCTGCAGTCTATCGGCCAGCAGTAAGCCTGCCTCCTGGCGCTATGACCTGTAGGAGCGGCCTTGCCGGGGCGCTCCTACAAAGGCAGTCATACAGCTCTGACCAACCGGTCCTCTCGCGGGCACCGCTCGAACCGCGCCCGGTAGCAGCGGGTAAAGTACGAAGCCGAATCGAACCCGCACGCCACCGCCACCTCAAGCACGCTCATGTCGGTCTGGCGCAACAACTGTCGCGCCTTGTCCAGCCGCAGGCGCAAATAGAAGCCACTCGGCGTGTCGTCCAGATGCAAGCGGAACAGGCGCTCCAGCTGACGCCGGGTTACCTGCACCGCATCGGCCAGTACCTGGGTATTGAGCGGCTGTTCGATGTTGCGCTCCATTTCGCCAATTACCTTCACCAGCTTCTTGTTGCTGATGCCGTACCGGCTGGCAATCTGCATGCGCTGGTGGTCCTGGCGCGGGCGGATGCGCCCGAGCACGAACTGCTCGGACACCTGCACCGCCAGCTCACTGCCATGGGCCTGGCCGATAAGGTCGAGCATCAGGTCGATCGACGCGGTGCCACCCGCGCAAGTGATACGCCTTCGGTCGATTTCGAACAGCTCCTGGGTCACCTGCAAGCGTGGGTAGCGCTCCTTGAAGGCCTCCAGCGCTTCCCAGTGCAAGGTTGCGCGGTATCCATCGAGCAAGCCAGCTTCAGCCAGCACCACCGGGCCGGTATCGATGCCGCCCAGAATCACCCCTTCATGGTCGAGCCGGCGCAGTGCCTGCTGCAGCCGTGGGCCATAACAGGCCAGCGGCTCGAAGCCGGCGACGATCAACAGCACGCCTCCCGCTTCGCCCTCCCCCAGCGCGCCATCGGCATTCACCGACATGCCGTTGCTGGCCTGCACCGCGCCGCCGTCCAGGCTGAGCACGCGCCAGCGATACGACGGCCCCTTGAACCGGTTGGCCACGCGCAGTGGTTCCAGGGCACTGATGAAGCCCATCGCCGAGAACCCCGGCAACAACAGGAAATGAATCAGTTGCGGCATTGCATGCTCCACGACAGAAGGTGGTCGCCTCCGTGCAAATCTTGGTCGCCAGGGTGCGAATTTCCACCCTGGCGCCAGCGTAGCGTATTCACACGGCCCGCAGAGGCCGCCCTCAATAACAATATGCACTGCCGATGGAGAGCCACCATGCACAGCTTGATCCGCCGCAGCCTGTTGTCCCTTGCCCTGAGCAGCATCGTTGCAACCCCGCTTTTCGCCGCCGAGCCCGCGGCCTGCAAGAACGTGCGCCTGGGCGTGGTCAACTGGACCGACGTCATCGCCACCAGCGCCATGGCCCAGGTGCTGCTCGACGGCCTGGGTTACCAGACCAAGCAGACCAGCGCCTCGCAGCAGATCATCTTCGCCGGCATCCGCGACAAGCGCCTGGACATGTTCCTGGGTTACTGGAACCCGATCATGACCCAGACCATCACCCCGTTCATCGACGCCAACCAGGTCAAGGTCCTCGAAAAACCCAGCCTGGAAGACGCCCGCGCCACCCTCGCCGTGCCGAAGTACCTGTATGACAAGGGTCTGAAGACCTTTGCTGACATCCACAAGTTCGAGAAGGAGCTGGGCGGCAAGATCTACGGCATCGAGCCCGGCTCCGGTGCCAACACCCAGATCAAGGCAATGATCACCAAGAACCAGTTCGACCTGGGCAAGTTCCAGCTCGTCGAGTCCAGCGAAGCCGGCATGCTCGCCGCCGTCGACCGCGCCGTACGGCGCAAGGAAGCGGTGGTGTTCTTCGGCTGGGCGCCGCACCCGATGAACGTGAACATCGACATGGCCTACCTGGGAGACAGTCAGGACGCCCTGGGCCCGGACGAAGGCCGCGCCACGGTATGGACGGTAACCGCCCCGGACTACGCCGAACGCTGCCCCAACGCCCACCGCCTGCTGGCCAACCTGAACTTCAGCGCCGAGGACGAGAGCCGCATGATGCAGCCGTTGCTCGACCACAAGGACGCGCTGGAGTCGGCCCGCCAGTGGCTCAAGGACCACCCCGAGGACAAGGCCCGCTGGCTTGAGGGTGTGACGACCGTCGACGGCAAGCCCGCTGCGGACAACCTCAAGCTCACCGCCAACTGATCCGGCCTCTTCGCGGGTAAACCCGCTCCCACAGGTACAGCGCATGTCAGGGCCATAACGGTCCCCTGTGGGAGCGGGTTTACCCGCGAAAAGGCCAGAACCGACATACAAGGAACAGCCATGAACCACGACGTCATCATCACCTGCGCCCTCACCGGCGCCGGCGACACGGTCGCCAAGAGCCACCTGGTCCCGGTCACCCCGAAACAGATCGCCGAGTCCGCCGTCGAAGCCGCCAAAGCCGGCGCCACCGTGGTCCACTGCCACGTCCGCGACCCGCAAACCGGCCGCTTCAGCCGCGACGTGAACCTTTACCGTGAGGTCATGGAGCGTATCCGCGAAGCTGACGTAGACATCATCGTCAACCTCACCGCCGGCATGGGCGGCGACCTGGAAATCGGCCCTGGCGAATCGCCGATGGAATTCGGCCCCGGCACCGACCTGATCGGCCCGCTGGAGCGCCTGGCCCATGTCGAGGCGCTGCTGCCGGAGATCTGCACCCTGGACTGCGGCACCCTCAACTTCGGTGACGGCAACGCCATCTATGTCTCCACCCCCGCACAACTGCGTGCCGGCGCCAAGCGCATCACCGAGCTGGGCGTGAAGGCAGAGCTGGAAATCTTCGACACCGGCCACCTGTGGTTCGCCAAGCAGATGATGAAAGAAGGCCTGCTCGAAGACCCGCTGTTCCAGCTTTGCCTGGGCATCCCATGGGGCGCGCCGGCTGACACCACCACCATGAAGGCCATGGTCGACAACCTGCCGGCCAACGTCACCTGGGCCGGCTTCGGCATCGGCCGCATGCAGATGCCAATGGCAGCGCAAGCCGTGTTGCTCGGCGGCAACGTGCGGGTCGGCCTGGAAGACAACTTGTACCTGGACCGTGGCGTGCTGGCCAGCAACGGCCAGTTGGTCGAACGCGCGGTGGAGATCATCTCCCGCCTCGGCGCCCGTGTACTGACCCCGGCTGAGGGCCGGGAAAAAATGAATCTCAAGCGCCGCTGATCCCTTCAACGATCGCAAGTGCGCCATAAAGCCTGTGGGAGCGGGCTTGCCCGCGAAGCAGGCAGCGCGGTGGATGGCACCGGCTGCGCCGGTGTTCGCGGGCAAGCCCGCTCCCACAAGATTGGCGTCAACCCAACTGTCTCTGTTTGCCCTGAGGATTCGCCATGCCTTTCATCACCGAAATCAAGACCTTCGCCGCCCTGGGTAGCGGCGTAATCGGCAGCGGTTGGGTCGCCCGCGCCCTGGCCCACGGCCTGGACGTAGTCGCCTGGGACCCGGCGCCCGGCGCTGAGCAAGCCCTGCGCAAACGCATCGCCAACGCCTGGCCGGCGCTCGAAAAACAAGGCCTGGCACCGGGTGCGGCGCAAGACCGATTGAAGTTCGTCAGCACCATAGAAGAATGCGTACGCGACGCCGACTTCATCCAGGAAAGCGCACCCGAGCGCCTGGACCTCAAGCTTGACCTGCACGCAAAAATCAGCGCTGCCGCCAAGCCCCAGGCCATCATCGGTTCCAGCACTTCAGGCCTGCTGCCAAGCGAATTCTACGAGTCGTCTACTCACCCCGAGCGCTGCGTGGTCGGCCACCCGTTCAACCCGGTGTACCTGCTGCCTCTGGTCGAGATCGTCGGCGGTAACCGAACCGCGCCAGAAGCCATCGAGGCGGCCAAAACCATCTACACAGCGCTTGGCATGCGCCCGCTGCACGTGCGCAAGGAAGTCCCAGGTTTCATCGCCGACCGCCTGCTCGAAGCCTTGTGGCGCGAAGCACTGCACCTGGTCAACGACGGCGTGGCGACAACCGGCGAAATCGACGACGCCATCCGCTTTGGCGCCGGCCTGCGCTGGTCGTTCATGGGCACGTTCCTCACCTACACCTTGGCCGGTGGCGATGCTGGCATGCGCCACTTCATGTCGCAGTTCGGTCCGGCCCTGAAACTGCCCTGGACCTACCTGCCGGCACCGGAGCTGACCGACAAACTGATCGACGATGTGGTGGACGGCACTTCGGAACAACTCGGCGAACGTAGCATCGCTGCGCTGGAGCGCTATCGTGATGACACCCTGCTGGCGGTACTTGAAGCCGTGAAGGCCAGCAAAGAAACGCACGGCATGTCGTTCAGCGATTGAGGAAACCTTGATGCCCGCACTCATCACTTACCGCACCCCAGTCCAGGAGGACTGGGTCGACTACAACGGGCATCTGCGCGATGCCTTCTATCTGCTGATCTTCAGCTATGCCACCGATGCCCTGATGGAGCGCATCGGCCTGGATGCCGACAGCCGGGGGCAGAGCGGCAACTCGTTGTTCACCCTGGAGGCGCACATCAACTACCTGCACGAGGTGAAGCTGGGCACCGAGGTGTGGGTGCAGACGCAGATCATCGGCTTCGACCGCAAGCGCCTGCACGTCTATCACAGCCTGCACCGGGCCGGGTTCGACGAGGTGCTGGCCGCCAGTGAGCAGATGCTGTTGCATGTGGACCTGGCAGGGCCAAAGTCGGCACCGTTCGGGGAGCGAAGCGTTGCCTTGCTGCAAAGCCTGGAAGATAGCCAGCGCGACCTGCCGGCTGCGCAGTTCATCGGCCGCGTCCTGAAACTACCTGGCTGATCGGGCAAAAAATAACCCCGGAAAGCCGTGAGCATCCGGGGTCAAGAGCGAGCAACATCCACTGTGCATGAACGAGGGTGACCAAACCCTCCATTGCGGTAGATGGCTTGAGTGTGCGCACTTCCTGCCAGGTCGATTTAGCCGGGAACGACCTGTTCTTAGCCAAAGCAGCCATGCCGCCATTCTGTTGTTGCGGGCATGTCGCCGTCGTCACAGAATCGGTCGTAAATCACAGCAGCACTCTCTTAGCGATAAAGGGACAACAGCCATGATGCATGCGGATTTGATTGACCAGGACGACCTGGCAGGCCACCTGCGCGCGCGCGGGTTCGACATTCCCGCCGGGGCCAGCGCCGAGCAGGCTTGTGAAGCGGTGGTGCGCGGGCTGACCGAGCCCAATGCACGGGCCCTGAAGGGGATGGTGGAGCAGATGTACACCGGGAGCGCGACGATCCTGCCGGCGGTGCGCCAGGCCATCGACAAGCAGCTGTTGCCGGCGTTGGCGCAGTTCAGCAAGCGCGCCTGATCGTTTTTTCCTCTACTGGCCTCTTCGCGGCTAAAGCCGCTCCTACAGGTATCGCACCGCTTTTGAATCCGGTGCAGTACCTGTAGGAGCGGCTTTAGCCGCGATGCAGGCGGCGCAGTATCAAAGCCTTACGCTGGCAAATGTCGACTCGTTGCGCGCCTGGCTCAGGGCTGCCATCGGCCCGCTGTGCGGCGACAGCGTCATGGCTTGTGGAATCGGCATCATCGCCACCTGCTGCGCAGTGTTGGAACCAACACGCTCGTCACGCGGCGGAATGCCGAAGTACTCGCGGTAGCACTTGGAGAAATGCGGCGTGGACACGAAGCCGCACACCGAGGCCACTTCGATGATCGACATCGGCGTCTGCTTCAGCAACTGCCGCGCGCGGATCAGGCGCAGCTTCAGGTAATAGCGCGACGGCGAGCAATGCAGGTACTTCTGGAACAGCCGCTCGAGCTGGCGGCGCGACACCGACACGTACACCGCCAGCTCATCCAGGTCGATCGGCTCTTCGAGGTTGGCCTCCATCAGCGCAACGATCTCCTGCAACTTCGGCTGGTTGGTGCCGAGCATGTGCTTGAGCGGCACGCGCTGGTGGTCCTGTTCGTTGCGGATACGCTCGTAGACGAACATCTCGGAGATCGCCGCCGACAGCTCGCGGCCATGATCGCGGCTGATCAGGTGCAGCATCATGTCCAGCGGCGCGGTGCCGCCGGAGCTTGTGAAGCGGTTGCGGTCGAGGGTGAACAGGCGGGTGCTCATGTTGACCCGCGGGAATGCCTCCTGCATCGCTGCCAGGCATTCCCAGTGCACGCTGCAGTCGAAGCCGTCGAGCAGGCCGGCACAGGCCAGCGCCCAGCTGCCGGTACACACCGCACCAAGGCGGCGAGACTGGCGGGCCTGGGCCTGCAGCCAGGTGACGTGCTCACGGGTAACGGTGCGCTGGATGCCAACACCACCGCAGACGATCACGGTGTCGATCGGCGGCGCACTATGCATTGCGGCATCGGGGGTGATCTGCAGGCCGTCACTGGCCCACACCTGGCCACCATCGACGGTCAGCGTATGCCAGCGGTACAGCTCGCGGCCGGACAGCTGGTTGGCCATGCGCAGCGGTTCGACCGCCGAGGCCAGGGAAATCAGGGTGAAATTGTCCAGTAGGAGAAAACCGATGGACTGGGGGGCTGTGCGGTTCTGGGTTGGGTTCCCGGAGGTGTACGACGTCATCGCGATTTCTCCTCACACAAATGCAGGGTGTGCCTCAGGCGGGCACTGATTTCTTGTTATGACCCCCCGGTCAGTTCCAAAGGGGTAGGTTGCCAATCACAACGCAAACGTCGTGCCGGAACTTGAACGACCATTCTAAAACTCCTGAAAACGACGCCTTTGCTGGGCAATTCAGGGGCTTGCGATGGGCTTGCCAGTCGTCGCAAAGCGGCGAGCTAGCGCCTCTCGTGTAACCGTTGAGCACTTTGGTGACACGCGCAGTGTAGGTTTCCCAGAAACGACACTCTTGAGTGTCACCGACAATGCCCATGCTGATAGCGACACCCGACGATCGGTCAGTTCAGGCAACGCACTAAAACAGGGCGCGGCGCACTTAAAACATTCAAGGGCCCCATCGCGGATAAATCCGCTCCTACAGGGTCATGCATACCCTGTAGGAGCGGATTTATCCGCGATGGGGCCCTTGAGGCTGGCTCAAAAGCTCAGCATTCGATGGCGCTGACCGCCAGGCCACCGCGCGAGGTCTCTTTATATTTGTCGTGCATGTCGGCCCCGGTATCACGCATGGTGCGGATCACCTGGTCGAGGGAAATGAAGTGCTCGCCATCGCCACGCAGTGACATCTGCACGGCATTGATCGCCTTCACCGCAGCAATCGCGTTGCGCTCGATGCATGGCACCTGCACCAGGCCACCGACCGGGTCGCAGGTCAGGCCAAGGTTGTGCTCCAGGGCGATCTCGGCTGCGTTCTCCACCTGTGGCGGGGTCGCCCCGAGCACTTCGGCAAGGCCCGCCGCAGCCATGGCGCAGGCCGAACCGACCTCACCCTGGCAACCGACTTCGGCACCGGAAATCGATGCGTTCTTCTTGCACAGGATGCCCACTGCGGCGGCGGCGAGGAAGTAGTCGACCACACTGGAGTCGTTCACGGCATCGCTGAAACGCATGTAGTAATGCAGCACCGCCGGGATGATGCCGGCCGCGCCATTGGTGGGCGCGGTAACCATGCGCCCGCCGGCGGCGTTCTCTTCGTTGACTGCCAGGGCAAACAGGTTGACCCACTCCATCGCACTCATGGTCGAGCCGATCACGTTGGGCTTGCCGATTTCCTGCAGGCTGCGGTGCAGCTTGGCGGCACGGCGACGCACGTTCAGGCCGCCGGGCAGCGTGCCTTCGTATTTGAGGCCATTGTTGACGCATTCCTGCATGGCTTCCCAGAGCTTGTGCAGGCCGGCGCGGATCTCTTCTTCGCTGCGCCAGACCTTCTCGTTGGCCATCATCAATTGCGACACGCTGAGGTCGTTTTGCTTGCACAGGCGCAGCAGCTCGGCGGCGCTGTTGAAATCGTACGGCAGCACCGTCTGGTCGGCGTCCAGCACGCCGCTGGCAGCCTGTGCGGCGTCGACCACGAAGCCGCCACCCACCGAGTAGTAGGTATCGCGGTGCAGCTCGCCCTGGGCGCCTTCGGCGATCAGGGTCATGGCATTGGGGTGGTACGGCAGGTTCTCGTCCAGCAGCAGCATGTCGCGGGCCCAGACGAACTCGATGGGCAGGCGATTATCCAGCTTGAGGGTATTGGTTTCGCGCAGGTCGGCGATCCGCGGGACGATCTGGGTCGGGTCGATGGCGTCCGGCCATTCGCCCATCAGTCCCATGATGGTGGCGTTGTCGGTGCCGTGGCCGATGCCGGTGGCCGACAGCGAGCCATACAGCCGCACTTCGATCCTTTGCACCTGGTCCAGCTCGCCGCGCTCACGCAGGCCCTGGACGAACAGCGCGCCAGCGCGCATGGGGCCGACGGTGTGGGAGCTGGAGGGCCCGACACCGATCTTGAACAGGTCGAACACGCTGATGGCCATTGTCGCTTCACCTCTTGCTGGGCTTGTCTCTGCGCGCCATGCGCAGGGCGGGGCAACTGCTAGGCTGAAGCTGCGAGCCGCCACGAATGCACGCATCATCGGGCTTTTGCCTACCCCCTCGCCGTCTGCAACCGACGTACTTTTGTCCAGCAGCGCCGCAGCCTTTTCGGCCACCTGCGCGCCGCTTTCGAGCGGCCTGGTGACGCAAAAATGCGGCTACAGGGGTGGAAAAACTCATAAACGACATCGCCCGTACTGGATGCGACCCGTTCCGTACTGGTTACGACCCCACCAGTAGGCGATTGCCCGGCGCTGGAGGATTATCGAAAGCGACTCGTAAAGCACGGCCACGCAACCTGCCCTCTGCAGGCCTGGTCGACCGGACCCTGAGAAAGCCCGGCGACCCATGCGAACCCGAAGACAAAATCACAGGAGTCCATCCATGAAAGGTTCACCCTCGCTGTTGCTGGTCGCGATGCTGTCAGCACCGTTCCTGGCCCAGGCCGCCGAACCCGAGCAGTGCCAGACGGTACGCTTCTCCGATGTCGGCTGGACCGACATCACCGTCACCACGGCGACCACCAGCGTTGTGCTCGAAGCACTGGGTTACAAGACCCACACCACCATGATCTCGGTACCGGTGACCTACAAGTCGCTGGCCACCGGCAAGGACCTGGACGTGTTTCTCGGCAACTGGATGCCGACCATGGAGAACGACATCAAGCAGTACCGCGACGCCGGCACTGTGGACACCGTGCGCGCCAACCTGGAAAACGCCAAGTACACCCTGGCCGTCCCCCAGGCGCTGTATGACAAGGGGCTGAAGGATTTCAGCGACATTCCCAAGTTCAAGAAGGAACTGGACGGCAAGATCTACGGCATCGAGCCCGGCAACGATGGCAACCGCACCATCCAGAGCATGATCGACAAGAACGCCTTCGGCCTGAAGGACGCCGGTTTCAAGATCGTGCAATCGAGCGAGGCCGGCATGCTGTCGCAGGTCGACCGCGCGCAGAAGCGTGACGAAGCGGTGGTGTTCCTGGGCTGGGAACCGCACCCGATGAACACCCGCTTCAAGATGAAGTACCTGACCGGCGGGGACGAGTTCTTCGGCCCCGATTTCGGCAAGGCCACCGTGCTGACCAACACCCGCAAGGACTATGTGCAGGAATGCAGCAACGTCGGCCAGCTCCTGAAGAACCTGTCGTTCGAGCTCAAGGATGAAAGCACCATGATGGGCTATGTCCTGGACGACAAGATGAAGCCCGAGGCGGCCGCCAAGAAGTGGCTCAAGGACAACCCCGGCAAGCTGGATACCTGGCTGGCGGGCGTCACCACCGTGGATGGCAAACCCGGCCTTGAGGCAGCCAAGGCCAAGCTCGCTCAATAACGCAATACGTCGTAGCGCTACCTCGGGGCGGGACCGTGCCCGCCCCGGACTGATTTCAATCTTTGCAGGTGGAAGCTCGCTATCATGCTTATCGATCAGAAAATACCCCTGGGCCAGTACATCGCGTCGTTCGTCGAATGGCTGACCCAGAATGGCGCGAACTACTTCGACGCCATTGCCCGAGGCCTGGAGTTCATGATCCACGGCGTCACCAGTACCCTGACCTTTTTCAACCCGTTCGTGCTCATCGCCCTGTTTGCCGCCCTGGCGCATTTCATCCAGCGCAAGTGGGCGCTGACCGCATTCGTCGCCCTCTCCTTCCTGCTGATCCTCAACCTGGGGTACTGGCAGGAAACCATGGAGACCCTGGCCCAGGTGACCTTCGCCACCGTGGTCTGCGTGGCCATCGGCGTGCCGCTGGGCATCGTCGCCGCACACAAGCCGATGTTCTACACCGCCATGCGCCCGGTACTCGACCTGATGCAGACGGTGCCTACCTTCGTTTACCTGATCCCTACCCTGACCCTGTTCGGCCTGGGCGTGGTGCCGGGGCTTATTTCGACGGTGGTGTTCGCCATCGCCGCACCGATCCGCCTCACTTACCTGGGCATCTGCGACGTGCCGCAGGAGCTGATGGACGCCGGCAAGGCCTTTGGCTGCTCGCGCCGCCAGCTGCTCACCCGTATCGAACTGCCGCATGCGATGCCGAGCATCGCCGCCGGCGTCACCCAGTGCATCATGCTGTCGCTGTCGATGGTGGTGATTGCCGCCCTGGTGGGCGCCGATGGCCTGGGCAAACCTGTGGTCAACGCACTGAACACCGCCGATATCTCCCTGGGCTTCGAAGCGGGCCTGGCGATCGTGCTGCTGGCGATCATGCTCGACCGTATCTGCAAGCAACCGGAACTGCCGGTAAGGGGTGAGGCATGAGCATCATTCGATTCGAAGACGTCGACGTCATTTTCTCCAACAAGCCGCGTGAAGCACTGGCGCTGCTGGACAAGGGCCAGACCCGCGAGCAGATTCTCAAGCAGACCGGCCTGGTGGTCGGTGTGGAAAAGGCCAACCTGGATATCAACAAAGGCGAGATCTGCGTACTGATGGGCCTGTCCGGCTCGGGCAAGTCGAGCCTGCTGCGCTGCATCAACGGCCTCAACACCGTGAGCCGCGGCAAGCTGTTTGTCGAGCATGAAGGCAAGCACATCGATATCGCCCACTGCACCCCGGCAGAGCTGAAGATGATGCGCACCAAGCGCATCGCCATGGTGTTCCAGAAGTTCGCCCTGATGCCGTGGCTGACCGTGCGCGAGAACATCAGCTTCGGCCTGGAAATGCAGGGCCGCCCGGAGAAGGAACGGCGCAAGCTGGTCGACGAGAAGCTCGAACTGGTCGGCCTGACCCAATGGCGCAACAAGAAGCCGGACGAACTCTCCGGCGGCATGCAGCAGCGCGTGGGCCTGGCCCGGGCGCTGGCGATGGATGCCGACATCCTGCTGATGGACGAACCGTTCTCGGCCCTCGACCCGCTGATCCGCCAAGGCCTGCAGGACGAACTGCTTGGCCTGCAGGCCAAGCTGAGCAAGACCATCGTGTTCGTCAGCCACGACCTCGACGAGGCACTGAAGCTGGGCAGCCGCATCGCCATCATGAAAGACGGGCGGATCATCCAGTACAGCAAGCCTGAAGAAATCGTGCTGAACCCGGCCGACGAGTACGTGCGTACCTTCGTCGCCCACACCAACCCGCTGAACGTGCTGTGCGGTCGTAGCCTGATGCGCAGCCTGGACAACTGCAAGCGGGTCAACGGCTCGGTTTGCCTGGACCCGGGTGGCGATTCCTGGCTGGACCTGGGAGAAGGGAATTCGATCAAGCGTGCACGCCAGGGGCAGAACGGGCTGGACATGCAAAACTGGGCGCCGGGGCAGGCCGTGGAAGGGCTGGGCCGCAAGCCGACGTTGGTGCATGCCGACATTGGCATGCGTGAGGCGCTGCAGATTCGTTACCAGACGGGCAACAAGCTGGTGCTGCAGGAGAATGACAAGGTGGTGGGGATACTTGGGGATACCGAGCTCTATCACGCCTTGCTCGGCAAGAATCACGGGTGATGCAACTGGGGCCGCTTTGCGGCCCATCGCGGCTAAAGCCGCTCCTACAGGAATACGCGTTCCCTTGTAGGAGCGGCTTTAGCCGCGATGGGCTGCAAAGCAGCCCCAATCAATATTTCAGCGAACGACGATCCCGCGCGAAGCCATATAAGCCTTGGCCTCAGGCACCGTGTACTCGCCAAAGTGGAAGATACTGGCCGCCAGCACCGCGCTGGCATGCCCTTCCAGAATCCCGTCAGCCAGATGCTGCAGGTTACCCACACCACCCGAAGCAATCACCGGAATCCCCAGCGCATCGCTGATGGCACGGGTCACGCCCAGGTCGAAGCCGTTCTTCATGCCGTCCTGGTCCATGCTGGTCAGCAGGATCTCCCCTGCCCCCAGGCCTTCCATCTTCTTCGCCCATTCAACGGCATCCAGCCCGGTCGGCTTGCGCCCACCGTGGGTGAAGATCTCCCAGCGAGGTTCTTCACCTGGCCCGGACACCTTCTTGGCGTCGATCGCAACGACGATGCACTGCGAACCAAAACGGTCCGCTGCCTCGCCAACGAATTCCGGGTTGAACACCGCGGCGGTGTTGATCGAAACCTTGTCGGCACCGGCGTTGAGCAGGTTGCGGATGTCCTGCACGGTGCGCACGCCACCGCCCACGGTCAGCGGGATGAACACCTGGCTGGCCATGCGCTCGACGGTATGCAGGGTGGTGTCGCGGCCGTCGACGCTGGCTGTGATGTCGAGGAACGTGATTTCGTCGGCACCCTGCTCGTTGTAGCGACGGGCGATTTCTACCGGGTCACCGGCATCACGGATGTTCTCGAACTTGACGCCCTTGACCACCCGGCCGTTGTCCACGTCCAGGCAAGGGATGATGCGCTTGGCCAGTGCCATGGTTCAGTCCTCAGCCTTGGTAGTTGTCGCAGAAGGCCTGGGCCTCGGCGACATCGAGGGTGCCTTCGTAGATGGCACGGCCGGTGATGGCACCGATGATGCCCGGGGCCTTGGCGTCCAGCAGGGCCTTGATGTCGCCCAGGTTGTGGATACCGCCCGAGGCGATCACCGGGATAGAGGTGGCTTCGGCCAGCGCCTTGGTGAACGGCACGTTGCAGCCCTGCATCATGCCATCCTTGGCGATGTCGGTGTAGACGATCGCCGAGACACCATCGGCCTCGAAACGCTTGGCCAGGTCGATAACCTGCACCGAGCTGACTTCGGCCCAACCGTCGGTGGCGACGAAGCCGTCTTTCGCGTCCAGGCCGACGATGACCTTGCCCGGGAAGGCCTTGCACGCTTCGGCGACGAACTCAGGCTGCTTGACCGCCTTGGTGCCGATGATCACGTAGCTGACGCCGGCCTTGACGTAGTGCTCGATGGTTTCCAGCGAGCGGATGCCGCCGCCGATCTGGATCGGCAGGTTCGGGTAGCGCTTGGCGATGGCGGTAACCACTTCACCGTTGACCGGCTGGCCTTCGAAGGCGCCGTTGAGGTCGACCAGGTGCAGGCGGCGGCAGCCACCTTCGACCCACTTGGCGGCCATGCTCACCGGGTCGTCGGAAAATACCGTGGAGTCTTCCATGCGGCCCTGGCGCAGGCGCACGCAGGCACCGTCCTTCAGATCGATAGCGGGGATAATCAGCATCTTGGGAACCTGTCTGTTCTTGGGGTTTCAGGGCTTCTCGAGCGCCCAGAGATCGCTTTCGATGCTCTCGAACCGCTCCTTGAGGTGCAGCTGAACATCGGCAATCGCCCTGTTGTAGTAATGGGGTGCAATTTCTTTGCTGAACAGCTCGAGGACCTCGGCCACTTCGAACGACCCCAGCTGCAGCTCGAAGCGGTCTTCCAGAAAACGCTTGAGCGTGTCGAGCGCCTCGCGTTCCTCTTCGGGGGCCAGGGTGATGATCGGGGCCTTGGTCTTCGAGCGGCTCATTTACCAGCGCCCGTCCCAGGCGACGAAATTCTGCAGCAGCTGCAGGCCATGGGTATGGCTCTTCTCCGGGTGGAACTGCACGGCAAAGCGCGAGCCATCGGCCAGCGCGGCGGCGAAGTCGACGCCATAGTGGCCGCGGCCGACCACCTGGCCCGGCTTGCCGGCATTGATGTAGTAGCTGTGCACGAAATAGAAGCGCGCACGGTCGGAAATGTCGTGCCACAGCGGGTGGTCGATGGTCTGGCTGACTTCGTTCCAGCCCATGTGCGGCACCTTCAGGTGCTCGCCGTCTTCTTTCAGGTCTTTGCCGAAGAAGCGCACCTGGCCAGGGAACAGGCCGATACAGTCGACGCCGTCGTTCTCTTCGCTATGGTCGAGCAGCGCCTGCATGCCGACGCAGATGCCGAGGAACGGGCGGTCCTGGCTCACTTCACGCACCAGGCTGTCGAAGCCAAGGCGGCGGATTTCGGCCATGCAGTCACGGATCGCACCCACGCCTGGGAACACCACGCGGTCAGCCTCGCGGATCACCGCGGCGTCGCTGGTGACCAGCACCTTGCCGGCGCCGACGTGCTCGAGCGCCTTGGCCACCGAGTGCAGGTTGCCCATGCCATAGTCGATTACGGCTACCGTCTGCATTTACAGGCACCCTTTGGTCGACGGCATCTGCCCGGCCATGCGCTCGTCGAGGGTCACAGCCATGCGCAGGGCGCGGCCGAAAGCCTTGAACACGGTTTCGATCTGGTGGTGGGTGTTGTGGCCACGCAGGTTGTCGATGTGCAGGGTCACCAGGGCGTGGTTGACGAAGCCTTGGAAGAACTCCTGGAACAGGTCGACATCGAAGCCGCCAACCGTGGCGCGGGTATACGGCACATGCATCTGCAGGCCTGGGCGGCCGGAGAAGTCGATGACCACGCGCGACAGCGCTTCGTCCAGCGGCACGTAGGCGTGGCCGTAGCGGAAGATGCCTTTCTTGTCGCCGATGGCCTGGGCGAATGCCATGCCCAGGGTGATACCGACGTCTTCGACGGTATGGTGATCGTCGATATGCAGGTCACCCTTGCACTCGATATCCAGATCGATCAGCCCATGGCGGGCGATCTGGTCCAGCATGTGTTCAAGGAAAGGCACACCGATATCGAATCGGGCCTTGCCACTGCCATCGAGGTTGATCGAGCACTTGACCTGGGTTTCCAGGGTATTGCGCTCGACGGAAGCCTTACGTTCGACCATCACCAGCTCCGCAAAATCATTGGGCGAAAAGGGCTCCATTATAGGCCCAGAACGCGCCAGCTTGAAACGCGGATGACATATGGCATGGCAAGGAATTGCGGGGCCGGAGAGGCCTACAGGTCTATACAACCAGGGAATTGGGGCTGCTTTGCAGCCCATCGCGACACAAGGCCGCTCCTACAAGGGAACCTAAACCCCTGTAGGAGCGGCCTTGTGTCGCGAAAGGGGCGCGCAGCGCCCTCAGCGCAGTTACATCAATGGAACAGCACAGCCGTCTTCTGCAAGGTCACCCACACGCCCCACGCCAGCGGAATCACCACCACGGCCCAGGCAATCAGCACCAGCGGCAGGCTGCCCGGCGCAGCGTGCCACTCCAGCGAACGCGCACCGTCAGCGCCTTTGTCGTGGCTCAGCGCACGTTCGGCAGCCAGTTCGGCATCGGTCATGAAGTACTTGTCGGCCACAGGGCGGATCAGCATGTTGCAGATGAAGCCCAGCACCAGCAGGCCGGCGAGGATGTACAGGGTCATGTCGTAGGCCGCTGCACGTTCCACACCCGCCGCCAGCTGGTACTCGCGCAGGTAGGTGATCAGCACCGGGCCCAGCACGCCGGCAGCAGCCCAGGCGGTCAGCAGGCGACCGTGGATAGCGCCGACCATCTGCGTGCCGAACAGGTCGGCCAGGTACGCCGGCACGGTGGAGAAGCCACCGCCGTACATCGACAGAATGATGCAGAACGCCGCCACGAACAGCGCCACGTTGCCCAGGTGACCCATGTTCGGCACCAGGCTGTAGAGGCCGACGCCCAGGGCGAAGAAGGCAAAGTAGGTATTCTTGCGCCCGATGTAGTCGGAGAACGATGCCCAGAAGAAGCGGCCACCGATGTTGAACAGGCTCAACAGGCCGGTGAACCCGGCGGCAATCGCAGCGATCTGCGCCAGCTGCGCGGCGTTCAGCTCGCTGAAGCTCAGCTCGTTGCCCAGCAATTTGCCGGCGAACACCTCCTGCAGCAGTGGCGACGCCATGCCGAGGATGCCGATACCGGCCGAGACGTTCAGGCACAGCACCAGCCAGACCAAGGCGAACTGCGGGGTTTTCCAGGCGACGCTGACGTGCACGTGGCGGTCGGTGACCATGCCATTGCCGGCTTTTTTCGCCGGGGCAGTCCAGCCTTCAGGCTTCCAGCCGGTCGGCGGCACGCGGTAAGCCAGGGCACCGGCGGTCATGAACACGAAGTAGATCGCGGCCATGGCGACGAAGCTCTGCCACACACCCACTTCATGCTCGTTGCCGAAATGGCCCATCAGCGCGGTGGCCAATGGTGCGCCGACCATCGCGCCACCACCAAAGCCCATGATCGCCATGCCGGTGGCCATCCCACGCTTGTCCGGGAACCACTTGATCAGGGTCGAGACCGGCGAAATGTAGCCCAGGCCCAGGCCGATACCACCGATAACGCCGGAGCCCAGCCACATCAGCCACAGCTGGTGGGTCTTCACGCCGATCGCCGAGATCAGCATGCCGCCGCACCAGCACAGCGCCGACACCAGGCCAGCCTTGCGCGGGCCGGCGTGTTCCAGCCAGCCGCCCAGCACCGCCGCCGAGCAACCGAGGAAGACGAAGAACAGGGTGTAGATCCAGCTCAGCATCGAGATCGGCCAGTCACATTCGGCGCTGAACATGCGGGCGATGAAGCCCATGTCCGCCGAACAGGCGACTGGCGCGGTGATGCCGATGGCTTGCGACAATGGCAGCCAGAACACCGAGAAGCCATAGGCCATGCCGATGCACAGGTGGATGGCCAGGGCGGCTGGCGGGACCAGCCAGCGGTTGAAGCCCGGGCGGGCGATGATGCGCTCCTTCGACAGGAAGCTCGGCGCGCTGGCCAGCCCTCCTGCCGCGATTGTACTGCTCATGGATTCGATCCTTTTGTAGGTAGACAGTGCTGGCGGATGGCGTCCCGGGCTCTTGTTCTCGCACGCAGGGCGAACTGGCCTTTTCCCTGGGTAACGGCCCGCGACAATGGGTCGCGGTCGCTCCGCAAAGCGGCACAAGGGTACCAGTTAGCAGATGACATGAAAGCAATCTGATATCGTTATTTTCCGCGTGGCTGAATCGGTATTTCTATGCCGGCCTCTTCGCGGGCTCGCCCGCTCCCACAGGACTTCCACAGCTCTCAAGTGCGCTGCAGTACCTGTGGGAGCGGGCGTGCCCGCGAAGAATCCAGCGCCGAAGGAACTGCCAAAACCACAACTGTCGAATCTCACAATCATTGGAAATGCCCTGCATCGCTAGTCGAATACGCAGGGCCCACCCCTGCGGCGCTATACTCTGGCGTTCGGAATTCACACTACGGACTACAAGGACTCGCCCATGAAAGCGTTCGGCAAAATCCTGGGACTGGGGCTTCTCGGGTTGCTGCTGATCATTGTGGCGCTGGGCTTCGCCCTGACCCACCTCTTCGATCCCAACGACTACAAAGACGAGATCCGCCAACTGGCGCGCGACAAGGCCCATGTCGAGCTGACCCTCAACGGCGACATTGGCTGGAGCCTGTTCCCCTGGCTGGGCCTGGAGCTGCACGAAGCCAGCATCGCCACCCTGACCAAACCCAAAGAACCGTTCGCTGACCTGCAGATGCTCGGCCTCTCGGTACGCGTGCTGCCATTGCTGCGCCGTGAAGTGCAGATGAGCGATGTACGCGTCGAAGGCCTCAACCTGACCTTGGCGCGTGACGAAAACGGCCACGGCAACTGGGAGGACATCGGCAAGCCGCTGCCGGCTGCAACCGAGGGCACTGCCACTGCACCGACCCAGGCACCTGCCGAACAACCCGCCAAACCTGCCGAAAGCGGCGGCGAACGCGCGGTCAAACTGGACATCGACAGCCTCACCGTAAACAACGCCCGGGTGCAGTACACCGATGCCAAGAGCGGCCAGAGCTACAGCGCCGAAAGCATCCAGCTGAGCACCGGCCCGGTCCACGAAGGTACCAATATCGCTCTCAAGGCCAGCGCCTTCCTCAGCGCCAGCCAGCCAGCCATCAAGGCCCGTACCGAACTGGCCGGTGAATTGCGTTTCGATCGCAAGCTCAAGCGCTACAACTTCGAAGACATGCGCCTGACCGGCGAAACGTCGGGCGAACCTACCGCTGGCAAGACCGTCACCTTCGGCGCCCAGGGCCAGTTGCTGGTCGACATGGGCGCCAACGTCGCCTCGTGGAACGGCCTGAAGGTCTCGGCCAACCAGCTGCGCGCCCTCGGCGAACTGAACCTGCGTGATCTGGACAAGGCACCGCAACTGAGCGGCGGGTTGTCCATCGCCCAGTTCAACCTGCGCACCTTCCTCGACGGCATCGGCCACCCGCTGCCGGCCACCACCGACCCGGCGGCATTCGGCAAGCTGGAGCTGGTGACCCGCCTGCAAGGCACGCCAACCAGCCTGACACTGGCCGACCTGGCCGTGAAGCTGGACGAAAGCACCTTCACCGGCCGCGTGGCCGTCGAAGACTTCGCCAAGCAGGCCCTGCGCCTGCAGCTCAAAGGCGACAAGTTCGACGCTGATCGCTACATGCCGGCCAAGAGCGAAGAGGCCAAGGGTGCCACTGCCGCACGACAGGCCGAGGTCCAACAGCAGGAAGCCACCGCCGTGGCCGCTGCTGGCAGCACACCGCTGCCCAACGCCCCGACCCAGTTGGCCTGGAGCGACGACAAGCTGCTGCCGGTCGACCGCCTGCGGGTACTCGACCTGCAGGCCGACCTGGCCTTCGGCTCGCTGACCCTGGACAAACTGCCGATCAGCGATGCGCAACTGCAGGCCACCGGCCAAGGCGGCCTGCTGACCTTGCAAACCCTGCGTGGCGGCATCTACAACGGCACCTTCGAAGCTAAGGGCAACGTCGACGTGCGCCCTGCCGTGCCACAGATTGGTATCAACACCAAGATCAACCGGGTACCGGTCAAGCACTTCATCAAGGCCGAAGGCAAGGAGCAGACGCCGCCGGTCAAGGGCCTGCTGACCCTTACCAGTGATCTGACTGCCACCGGCAACAGCCAGAAGGCACTGGTCGACACCCTCAATGGCAGCGCAAACTTCACTATCAACGACGGCGTGCTGGTCAACGCCAACCTGGAACAGCAACTCTGCCAGGCCATCGCCACCCTCAACCGCAAGACACTGAGTGGCGAGCCACGCGGCAAGGACACCCCGTTCGAAGAACTGCGCGGCAGCCTGGTGATTCGCAATGGCGTGGCCAGCAACCCGGACCTCAAGGCACGCATCCCGGGCCTGACCGTCAACGGCCATGGCGACCTCGACCTGCGCGTGCTGGGCATGGACTACAACGTCGGCGTGATCGTCGAAGGTGACCAGCGCGCAATGCCCGACCCGGCCTGCCAGGTCAACGAACGCTTTGTAGGTGTGGAAGTGCCGCTGCGCTGCCGTGGCCCGCTGGAGCTTGGCGCCAAGGCCTGCCGCCTGGACCAGGACGGCCTGGGCAAGGTCGCGGCCAAGTTGGCCGGCAACCGCCTGAAAGACAAGATCGATGAAAAACTCGGAGACAAAGTGAGCCCAGAACTCAAAGACGCGCTCAAGGGGCTGTTCAAGCGATGACCCCCGCGCAGTTCTCCAGCGCCGTGCTGGACTGGTACGACCAGCACGGTCGCCACGACCTGCCCTGGCAACAGGGCATCAACCCATACCGGGTATGGGTTTCGGAAATCATGCTGCAGCAGACCCAGGTCAGCACCGTGCTCAACTACTTCGACCGCTTCATGCAGGCCTTGCCGACCGTGCAGGCCCTGGCTGAAGCGCCGGAGGACGAAGTGCTGCACCTGTGGACGGGCCTTGGCTACTACACCCGCGCGCGCAACCTGCAGAAGGCAGCGAAGATCGTCGTCGAGCAGCATGGCGGCGAATTCCCGCGCAGCGTCGAGCAGCTCACCGAATTGCCCGGCATCGGCCGCTCCACCGCCGGCGCCATTGCCAGCATCAGCATGGGCATTCGCGCGCCGATTCTTGATGGCAACGTCAAGCGCGTGCTGGCCCGCTACACCGCCCAAGCCGGCTACCCCGGCGAGCCCAAGGTGGCCAACCAGCTGTGGGCCACGGCCGAGCGCTTTACCCCGCAGCAGCGGGCCAACCACTACACCCAGGCGATGATGGACATGGGCGCGACGCTGTGCACGCGCAGCAAGCCCAGCTGCCTGATCTGCCCGTTGCAGCGCGGCTGCGAAGCGCACCTGCACGGCGAAGAAACCCGCTACCCCGAGCCCAAGCCACGCAAGGCGCTGCCCCAAAGGCGCACGCTGATGCCGCTGCTGGCCAACCACGAAGGCGCCATCCTGCTTTATCGCCGCCCATCCAGCGGCCTGTGGGGCGGCCTGTGGAGCCTGCCGGAGCTGGACGACATCGCCCAGCTCGACGACCTCGCCTACCAGCACGGCCTGCGCCTGGCTGGCAGCCGCGCGCTGGACGGCCTGACCCACACCTTCAGCCACTTCCAGCTGGCGATCGAACCCTGGCTGGTGCGCGTCGACCCGGTCGGCCAGCACGTGGCCGAGGCCGACTGGCTCTGGTATAACCTCGCCACCCCGCCGCGCCTGGGCCTCGCCGCCCCGGTCAAGAAGCTGCTCAAACGCGCGGCCGACGAACTGATTGCAGGAGAAGCCCGATGACCCGCACCGTGATGTGCCGCAAGTACAAAGAAGAACTCCCAGGCCTGGCCCGCCCGCCCTACCCCGGCGCCAAAGGCCAGGACATCTTCGACCACATCTCGGAGAAAGCCTGGGAAGACTGGAAGAAGCACCAGACCATGCTGATCAACGAAAAGCGCCTGAACATGATGAACGGCGAGGACCGCAAGTTCCTCCAGGGCGAGATGGACAAGTTTTTCGCTGGCGAGGAATACGCCCAGGCGGAAGGCTACGTTCCACCCTCCGAATGACCCCACGAATCGTAAGCGACGGAATTAATTTAAAATTTTTTCAAAAAGTCGTTGACGGGCCGTCAGAAAATCTATTTAATTCACCTCGTCGCCCAGATAGCTCAGTCGGTAGAGCAGAGGATTGAAAATCCTCGTGTCGGCGGTTCGACTCCGTCTCTGGGCACCACCTTCAAGCTTCTGGTGGTTGCAAAGTTACCCGAAGCGACAACAAGAAACCCGCCTAGTGCGGGTTTTTTGTTGCCTGCGTTTTTTGCTTTTGGGATGCGCAGCATCTGTAGCTGCCACCCCATACCTCAAGCCTACCCCGCAGTTCGCGGAGACACCACCTCGGCATGTAGCCTCAGGCCGAGCGCAGCCATCACTTTCATGATGGTCGCCAGGCTAGGGTTACCCTCCGCCGACAACGCCTTGTACAGCCCTTCACGCGTCAGGCCAGTATCTCGCGCCAGTTGCGCCATGCCACGGGCACGCGCGATATCGCCCAAGGCAGCGGCAAGCAGCACCGGATCATTTTCTTCAAGGCAAGCCTCAAGGTACAGGGCCATGTCTCCCTCTGTCTTGAGGTGATCTGCGGCATCCCACTTGGTCAGTTTGGTATCAGTCATGGCGGCCTCCTACAGCTCGCGTGCCAGCTTTAGGGCTGATCTGATATCCCTGGCCTGAGTGGACTTGTCGCCACCCGCCAGAAGGATGATCACCTCGTAGCCTCGCTGAACGAAATACACCCGATAGCCCGGACCGTAATCGATCCGCAGCTCGGACACTCCTTCACCTACCGGCTTACAGTCCCAATCACTCCAAGCTCGACCCGCCGCAAGCGCACATTGATACGAGCCTGTGCACGAGCATCCCGCAACGCGGCGAACCACCTTCTGTAGCTGTCGGTTTGTAATAGTGTGTGCATGGGAAAAATGTAAACCGTAGTTCACACCACATCAATCTCGACGTGTTTCAAACTATTTGAATGAGCAGCGCCACATCCTCCGCCCACCGGCATTGATCAGCATCAACGACTTCTCCCCCAGCCAAACTCACAATCAGAAGTGGACATTCGACCCGACCTCGCAAGGACCTCCATGAGCGAAGAAGCCACCCTCCTGCTCCCCGCCCCCGGCGAATCCTCTTCCCCCGCCCCTGCTGCACCTCGCACGCGCCGCCCTCGCCAACGCAAACCTGAACCCACCATAACGAAGGTCAGCCAGGCCCCGGCCGCACTGCAAGTAGCCAGCGCACCGAAGGGCAGCAACGAAGACAGCACCTCGGCGCGGCTGCCTGCCAGTTACCCGTACCGCACCCGCCTGCGCCGCCAGGATTATGAAAAAGCCAAGCACGCGCTGCAGATCGAGCTACTGAAAGTGCAGAGCTGGGTGAAGGAAACCGGCCAGCGCGTGGTGATCCTGTTCGAGGGGCGTGATGCAGCGGGCAAGGGTGGCACCATCAAACGCTTCATGGAGCACCTGAACCCGCGGGGTGCGCGCATCGTCGCGCTGGAGAAGCCTTCCGAGCAGGAGCTGGGGCAGTGGTACTTCCAGCGTTACATCCAGCACCTGCCCACGGCGGGTGAAATGGTCTTCTTCGACCGCTCCTGGTACAACCGCGCCGGAGTCGAGAAGGTGATGGAGTTCTGCTCGCCGCTGCAGTACCTGGAGTTCATGCGCCAGGCACCGGACCTGGAGCGGATGCTCTGCAACAGCGGCATCCTGCTGTTCAAGTACTGGTTCTCGGTGAACCGTGAAGAGCAGCTGCGCCGCTTCATCTCGCGCCGGGACGACCCGCTCAAGCACTGGAAGCTGTCGCCCATCGACATCAAGTCGCTGGACAAGTGGGAGGACTACACCGCCGCCAAGGAGGCGATGTTCTTCCATACCGATACTGCCGATGCGCCGTGGACGGTGATCAAGTCGGATGACAAGAAGCGTGCACGGATCAACTGCATCCGGCATTTCCTGCATTCGCTGGATTACCCGGGCAAGGACCACAGCGTGGCGCATGCACCGGATGAGCTGCTGGTCGGGCGGGCATCGCGGGGGTTCGAGGAGGACGAGCCGACGTCGCCCGCCAGTTGAATCGCCCGGGCTGCTGCGCTTCAATACGCGCAATTTCCGAACACCCCCAAGGATTCACCCCATGGCCACCCCAACCAAGCAACAGAAACGCGCCAAGCGCGCCGCCAGCAAAGCCAAGCAGAACCGCATGGTACGCAGCGGCCAGGCAGTCAAGGCCAGCGCCGGTGACAGCGCGAGCATCGAGCAGGTATTCAACAAGGCCATGGAGACAGACAGCTATAAAGAGCTGTTCGACAAGATGAAAGCCGCCCAGGAAACCAGCCTGGTCGCGATGATCTCGGTATTCCTGGTCGACCCGCTGCTGGCCTTGGTACTCAAGGGCCACAAGGAAGAGCACGCCACCGACTACATCGTGCTGGTGTTCAACGCCTACCGCACCTGGCTCGACGGTGCCGACGAAGACACCACCATGGCCTGGCTGGAGAGCGATGAGTTCCAGGAAGCCTACATCGCCGCTTCCGAGCTGGTGGCCAAGCAGCAACAGCAGCAGAAGCAGTTTGGCTGAACGGGCCATGTAACCTGTTACGGCCCTTTCGCGGGTAAACCCGCTCCCACAGGTTAACCACAGGCCCGAGGGCGTCGCGGTCCCTGTAGGAGCGGGTTTACCCGCGAAAGGGCTCGCACAGGCAATAAAAAAGGCCGCGTCCTGCACAGGACGCGGCCTTCTCATTTCAAGCAGCGCGGATCAGTTGTCCAGCGCCACCCGCCCGGCAGCTTCACGCTTGCGGTGCACCAGCAAGCCCGCCGCCACCACGCCAATGCTCAGCAGCGCAGTCGCGATGATCTCGGCACGGTGATCTTCACGCAGCGCCATTACCACCAGCACGGCGACGATGAAGGCGATGGTCGCCCAGGTCAGGCCCGGGAACAGCCACATCTTGAAGGCGATCTTCTCGCCACGCGCTTCACGCTGGCTGCGCATGCGCAGCTGCGAAATGGCAATCACCAGGTACACCAGCAACGCGATGGCGCCAGAGCTGGCCAGCAGGAACTCGAACACCTGGGCCGGGGCCACATAGTTGGCGAACACGCAGAGGAACGCGGCAGCAGTCGACAGCAGCACAGCCACATGCGGCGTCGCCGCCTTGGTGGTGCGCTGGGCGATGGCCGGGGCGTCGCCACGCTTGCTCAGCGAGAACAGCATGCGCGAAGAGGTGTACAGCGCCGAGTTCAGGCAGCTGGTCACGGCCACCAGGACGACGATGTCGACGATCAGCTTGGCGTTCGGCACACCGATGCGGCTCAGCACGGTCTGGTAGGAGCCCACTTCGGCCAGCGCCGGGTCGTTCCAAGGCACCAGGGCCACCACCAGGAAGATCGACACCAGGTAGAACAGGCAGATACGCCAGATCACCGAGTTGGTGGCTCGGCTGATCTGCTTGCCCGGGTCTTTCGATTCGGCAGCGGCGATGGTGACGATTTCAGTACCCATGAACGAGAACATGGTAGTCAGCATGGCCGCCAGCACTGCGCCAAGGCCATTGGGCATGAAGCCCTGGGTGTCGAACAGGTGCGAAGCGCCGCTCACCTGGCTGCTTGGCACGAAGCCGAACATGGCGATACAGCCGACGACAATAAAGCCGATGATCGCCAGCACCTTGAGCAGGGCGAACCAGAACTCGAACTCACCGTAGTTCTTGACGCTGCACAGGTTGGTCAGGGTCAGCGCCAGGGTGATAAGCAGGGAGAAGGCCCACAGGTCCACAGACGGGAACCAGGCGTGGAGGATGGCCGCAGCGGCGTTGGCCTCCAGCGGGATGACCAGCACCCAGAACCACCAGTACAACCAACCAATGGTGAAACCGGCCCAGCGGCCAATGGCGCGGTCGGCATAGGTAGAGAACGAACCCGTATCCGGCGAGGCGATCGCCATTTCACCGAGCATGCGCATCACCAGCACCACAAGGGTACCGGCGGCGGCGTAGGCCAGCAGCACGGCCGGGCCGGCGGCTGCGATGGCATGGCCGGAACCCACGAACAGACCGGCGCCGATGACGCCAGCAATGGACAGCATGGTGACATGCCGTTGTTTGAGCCCCTGAGCGAGGTCATTGGAATTGTTACCGCTCATTAAAACTACCTTTGTAAGGAGTGGACCACTCCGACTGCGGGAACAGAGCGCACCTGGGGTTGACCTAGGCGTCGCTGCAATCGGCGGTTTCCTACTGGCAATAAGCTTGCCACCTGCTGAATGCATTCGTCAGATTGATTGCGCAACCGTTAAACGGCGCGGGTTGCAGGCCATTCGGCCAACCTGTGACCGAAAGGCCGCCAAATCCCCATGCCAAATCCGGATTACGGAAATACCCACTTACAAACGCACCAAAGGTGCTCCCCGGTAACACCTTTGCACCAGTGCAAGGCGCAAAAGTGCAACCCAAAGGCGCAACCCTTCATCCCCGATTCAACGGACCGAAGTCGCACCCGCAGCAGCGGGCCAGACCCGCGAATGGTCTAAAACAGCTTTCAAGTACCGGCCAAAGCTGGCAACATCGCGCCTTTTTCCATCAAGGCCATGGCGCTGGGCGATACCCTTTGCGGACATCTGCGCGACGTTGCACTGCAACGATGCGACAAACAGCCCCGGCAATGCCTTGAGCCCCCTGCGACCCTGTTGGCCGTCTATTGCCGCTATGCTAGCGTGGCGCTCGCCAGGAAGGCCGCCAACAGCTGGGAACGCACCCGAATACATGAGGACCGCACATGGCCCAGGCCACGCCCGCGCTGGAAATCCGCAACTTGCACAAACGCTACGGCGAGCAGGAAATTCTCAAGGGCATTTCGCTGACCGCTCGCGACGGTGACGTGATCTCCATCCTGGGGTCGTCCGGTTCCGGCAAGTCCACCCTGCTGCGCTGCATCAACCTGCTGGAAAACCCCGCACCAGGGCGAAATCCTCGTTGCCGGCGAAAGCCTGAAGCTCAAGGCCGCCAAGAACGGCGACCTGATCGCTGCCGACAACCGCCAGATCAAACCGCCTGCGCAGCGAGATCGGCTTCGTCTTCCAGAATTTCAACCTGTGGCCGCACATGTCGATCCTCGACAACATCATCGAGGCGCCACGCCGCGTGCTCGGCCAGAGCAAGCCGAGGCCATCGAAGCCGCCGACGGCACTGCTGAACAAGGTCGGCATCTACGACAAGCGCCACAGCTACCCCGCCCAGCTTTCCGGTGGCCAGCAACAGCGTGCTGCCATCGCCCGTACCCTGGCCATGAGGCCCAAGGTCATCCTGTTCGACGAGCCGACCTCGGCGCTCGATCCGGAAATGGTCCAGGAAGTGCTTAACGTTATCCGCGCACTGGCCGAAGAAGGCCGTACCATGCTGCTGGTGACGCACGAGATGAACTTTGGCCCGCCAGGTGTCCAGTGAAGTGGTTTTCCTGCACCAGGGCCTGGTTGAAGAGCAAGGATCGCCGGCAGCAGGTCTTCGAGAACCCGACCTCGGCGCGTTGCAAGCAATTCATGTCCAGCCACCGCTAACGGAGCAATACATGCACACTTACAAGAAGTTCCTCCTGGCAGCTGCTGCCACGCTGGTGATGTCGGCAAACGCCATGGCCGCAGAAAAAACTGCGCATGGGTATCGAAGCCGCCTACCCACCGTTCAACAACAAGGATGCCAGCGGCCAGGTCGTCGGCTTCGACAAGGACATCGGCGACCCCTGTGCGCCAAGATGAAGGTCGAGTGCGAAGTGGTCACCTCCGACTGGGACGGCATCATCCCGGCCCTGAACGCCAAGAAGTTCGACTTCATCGTCTCGTCGCTGTCGATCACCGACGAGCGCAAGCAGGCCGTTGACTTCACCGACCCGTACTATTCCAACAAGCAGCAGTTCATCGCGCCGAAGAACGTCGATTTCAAGACTGACGACAAGTCGCTCGAAGGCAAGACCATCGGCACCCAGCGCGCCACCCAGGCCGCGACCTGGCTCGACGATCACGGCGGCATGGACGGCAAGTTCAAGGTCAACCTGTACGACGGCCAGGAAAACGCCCTACCTCGACCTCACCGCCGGCCCGCGTCGACGCGATTCTCGCCGACAAGTACGCCAACTACGACTGGCTGAAGTCCGACGCCGGCAAGAACTACGAGTTCAAGGGCGAGCCGGTCAACGACAGCGACAAGGTCGGCATTGCCGTACGCAAGGGCGACAACGAGCTGCGTAACAAGCTCAATGCCGCGCTGAAGGAAATTGGTCGCCGACGGCACCTACAAGAAGATCAACGACAAGTACTTCCCGTTCAGCATCTATTGATTCGCCCCGACAGGCATCGCCGCTGACGCGGTGCCTGTCCCTTGAACACAGTTGCCCATGAATATCGACCTGCACGGATTCGGTCCGGCCATGATGGCCGGCACCCTGATGACCGTAAAACTGGCGCTCTGCGCCCTGCTGCTGGGGCTGGTCCTGGGCCTGCTCGGCGCCCTGGCCAAGACTTCCTCGATCAAGCCGCTGCAATGGCTTGGCGGCTTCTACTCGACCCTGGTGCGCGGCGTGCCCGAGTTGCTCTGGGTCCTGCTTATCTACTTCGGCACCGTCGGCCTGATGAACAGCCTCGGCGAAGCCCTGAACATGCCGGGCCTGGAACTCAGCGCCTTCGCGGCTGGCGTCATCGCCCTGGGCCTGTGCTTCGGCGCCTATGCCACCGAGGTATTCCGCGGCGCGATCCTGGCGATCCCCAAGGGCCACCGCGAGGCTGGCCTGGCGCTGGGCCTGTCCAAGGGCCGCATTCTGTCGCGGATCATCCTGCCGCAGATGTGGCGCATCGCCCTGCCGGGCCTTGGCAACCTGTTCATGATCCTGATGAAGGACACCGCGCTGGTGTCGGTAATCGGCCTGGAAGAAATCATGCGCCATGCGCAGATCGGCGTGACCGTGACCAAGGAGCCGTTCACCTTCTACATGGTCGCCGCCTGCATCTACCTGAGCCTGACCGTCATCGCCATGACCGGCATGCACTTCATGGAAAAACGCGCCGCTCGCGGCTTTGCGAGGGCCGAATAAATGAACTGGGAAGTCATCATCAAATGGCTGCCGCCCTGGCCCAGGGTGCGACCCTGACCTTGGAACTGCTGGCCATTGCCGTCATCGCCGGCTGATCCCTGGCCATCCCGCTGGGCATCGCCCGCTCGTCCCGTCACTGGTACGTGCGCGCCGTACCGTACAGCTACATCTTCTTCTTCCGTGGCACGCCGCTGCTGGTGCAGCTGTTCCTGGTCTACTACGGCCTGGCGCAGTTCGATGTGGGTGCGTTTCGAGCAGCTTGTGGCCGTACCTGCGCGATCCCTTCTGGTGCACGGTGCTGACCATGACCCTGCACACGGCGGCCTACATTGCCGAAATCCTCCGTGGTGCGCTGCAGTCGATCCCCAAGGGCGAGGTCGAGGCGGCGCGGGCGCTGGGCATGTCGCGGGGCAAGACGCTGTTCTACATCATGTTGCCGCGCGCCTCGCGCATCGGCCTGCCGGCCTACAGCAACGAAGTGATCCTGATGCTCAAGGCCAGTGCCCTGGCCAGCACCGTGACCCTGCTGGACCTGACCGGCATGGCCCGTACCATCATTGCCAGGACCTACTTGCCTGTGGAGATCTTCTTCGCTGCCGGGGTGTTCTACCTGGTGATCTCGTTCGTGCTGGTGCAAGGCTTCAAGCTGCTGGAACGCTGGTTGCGCGTGGACGCCTGCCAGGGCCGCTGACCCCTACTGGCCCTTTCGCGGGTAAACCCGCTCCTACAGGAGCTCCACTGCCTTCAGGCCTGTGGGACACCCGTGGGAGCGGGTTTACCCGCGAAAGGGCCCTTGAAACCACCACACACCTCAAGCCCTGCCCCATGTCCACCTACCTCCACAGCCACCAGTTGCACGAGCGCTTCCAGGCCCTCGACCAGTTCCTGACCGAGCACCAGCCGCTGTGGAAACCCAGGCCCTTCACCGCCCTGCGCCTGGACTGGGAAACCGAATACCCTGAACTCGCCGCCCACCTGCGCCAGTGCACCCTGGCCGATGCCGAAGCCGACATCAACCCGCAAGGCCTGCCCGCCCCATTCCCGCAACTGGCCGCGCAAGCCGAGCAACTGTCAGCCCTGGGCGAGCTCCCCGACACCGGCCTGCCCAACGCCGGCCACCGCCTCGACGTCAACGTCCCGGGCCGCAAATGGCAACAGATCGAAGCCTTCAGCCGCCGCCTGGGCTTTCGCCAACACACTCACCACTGGCTCGACTGGTGTTCCGGCAAGGGCCACCTCGGCCGCCGCCTGCTGCAACCCGGCCAGCAGCTGACCTGCCTGGAGTACAACCCCGAGCTGGTCGCCGCTGGCCAGGCCCTGAGCGATCACCACCACCTGCCCCGCGACCCACGTCCAGCAGGACGTCATGGCCACCAGCAGCGCCCAGTACCTGGACCACGATAAAAGCGTGGTCGCCCTGCACGCCTGCGGCGAACTGCACGTTCACCTGCTGCGCCAGGCCAGCCAGCAAGGCTGTCGGCACCTGGCCGTTGCCCCTTGCTGCTACAACCGCATCCCCGGCGAGCACTACCAGCCGTTATCCACAGCCGCAGCACTCGCCACTGCAACTGAGCATGATCGACCTCGGCCTGCCATTGAATGAAGCCGTCACCGCCAGCGTCCGCGTGCGCCACCAGCGCGACTGCTCCATGGCCCGACGCCTGGGCTTCGACCTGCTGCAGCGCGAGCAACGCCAATGCGATGAATACCTGTCCACCCCTTCACTGCCGGTTGCCTGGCTGGGCAAGCCTTTCGAGCAGTATTGCCGTGAGCTGGCCGACCTGCGCAAGGTCGAGCTGAGTGGCAAACCGGACTGGGCCGCGTTGGAGGCCGCTGGCTGGCAGCGCCTGGCCGAAGTGCGCAACCTCGAGCGCCTGCGCAACCTGTTCCGCCGCCCACTGGAGCTGTGGCTGGTACTCGACCGCGCCCTGTTCCTCGAAGAACAGGGCTACGACGTTCGCCTGGGTACTTTCTGCGATTATCCGCTCACGCCGCGCAACCTGCTGCTGCTGGCCGAACGTGACCGTTAGCCGCAGCACAAGCTGTGGATAAGTCTGTGAACAAGCTTTTTGATGAATGGATGGAGCCAAGCGCTATTTCAAGCGTTTGGCTTATTCCGGCATACGCCTCAAGCCCAGTAAAAACAGGTGTTTGCGCAAAGACCGGCGGTATACGGAGGCGGCATGCCTTTCGCGCAAGGCGCCGATGCCTCTTGTGCATAAGCTCTCATTGTGCATGCTGCGAAAGGCTAATTTCCCCACCGTACACGGTCCTTTTGTAGGAGCGGCCTTGTGTCGCGAAAGGGCCGCAAAGCGGCCCCAAGATCTCTGCATCAACGCTGATATCCTGGGACCGCCTTGCAGCCCTTTCGCGACACAAGGCCGCTCCCACACCTGCGCATCAATGCACCTTGTTTTTGGCAATTTCGATATCGTTCATCAGCGCCTTGGCCAGCGCCAACAGATAATCCGCAGCGCCCAACAGCTTGTGGTCATCCTCCATATCCCCCTCGCGCACAAGGTGCTTGATATAGCCAAGCAGTACCGACACATGCTCGTAGGCATGGTCAATCGGGATACCCGGCTGTACGCATAGCAGGTCCACTGTTGGGTTTCCGGCTTCCAGGAAGGTCTCCACGCCTGCCGTGACGATGGTTTTAACGGCATCACTCATGCGCCGGCCCCACTTCATCGCTCATGCTCGCTACCGCGTGCTGGAACAGGATCAATGCTGATTCTGCCGCAAAGGCTGCATTGGCCAAGGTGTTCAAGCCAGGCTCGCCGGCGTGGACGCGGCAGTGTTCATCGATGGTTTCGGCGACGCCACGGATCAGCTCGGCGCCGTGGATGATGGCATCTTCGGGGGAAATGTCGCTGTGGACGGAGAAATATGGGGTTTGGATTAAGCAGCGGGGTGGATCAGGGACGATCTTTTTCATGACAAAACGCCTTATTCCATAGACAGGAGGCGCCATCCGAATCTTTCTCACGGATTAGGGTGGCAGCCGTACGCGGGGTGAGAAACCGAGGGAATAAGGAAGCTCGGCCAGACCGAAGTCTGCCCGCGTATGGCCGCCATGAAAGGCTACCGCTCATTCGCCTCGGGTTCTCACACCCGGTCGCCGAAACGACCGGGAAACGTTATCCCCAAGGCGTTTGTCCGCCAACAGCGATAGTTCAGTAGCATGCGTAGGATAATTCCCAAATCCCCCAATCCTGAAGTATTTGGTCTCAAGTTCAGAAATCCCTCACAAAATCACCACGGCCCCTGTGGGAGCGGGTTCACCCGCGAAGAGGCCCGAAGGTGTATCATCCGGCCCCCAAATCATTAAAAAGCTACGTCGCACGCTGCCCGCCAGCCCTGCGACCGTCTGGCGTTGCGCCAGAACCGACAATGGACTAACGGACTAAACCATCGTGACCCAAGCCAAATCCTTTGCCCTGCTGGCCTTCACCCTCACTCTGGGCGCCTGCAGCAACAGCCCTGCCCCGCACCCTGCCAGCAACCTGGACTGGAACACCCCCGGCATGCAGCTGGGCGGCGACAACGGCCTACCCCTGCGCGTCGAAAGCCCCTGCCGCAAGCGCGGCTGCGACAACGACAAGCTGTTTTTCAACCCCGGGAAGACTGAGCCGAGCG